>JAKPEE010000069.1 GCA_029552125.1 Bacillota bacterium | reverse complement strand
AAAGAATGGGGAACCAAGCGTTATATGAGTATGAGACATCTTGAGGAACTGAGTGCCATGGATGGTTCAAAAGTAACTGCTGGTTAACTGATGCCTACCAGGCGGGTAAATGAATTTGCGAAAAATTATTGACGGTACCGTCAAATATATCTTACTGCTTTCCAAAAATCTAAAGGTAATTGCCGCCTGAATATCTAGATCATGTGATTTTTTAGCTAACCTAACCGCTTCAGGCGGCGGTGTAAGGCCCTTTACTAGTCATAGACAGGCATCTTTCGCCAAAGGTTTCATTATCTGCGCCTTTGTTTATGAATAATGATGGGCCGGACGGCGTGGCAAGCGAACTTTTTTGCAAGTCTTGCAATTCTGTGATTTTACTCTGAAAAAGGATTAATTCCTTTTTAAGCGAATTTTTCTGGATAACAGTATTGATATCTGCCGTAAAGGCCGGTGAATATTAATGCCCAAAACAATTCAAACGCTGGTCGAGGAGCTGTTTGCGGAAAACGGGCTCGGTGAGTTCAATCTCTCTGTAACAGAAGAAGACGGCCTGGTGCACCTGGCCGGGCAGGTGCCCTGCTGGGAGCAGGTTGTTCGGGCCGGGCACCTGGCAGGGACGCTGCGTGGCGTAAAAAGTGTGGTCAATGAAATCAAAGCGCTGGAGGGTGGCCCTCAGCCTTACCGGGCTCCCGCCGGTAACCCCGAGATCATTGGCCGCGCCGACGTGGTGATCATCGGGGCCGGTGTTGTCGGTACGGCCATAGCCAGGGAGTTGTCACGCTACAAACTGAAAATTGTCCTGCTGGAAAAGGAGGCCGATGTGGGATGCGGCGCCAGCAAAGCCAACAACGGCATGGTTCATTCCGGCATTGTCCAGGAGCCTGACAGTTTGCGCAGCGCGCTGAATGTCAAAGGCAACGCCATGTTTGCGCAGCTTTGCGCTGAGCTGGACGTCCCCTTTTGCCAGTCCGGCCTGATGGGCCTGGTATTTAAAGAAGAAGAGCTGTTTTTGCTGGACCTGATCAAGGCGCGGGGCCAGAGTGCAGGAATCCCGGTGGAAGTAATCAGCCGGGAGCAGGCCCTGGCCATGGAGCCGGGTTTATCCCCTGAAATTAAGGGGGCTTTCCTGGCCCCCTCCACCGCCATGACTTCACCCTATAAATTAACCGTGGCTTATGCCGAAAACGCGGTTAGCAACGGTGTTTCCCTCTACCTGGAAACTGAGGTAACCGCCCTGGAGCAAAAAGCAGGCCGCATTCACAAAGTGGTTACCAACCGCGGCAGCTTTTTAACCCGCTACTGTATCAATGCCGCCGGGATTTACGCCGACCGGGTGGCAGAGATGGCCGGCCCCCCGGAATTTACCCTGCACCCCCGCAAAGGAGAGCTGCTCATCTTTGACGCGGAAAATACTGCCAATCATGCCGCCATGGCCACGGGAATACTGGCGCTGGGGATCGATCCTTTCACCAAGGGGGGCGGAACCATGCTCACGGTGGATGGCAACCCGGAATGGGGCCCTACCGCTTACGAAGTACCCGACCGGGAAGACACCTCGGTATCGCGTGAAGGGCTGGAGCGTATTATAGAAAAATTTAACCCCCTTCTGCCCGGGTATAATGCCCGCCAGTCCCTGATCACTTTTTTTGCCGGCGTGCGGGCCGCCACCTATACCGAGGATTTTCATATTGCCCCCTCCCGCCATCTCGGCGCCCTGATCCACGTGGCCGGTATTCAATCTCCGGGCCTGGTGGCCGCCCCGGCCATCGCTGAACTGGTGCTGGAGATCCTCTCCGCGGAAGGGCTGCAACTGGAAGAAAAAGAAAACTTTAACCCGTACCGGCGCGACATCACCCACTTTAAAAACCTTGACGAAGCGCAGCGCGCCGCCCTGATCAGGAAAGACCCCCGCTACGGCCGCATCGTCTGCCGCTGCGAACATGTGACTGAAGGGGAGATCATTGAAGCCCTGCACCGCCCTGTGCCGGCCCGCACCCTGGATGCGGTTAAAAGGCGCACCCGGGCGGGGATGGGCCGCTGCCAGGGCGGATTCTGCATGCCCCGGGTGTCGCTGCTTATGGCCAGAGAGCTGGGCATACCGCTGGAAAAGCTGACCAAGAGCGGCCCCGGCTCACCCCTGTTTAGCCGGCGGACCAAGGAGCCTTCGCCGCAAAAAAAGGAGTGGTGGATTGATGATTAATACACAGCAAAATCCCGAACTTGCGGTCATCGGGGGCGGGCCTGCGGGCCTGGCCGCGGCTGCTGCGGCCTATGATGCCGGCT
The DNA here is from genome assembly GCA_029552125.1 of Bacillota bacterium. Classification (GTDB taxonomy): domain Bacteria; phylum Bacillota; class Dethiobacteria; order DTU022; family DTU022; genus JAKPEE01. The sequence goes on along the minus strand of JAKPEE010000069.1, from coordinate 156,645 downwards.
GCAAAAATATCCTTCTCCTGGAGCGGGACCGGGAGTTGGGCGGCATCTTAAACCAGTGCGTCCACGATGGCTTCGGCAACTTTATCTTCGGGGCTTCCATGACCGGTCCGGAATATGCCCACCGCTTTGTCCGCGAGGTGCGCCGCCGCCCCGGCATAAAGCTGCTGACCGGGACCATGGTGCTTTCCCTCTCCCCGGAACGCCGGCTCACCGCGGCAAACCCGGAAGGACTTTTAACCCTGCAGCCTGAAGCGGTCATCCTGGCCATGGGCTGCCGCGAGCGCAGCCGCTTCCAGGTGCTGCTGCCGGGGTACCGCCCTGCCGGCGTTTACACCGCCGGCGCCGTGCAGCGCTTGATTAACATGGAAGGGGTTATGCCGGGAGAGCGAATCGTGATCCTCGGTTCGGGGGATATCGGTTTAATCATGGCCCGGCGCCTGACCCTGGAGGGAGCCCGGGTGCTGGGGGTTTTTGAGATCGCACCCCGCCCCGGAGGCTTGACCCGCAACGTGGTGCAGTGCCTGGACGATTTTTCCATTCCCCTCTACCTTTCCCACACCGTTACTTTTTTGCACGGCAAAAAAAGGCTGGAAGGGGTCAACGTGGCCCCCGTAGATGAAAAGGGCCGGCCGCAGAGCGGCGCCGAGCGCTTTATCCCCTGCGACACCTTGATCCTCTCGGTGGGCCTGATCCCTGAAAATGAGCTTACCCGGCAGGCCGGGATACCCCTTGATCCCGCCACCGGGGGGCCGGTAGTGGACCAGGATATGGCTACCAGTGTTCCCGGGTTTTTTGCCTGCGGGAATGTTGTCCACGTGCACGATCTGGTAGATTATGTCACATTGACGGCCCAGAGGGCCGGGCGTGGCGCGGCGCGCTATCTCCGGAACCGTAAAACCGGCGGCGAAGCACGGGTTATGGCCGGCGAAGGCATCGCCTACGTGGTGCCGCAGCGCCTGAGCCTGCCCGCGGACGAGGCCGTGGATCTCTATTTCCGGGTGCAGGCGGAGCAGCGGGAGGTGCGCCTGCAGGCGCTGCACCGCGGAACAGTACTGGCGCAAAAAAAAGAGCGCATGGTCAGGCCGCCGGAGATGCTGCGCCTGACGCTGGATCCGTCCCGTTTAAGCGGCCTGGCCGGCGGTGATACCATTGAAGTAACGCTAAAGGGGGAAGCGGTTCATGAATCCAAAGCGTGAATTTACCTGCATCAACTGCCCCCTGAGCTGCACGGTGACCGTCAGTCCCGGCGAGGCGGGGTTAACGGTTAGCGGCCATGAGTGCAGGCGCGGTGAAGAATACGCACTCCAGGAATACACCGATCCGCGGCGCGTTCTCACCGGCACCGTGGCCGTGGACGGAGCGGCGCTGCCGCGACTGCCCGTCAAAACCGACGGCCCCATCCCCAAGACCCTGGTACGCGAGGCAGCCGCCGCTTTAAGCCGTATCAAAGTCCGGGCGCCGGTGCGCTGCGGCGAGATCATTGTCGCAAACTTCGCCGGCAGCGGCTCCAACCTCGTCGCCACCCGCGATCTGGGACCGGATCTTGACCTGTGAATTATACGCAAATATCCCTTTAACTATCTATTTAAAAAATACCGGTACCAGGGCCGGCAATAGCCTTCGGCCACGATCAATCCGCTTTGCCCGGCCCCGGCGGCGCTGGCTGGCTGCCTCAAGGATAAAGTTTGCCGGGTTATCACGGGCGCTCAAAGGGCGCCCCTGTTTTCAGTGTACCCCGGTTGGCCCGGAAACCTCCTTTTAAGAGGGGAATTTAATTGGATTTTTTACCAGTAGAATTTACCAGAGTTAATAAATAGATAAATTTTTAATGGACTCCCATTTCAGGAAGGACATCCGGGTTATAAAAAGAAAATATACACCACAACTCATATTTGGAGGTGCAATTTATGAAAGCTCCTATCTTTACGGCTCTAGATCACCCCTTTTAACCGGATTGGCGGTATTGCTGTCCGTACTGCTGGTTTCGGGTTTGTTCAGCCCGCTTCGCGCGGCGGCGGCGGGGCCGCTGATTGAATATGTGGTCAACGGCGGCTTTGAAACCGGGGACTTCAGCGGCTGGAGTGTTGACGGGATTAATATGCTCCCTGAAGTGCAAGGAGAAGAGGTGCATTCCGGCGACCATGCTGCCCTCATGGGGGACCAACGGATGCACCCCAATTATACAGTGGAAGCGATCATCGAGCAGGAGGTGGCCATCCCCAGCGGAGCCGAAGGGCCGCTTGTCCTGGAATTTGATTACTTAGTAGACGGTTCTGATAGTGAATTTGACTATTTAGTAGTTTTAATCAATGGCGAGGAGATCTTCTTTATTGATGCAGACAGCGGTGGGTGGCAGACCTACCAATACGATCTGGATGATCTGGAGGAGGGTGTCGGCGATACTTTCACCTTGACCATTATAACCGGGACTTTAGATGGTCTTTACCCCGTAAATTATTACGTGGACAACTTCACCCTTGAGGTGGACGGGGTGGAGCTGATCGAAAACGGCGGTTTTGAAACCGGCGACTTCAGCGGCTGGGACGTCATCGAGAGCGGACTCTTCCCCGCGGTGCAGGGAAGCCAGGTTTCCGGGGGCAATTACGCTGCCCACATGGGCGATGGCGGCGGGGGAATGTATCCTTCCCCCGGTATTGCTGCCATTGCCCAGGAGATCACCCTGCCGGCCTGGGCGGAAGATCCCCTGCTGCAGCTGGCCTTCCTGGTAGAGTTCGCGGAGGGAACTGAAGACATTGAATTCGACGGTGATGAATATAGCTGGCTGGAAGTCTTGATCGACGATCAGCAGGTCCTCTATGCCTGCTCCCATAGCCATGGCTGGCAGGATCATGAGTACGACCTCTCTGAGTACAGGGGTAAGACTTTTACCCTGACCGTTAGAGCAGCCCTGGATTTTGAAGCAATGTATGATTGGATAAACGAAAATGAAATGGATAGCTTTCCCATTAACTTCTACGTGGACGATATCAGCATTACTGCTTCAGAGGACGAACCCGAAGAGAAACCTGACGATCCCGGGCCTCCCCAAAAGCCGTCTAAGAAGGAGCTGCCCCGCACCGGGGGAACCCTGCCCCTTGGGGAGTTGCTGGCCCTGGGCCTGATCCCCGGCGGCGCCGTGCTGCTGGGGCTGCGGCGGAAGTTGTCCCGTTAACGCCCCGGGCTTAATCATTTCATAACAGCGGCCCGCGGAGCCGGCACGGCCAGGCGGGCCGCTTCATCTTTGGTGGCCGGGGAACCAGATTGATTAGATAGTTAATGCGTATTTTCCCGGCAACGACGCCATACTTTGAAAGGATTGCCGGGAACTAGGCCAGATTATCTTCGCTGTTTTCACCGGCAGGAAGCTCCATAATAATGGGAATGATCATGGGGCGGCGGCCGGTGCGCTCGTAGAAAAAAGAAGCCGCAGTATCGCGTACGCCGGCTTTGACGGCGTTCCAGTCGGTTAACTGCTCCCGGCTTAGCTTAAGAATCCTGGCGATAATAAGCTGTCTTGCTTCCTCAAGCAGTTCCTCCGATTCCCGGACATAGACAAAGCCCCGGGTGATTATTTCCGGGCCGCAGACCAGTTTGCCCGGCCCGGGGTCAATGGTCATCACAATGACCACAATCCCTTCCTCGGCAAGAATGCGGCGGTCTCTTAAGACTACGTCACCCACATCACCGATGCCGAACCCGTCCACCATCACCCGCCCGGCGGCAACTGTACCGGCGATCCTCCCTTTTCCTTCGCCAAACTCCAGGACTGTCCCCGGTTCCACCAGGAAAGTATTTTCCAGCGGTATATCCACTTGGGCGGCCACTTTGGCGCAATAACACTGGTGGCGATACTCGCCGTGCACCGGGATTAGATAACTGGGCCGGAGCAGGTTCAGCATTAATTTAATATCTTCTTCACTGCCGTGCCCGGATACGTGGACTCCTGAAATGGAGCGGTGAATAACTTCAGCGCCCCGTTGAAAAAGATTGTTCACCGTGCGGGCCACCAGCTTTTCATTTCCCGGAATGGGGGTGGCGGAGATTATGACCGTGTCGCCGGGGACAATCTCTACCCGGCGGTGATCGGACAGCGATATGCGGGTCAGGGCGGACATGGGTTCACCCTGGCTGCCGGTGGTAATCAGGACCAGCTTGTCCTGGGGATACTGGTTAATCTGATCGATATCTACCAGCATCCCCGGGGGAATATCCAGGTAACCGAGCTTGGAGGCAATTTCCACGGAACCGACAATGCTGCGGCCGACAATGCAGATTTTGCGCCGGTAACGGTGCGCGGCACTGACGACCTGCTGAATGCGGTGAATATTGGAGGCAAAGGTGGCAAAAATAATGCGGCTGCCGGCCAGGCGGAACACATCGTCAATGGTCCGCCCCACTTCTTTCTCCGAAAGGGTAAAGCCCGGCCGGTCTGCATTAGTGCAATCGAGCAGGGCGGCCAGCACGCCGCGCCGCCCCAGCTCGGCCAGTTTATGAAAATCGGTCACCTTGCCGTCCACCGGAGTATGATCGAATTTAAAGTCACTGGTATAGACGATCGTACCGGCTGGAGTATCTACAGCTACTCCCACGGAATCGGGAATGCTGTGGTTTGTCCTAAAAAATTCCAGGGTTATATGGGGGGATATTTTTAAGGTTTGATCCGCTGTAATCTCGCGCAGTACTACGTCGTGCAAGATTTCGTGTTCGGCCAGCTTCTGTTCCAGCAGCCCCAGGGTGAGGCGGGTTCCGTAAATGGGCACGTTCAGATCGCCGATAACATACGGGACGGCGCCGATATGATCTTCGTGGCCATGGGTCAAGACAATGCCCAGCAACTGTTCGCGGTTTTCCAGTAAAAAAGTTATGTCCGGAATAACAATATCGACGCCGTGCATCTCTTCTTCAGGGAACTTCAATCCGCAGTCAAGAAGAATTAGCTCTTCTCCGTAGCGCAGCGCAAACATGTTCTTCCCGATTTCTCCGACACCGCCCAGGGGAATAACCTGTACATATTCTGTTTTGCCAGATTTACGACGCAATGAAGAGGCCTCCTCAACGCTATTTTTTCCATATTTGAGTGTTTCAATCGCTTCCCGCTTAAGCTGGAAGGACACTACTTTGGCGCAGTAGCTTCTCCAGGCGGCGCAAATTTTCTCCTTCCATGGGAAGCAGCGGCAGCCTCGGAGGCCCGGCGGGGAAGCCGGTTAGATTAAGGGCCGCCTTAATCGGTACCGGGTTGGTCTCCATAAACAGGCCTTTGAAAAGCGGCAGAAGATCCCCGTGCAGACCCGCCGCGGCAGCATATTCGCCCTTCCAGAACAGGTCAATCATCTTTTCAATTTTGCGCCCGACAAGATGCGAGGCCACGCTGACCACTCCCACCGCACCGACGCTCAAAAGGGGCAGGGTCATGGCGTCGTCTCCCGCATAAAGGAAGAAGCCCGGGGGCGCTTGCTTGCAAATTAGCGCCGCCTGCTCCAGGTTGCCGCTCGCTTCCTTTATGGCCACGATATTATCGATTTCCGCCAGTTTAAGGGTGGTCTCGGCGGCCATATTAATCCCGGTCCGCCCGGGAACATTGTACAGCATTACCGGCAGCCGTGTCGCCGCTGCAACTGCTTTGAAATGCTCGTAAAGTCCTCTCTGGTCAGGTTTATTGTAATACGGGGTAACCAGCAAAATCCCGTCTATTCCGGTCTGCTCAGCCTTTTTGGTCAACTCTATTGAAGCGGCGGTGCAATTGCCGCCGGTTCCGGCGATAACCGCGGCTTTTTTTTCTGCAGCCCCGGCCACCACCCTGAATAACTTTAACTTTTCTTCCACGCTTAAGGCCGGAGATTCCCCGGTAGTTCCGGAGACAACCAGCCCGGTGGAGCCGTTTTCAATCAGCAGGCGGGTTAACTTAACCACCGCATCATAGTTTACTTCACCCCGCTGGTCAAAGGGGGTGATCATGGCGGTAATGACTTTCCCAAGTACGGAGGTCATACCGGACACCTCCTCAAGTATATCAAGAAAAATAAACATTGGCAAAAGCTGTTCTTATTGCCATTGACCTATTTCTTGTAGCAAATGATTACAGGCTGCAACTGCCTGCCCTGCAGCGCCGCTGCGGCGGCCGGCAGGATTAAATCGGGATTGGAAACAAGCGAATTGGGCTTTTCCTGCGGATCGTCCTGCCCAAATGGTACCAGGTAGATATGTTTCGTGTTCATCAGCAAGGCCAGATTTTTGGCGTTCAAGCCCAGGCCGTCATTGGTGGAAACAAACAGTAAAACAGGTTTCTGGTTGCGCAGTTGAGCTTTGGCGGCCATCAACACTACCGCATCAACTATTCCACCGGCCAGTTTGGCCATGGTATTGCCGGTGCAGGGGGCGATTAGCAGCAAATCGAGCAGCTTTTGCGGCCCGATCGGCTCCACCTCCACGATGGTCTGCCAGGGTTGTTTTCCGCTAATGGCAGCCATGCGGTTCTGCCACTGCGACGCCGGCCCAAACCGGGTATCAACACTCTGGACCGTCTCTGAGAAAATGGGAAATAGTTCCGCCCCGGCTTCTTTTAATTTTTCCACCTGCGGCAGAATATTGCTCAGGGTACAGTGAGAACCGGTCATGGCTAGGCCAATTTTTTTATTTTTCAGCGATGTCATTATCTTCCCCCCCCTTCGGTTAAGCTAGAAATCTTTGCTGAAATCAGGCGCCGGTAAACCCGGGAGAGAATTTCAGCGGCGGTGTACGGCGCCGCCTTTCCGGGTAAACCGGGAAGCAGCAGCGCCTGCAGCCCCAGGGCTTCTGCTGTAGCAAAATCTGTACCGCCGGGCTCAGAAGCCAGATCCAGAATAATGGCGCTTTTTGGCAAAGTTTTCAACACCGGCTCGTTTAACAGTAGGGCCGGCGCCGTGTTAAAAATGAAATCCATATCGCCGGCCTTATCTACAAGTTCGTCGACAAAAAAAGCCTTAATATTCATGGTCTCGGCCAGGGCCGCCGTTTCGGGACGCCTGACCGCGGCGCTGACCCTCGCCCCAAGACCCTGCAGCATCCTGGCCAGGACTGTGCCGCAGTGGCCCAGGCCCACTACCAGCACGTTGCTACCGTGCAATGTTTTAGCGGACAGCTCCATGGCCTTCTGAATAGCACCCTCGGCGGTGGGAACGGCGTTTAAGGCGGCCAGCTCGGCGTTGTCCGCGGTTAAAACGGGGTAGGCCCGGTCAGGCAGATGAGGCGCCAGCTCCGGCGCCACGGAACCGGTTAGCAGCAGGTACTTTCCGGCCGGCTTCTTTAAGATAGGCATAATTTGCAGCGGTTGAGATGCGGCATAGACTGCCGTTACCGTTCCCGGGGCTTTAATGCCGGATAGAGGGGTGATCAGCACATTGGCCTGGGCTAGATCGGCCTCTGACGCTTTTTTCAGGGAAGGGTATTTTTCAAAGCCGGCCAGCGCCACCTCCAGCCCCTCCTCCTGCCAGAGGCGGCACAGTTCCACTTCACGCCGGTCTCCGCCCACGATGATAATTTTCCATCTTTGCATCTGGATCGCCGCTCTTCAACCAGATTCTGTTTTAGTATATGCCCCCCGGATGGTTTCGGTTAAAGCACCCTGGACAATAAAAAGGGGCTGCCCGAAAAGGACAGACCCATTACCGGTGCGCCCGGCATGGGCGATAGCCTGGCGGTGAGAGACCGCTATTGGGCTTGACAGTGGGAAGTACGGGGACTCTCTCGCAGGAACTACTGACCATTAGCCGGAGACAAAAGTGTCCATCGTTCCTTTAATACACTTTAATAACTTGTTTGTAAAAAAAAAAGAGGCCGTCCTGACGGACTTCAGGACGACCCCTTGCTTTAAAAAAAATATACCTTTTATTTGGAGGAGCGGTGAGTCTCCACATCTCCAGCGCCATGATTTCTCATGATCGAAGCGGCTTCATCGATGTGTTCATCGCTGGATTTTACTGTAAGCAGAATCCCTCCCTGGCGGACCTGCTCTTCATAATATTCGCCTCTCTCTTCCGGAATACCGTAGTCCACCAGGCTTCCGGCAATGCCCCCGGTGACCACGCCGGTTAAAGTTGCGGCAATGGGGCCGGCCGCAATAATCGGTCCCACTCCGGGGATTAATAGGGCGCCTGCGCCGGCCAGCAACCCGGCAATCCCGCCCAGCGCTCCCCCGGTAAACGCTCCTTCCGTTAAATCTTGATTTTCCATGCTCATGCCGCCTTTTTCTTCATCCCTGGCCACTAAAGAAATATCTTTTTCAAAGCCCTCGTTTTTTAAATCTTCCAGAGCGCTCTCGGCCTGGTCTCTGTCGTGAAAGACACCGACGACTACTTTGCTCATGGTCATATCCTCCTTGTTGATCGCTTAGGTTGCATTATGGAGGTTATTATTTCCCCAACATGGATTAATATTCTGCACCATGAGCGCCCGGGAGCACTCCCTATTTTTCTTTCAGGCGGATGATAATGGCGTCGTTGCCTACTTTGACAATATTGCTCCAGGGGATAATGACCTCGTCGCTGTAACCTATTCCCAAAAAGCCGCTTTGCCCGGCCAGCACCAGCGATTTAATCGTCCCGCTGGATTCCTCGATCAGCAAATCCGCTTTACCGGCAGGCCCCCAAAAGCTGCCTTCATCCAGGTCAACCAGCTCTTTTTTAGCCAGTTCACTGAGGCGCAAAGCGCTCCCTCCTCTACGGTAAACTCCCGGAAAAACCCCTGAGACCGGTGTGTCCCATTCCTCCTTCTCCTCTCGGGGTTGGCGGCAGTTCCTCCACCGGGCAGAGTTCGATGCGCGGTATGGGGCAGAGCACCATCTGGGCGATACGATCGCCGCGGCTGATCGTAAAGGGCTGCGAACCCAGGTTGATCAAGATGACCATGATTTCGCCCCGGTAGTCGGAATCAATCGTGCCCGGTGAATTTAAAAGGCCGATCTTGTTTTTTAAAGCCAGCCCGCTGCGGGGCCTGATCTGCAGCTCATAACCGCCGGGCACGGCCACATGCAGACCCGTGGGAATGGCGGCAACCTGCCCCGGTTCGATTACTACCGCCCCGGTTACGGCGGCATGCAGATCCATGCCTGCCGCGCCGCTGGTGGCGTAAAGGGGCAGCGGCAGCCCCCGGCCGTGCGCGGCAATCTTTACAGGCAGTTTAACAACATTTTGCGGCATTAACTTCACTCCCCGGCCAGTATGGTAGATCATTTAATGGCATTATATCATTTCCTGGCACCTGGCAGGCCGGAAATTCAAAATCCTCTATCCCGCCTGATTGCCGCTGCTACTGGCCGGCTCCTGTTTTCCGCCGCCTCCCCCACCCTGGTTCGCCCCCGCCTCCACGCTCCCAGATCCTGTATTCCTCTCTCCTTCATTAGTTCCGGCTCCCGTTAGCGGTAAGACTCTATAAACTGCTCCTGCCTCAGTATCCCGCCTTCTACGGTCACCGCGCCGCCCCCACGTCACCGGAAAGGGGCCAGGAGGGGCTCAAAAGTTCCCCTACGGTAATGATTTTAAATTGGCGCTCTCGCAAGAGCGGAAGCACCTCTTCTAGAAGAGTGATCGTATCTGCCGTGGGATGCATGAGAATGATTGTTCCTGGAGCGGCATGATCCAGGATCTTATCTTTCATTACTTTAACCCCGGGATTTTTCCAATCTACTGTATCGAGGGTCCACAGGATTGTGCGCATGCCGTGCCGGGATACCAGCTCCAGGGTTAGATCGTTAAATTCGCCTTTATGCGGTGTAAACCATAAGGGGTATACCCCTGCAGCATCATAAATGATTTCATTGGTTTGGCGGAGCGAGCGCGATATGGCCCAGCTATCAAGTTCCGTAAATACTTCTGCATCGGAATAACCGTGGTTGCCCAGTTCATGGCCGGCCTCGGCGATGCGGAAAACCAGTTCTTCGTTCTTTTCCGCCCACAGCCCGGTGAGGAAAAAGGTGGCGCGGCTGCGGTTTTTTTGCAGCACCTGCAGCAGGCGCGGCAGATATTCTTCACCCCAGGCCACGTTGATCATCAGGGCCAGGGCATGTTTGCGTGGATTTCCCTGGTAAGCCGGCAGGGAAGGGTAATGCTCCCAGCGTAAGGCTGGCTTGATTTCGCAGTAAACCGGCTCCAGTTTTGCTCCGGCCGGGGCATTTAACACCAGGTCGATGGTCGCCTCCTGATCAACTTCGAGCCCATTTAACTCCGGGATAATGGCCTTGCGAGCTTCGTCCAGGCAGGCATCCACGGGCTTCCTGCCCTGGACCCGGGCCATCTCAGCTACTATTGCGGCCACTTCTGAACGAAAAAGGCCTTCCATCGGTTCGTTCTGCAATAGCACCCCCTTTTTGACTCCGCTAAAATGGCGGCGCAAGGGGTCGTCAAAAGTAAAAAAAAGCAAAACTGCCACTCCCAGCAGGGCCAGAACCAGAACCGGTTTAAACCAGCGCCGGGCCCGGAATGCTTTCGCTTTCATCCGGCTCACCTCTCCAAAGCAATCTATTGCATCAAAGGCGACGCTAACCTTACCCTTCCGCCTGCAGTAATTCACTGACCGTGCAGGGCTTAAAGCCGCCCTCCCGCAACCGCTTTATTATCTCCGGCAGCGCCTGGGATAATAAAGGTGCCTCCAGGCGGAACACAATGATCGCCCCGGGGTGCACCGCACCCATTACTCGATCGACGATCTCCTGACTGTTGAGGCTGATCCAGTCATATGAGTCTATGGACCAGAGAATAGTGTGGCAGCCCTGCTGCCTGGCTTTTTTTAACACCATCCCGTTGTAAAGACCCAGTGGCGGCCTGAACAAGCGCGGCCGGTATTCCAGGGTTTGTGCGGCCAGGTCATTAAATTCTTTGATTTCCTGCACCAGTTCCTGCTGATCCAGGGCCGTTAAAATACGCTGGCTCATGGTTCTGTTGCCTATTTCATGCCCGCCGGAGAGGATTAATCTAGCTTTACCGGCATGATTTTGCAGCCAGGTCCCGCTTAAAAAGAAAGTGGCCCGGACTTCCTCCCGTTCCAGAAGATCAAGGATTTCCTCCAGGTTTTTCCCGCTCCAGAGCGTATCAAAAGTAAGCGCCACCAACGGGGCTTTACATTCTACGAAGTAAACCGGTTCCGGTTCTGCCGGATAATTTGCTCGCAGCGAAACCAGGGCGAATCCGCCCAGCATTAGTAGGACGATCAGGGCTATTTTCTCCGCCTTGCGCCAGTTGCGCCACAATATTATGCACCGCCCCCATAGAATTGCCGGGTATCGTTACTGCATATTTATGCGTATCTGTACTGGCATATTCTGAATTGAAGCACAGCCCCCTTTTAGGAAATAAAAAAGAAGCGAACCCGGCGCAATGCGGGGCGCTCCTTTTGAGCATTCAGCTTCAGTAAATTTGTAGAGCTACTGTTTTCTCCGGTTGCGGTGATCCCGTTCGCGTGACGGTCCCTGGCGGCGCCGGCGCTCCTCCGTATAACCGGCCGGTTTTTCCAGCAACTCTTTGCGAGAGAGGTTAATCCTGCCCTTCTCGTCAATATCGGTTACCTTTACTTCCAGGATATCGCCGACGTTGACCACATCCTCGGTTTTCTCTACCCGGCGGTAATCCATGTTGGATATATGCAGCAGTCCTTCTTTTCCCGGGAGAACTTCAATGAAAGCTCCGTACTTCTCTATCCGGGTTACCCTGCCCAGGTAAGTTTGGCCCGGCTCCACGTCCTTTACCAGGGCTTCGATCATTTCCCTGGCCTTGTTGCCGGCCTCCACATCTACCGCGGCGATGAAGATGCGACCGTCAGGCTCAACGTCGATTTCTACCCCGGTATCGGCAATGATCTTATTGATGATCTTTCCGCCGGGGCCGATGACATCGCGAATTTTATCCACGTCAATTTGCATGGTGATCATCCTGGGCGCATAGGGAGACAGCTCCGGCCGCGGTTCGCTGATGGCTTCATTCATCTTATCCATGATATAGCGGTAGCCGCGGTCAGCCTGCTCCAGGGCCCTGGCCAGGATCTCCGGGGAAAGGCCGCGGATTTTTATATCCATCTGCAGCGCCGTAATACCGTCAACTGTACCGGCCACTTTAAAGTCCATATCGCCCAGGAAGTCTTCGATCCCCTGGATGTCTGACAGGATTTCCACCCGGTCGCCCTCTTTAATCAACCCCATGGCGATACCGGCTACAGCCTTGGCCGTGGGGATGCCGGCATCCATCATGGCCATGGAGCCGGCGCAGACGCTGCCCATGGAAGTAGATCCATTTGATTCCAATACTTCCGATACAAGGCGTATGGTATAGGGAAAAGCGTCTTCGCCGGGTACTACTTTTTCCAGGGCCCGCTCGGCCAGTGCCCCGTGTCCGATATCCCGGCGCCCGGGGCCGCGCATGAATCCGGCTTCTCCCACGCTGTACGGCGGGAAATTATAGTGGTGGATAAACCGCTTAGACTCTTCCAGGCCCAGCCCGTCAAGGATTTGCATATCCCGTAACGCTCCCAGGGTGCAAACATTGAGGACCTGGGTCTGGCCCCGGGTAAAAAGGGCCGAGCCGTGGGTGCGCGGCAACACCGATACTTCGCAGCTAATAGGCCGGATCTCTTCCGGTAAACGGCCGTCAGGGCGAATTTTTTCGTTCAGGATCATCGAACGGAGGGTCTCTTTTAAGATATTTTCAAAGATCGCTTTCAAATCAGCTTCCTGCTCCGGGAATTCTTCGGCGTATGTTTCCAGTAATTCATCCTTAATGGCGTTAAGCCGTTCTTCACGTTCCTGCTTTTCATGAATACGGAGAGCTTCATTGATTCTGTCCCGGATAAAAGGTGAAACCTTGTCCACCATTTCAGGATCCGGTTCAGCCGCCGTCACCTCAATTTTAGGCAGGCCTACCCGGGCGACCAGCTCTTCCTGCAGCTCGACAATTTGCTTGATTACCTGATGCCCGGCTTCGATACAGCGTAAAATATCATCACGGTGTACTTCATCCGCCCCGGCTTCAACCATCATGACCGCATCTTTAGTTCCGGCCACCACCAGGTGTAGTTTGCTCCGGCGCGACTGCTCCACGGTGGGATTGACCACCGGTTCACCGTCAACTAAACCCATGATTACCGCACCGACGGGGCCGTCAAACGGAATCCTGGAAATCGAGACAGCGGCCGAGGCTCCGATAATGGACAGTATCTCCGGGGCGCAATCCTGATCTACCGATAATACTGTGGCTACAATATGGACCGCGTTGCGCAGCGCCTTGTTAAACAGCGGTCTCAGAGGGCGGTCGGTCAACCGGGCGTTCAGGATTGCTTTTTCAGTTGGCCGCCCTTCCCTCTTGATAAAGCCCCCGGGGATGCGTCCCACGGCATAAAGCCTCTCTTCGTAATCTACAGTCAGCGGGAAAAAATCTATCCCTTCCCGCGGTTCGTTGGACATGGTTGCGGTAACCAGAAGCGCGGTGTCGCCATAGCGGATAAAGACTGCGCCCCCTGCCTGCTTGGCCAACCGGCCTGTTTCCAGGGAGAGGGTTCTACCTGCCAGCTCCATGGTCAATGTTTCCAATCCAAGTCTTACCCCCTTCGTCATGCATTGCTACACGTTCCATGTAAAAAGCGGGGTTGCCCCCGCATGAAATGGCCTATTTGCGCAAGCCCAGCTTGTTCACGATATTCTGGTAACGTTCCGGGGAGCTGTCGCGCAGGTAATTGAGCAGTCCCCGTCTGCGGCCTACCATTTTCAGTAATCCTCTTTGTGAATGAAAGTCCTTTTTGTGAGTTTTAAGATGTTCGGTAAGATAGTTGATCCTTTCCGTCAACAGGGCAATCTGCACTTCCGGTGAACCAGTATCCGCTTCGTGCAACCGGTAACGCGTAATGATTTCTTTCTTTTTTTCTTGATCCAGCATGTTAGCTCCTCCCTTTTCTCATAATCGCCGTTTAGCCAAGTAAGAAGGCGGGGCCACTTCAAACCTAGCCTGCGGTTCAACAATACTAAAAATTTTAACAGAAAAAGCTTTCACTTACAAGGGTTTTGCGGCCAATCTAAACTTATTCTTACCCTTTTACCCCTATTTCTTTCAGCCCGGGCGTTGATCGGCCCTCTGCGATCTGCCGGCGGTAGCGCCTGTCAATAAGCTTCCTGGCCCGGAAAATATCGCGGCTGATCTGTTCTTTCAACAAGCGGGGCGAGCTGAAGGCCCTGGTATCGCGTAGCTTTTCCAGGAAATAGAGACAGATGGGCCGGCCATAGAGGTTGCCGTGAAAATCGAGGATATGGGTTTCTATCGCTGCCCCGCTGGAGGCGAAGGTCGGCCTGGCCCCCACATTGGTTACTCCAAACAGAAGTTCTCCGCCGGCCGGACCGGCTACCGCCGTGAGGTAAACGCCTTGTCCCGGTTGAATCAAGCGGGCCGGGATTTCTATATTGGCCGTGGGGTATAAAATTTTTGAGCCGATACCGCTGCCCCTGACGACCTTGCCGTGGCGGAAAAAGTAATAGTTTAACAGCCCTGCCGCTTCAGCCACCGCTCCCTTTTGTAAAAGGTCGCGGGCAGCCGAACTGCTGACGATCTTCTGCTTATACCTGATCGCCGGGCAGATGGTCACGGTAAAACCGTACTTTTTCCCCAGCGCAGCCATAGTTTCCGTATTACCCCGGCCGCCATGGCCGAATGAGTAATCGTAGCCCACCACCACTCCGCTGACCGCAAGTTTATGGACGAGGATATCCTCAACAAAACGCTCCGGCGGCAGCGCGGCCAGATCTCCGGTAAAGGGTTCTACGATTACATAATCCAGACCCAGGCCGGCCATCAACTCGGCCCTGTCCACCAGGTCGGTCAGCAAAGCGAAAGAGGGATCCGGCCTGAGCAGCATTGATGGATGAGGATCAAATAGCAGGGCTGCGCTGCGGCCTTGCGCCGCTCCGGCCATATCTACCGCAGTGCGAATGATGGCCTGATGCCCCCGGTGCACGCCGTCGAAATTTCCCAGGGCCAGGGTCAGGGACCTCCTGTCTGCGCTGTTCCAGCGATCAATGCCATTAATTATTTCCATCGCTTTGCTCTCCTGCAGTAGTGGCCAGATATTTTACCGTTTTCAGGATTGACTTGGACCCCGCCTTTTCCCGGCGGGCCAGGGCATAAAAATGTCCTTCGGGCCCGTAAATCCGCAGCGGCAGAGCGCCCGCCCGGTCTGAGAGATTTTCAGCGCCGCAGCCGTTGCATTCAACCGGCCGGCCGTGTTTTAAATGCAGTACTGCGCTCCGATCCAGGGTCAGGGCGGGCAGGTGCCGCAGCGCCTGATCCATGGGCCGGATAAAGCGCTGCAGGCCGCCCCTGGCAGCCGCCTCCTGCAGTTCGGCGAGGGTTGCGGCTTCTTGCAGGGTGAAGGGGCCCACATAGTTGCGCTCCAGGCTCCAGAGGTGAGCTCCGCAGCCCAGGCGCCGGCCGATTTCCGCGGCGAGGGAGCGAATATAAGTGCCCCGGGAACAGTCTATCTGTAAGGTCAGGTGCGGCCGGCCGGAAGGATTGTACTCCAGCAGCTCCACCCTGTATATGGTTACCCGGCGGGGTTTTTTTTGAACCTGCTTACCCCTGCGCGCCCAGTAATATAGAGGCCGGCCGCGGTGCTTCACCGCCGAGTAGGCCGGCGGCACCTGCTCCTGTTCACCGGCCAGATCCTGCAAAAGCGTCTTTAGCGTTCCTGTATCCAATGGCGGCACCGGCTGGCGGTTCACTACCTCACCCTGCGCGTCTTCTGTATCTGTAGATACTCCCAGTTGTACCCCGGCGCGGTAGCCTTTGCGCTGATCCATTAAAAATTCAACAATGCGGGTAGCTTTGCCCAGGCAAAGCGGAAGCACTCCGGTCGCCGCGGGGTCCAGGGTGCCGGCATGTCCCACTTTTACGCCGGGGACCAGCAGGCGTACTGCCGCCACGCACTGGTGCGAGGTTACACCGTGCGGCTTATTAAGGATGATCATCCCGTCCACGCTGTCAACCTTCTTTGCCTGCAGTTTCTTGCAGCAACTTTTGTGCCTGTAAAAGAATTTTTTCTTTAACCGGAGCGTAAGCTCCGTGGATGCGGCACCCGGCCGCCCTGGCATGGCCGCCTCCGTTGAATTGTTGGGCCAGCAGGCTCACATCGGCTCTCCGGGAGCGGAAACCTACTTTCACCTCTTCAGGGCTTTCCACGTAGATGAGGATGCCCAGCTCGATGCCTTCGATATCCCGGGTATAATTGATAATGCCGTCAATTTCTTCCACGGTGGTGCCGCAGCGCTCCAGCATCTCTTTGCTGACCGTGATCAGGGCAATGCGGTTGTCGCCGTGCAGCTCCAGGGAAGAGAGCGCCTCTTTTAACAATATATAGTAAGAGAGGGGCCGTTCGTCAAAGACCCGCTGCGAGAGGACAGCAGGGTTGATCTGGTGCTCCAGCAGCGCCGCGGCGGTGCGATGCGTGGCCGGGGTGGTATTTTCAAACTTAAAAGAGCCGGTGTCGGTGGCGATGGCCACGTAAAGCGCTTCAGCCATACTCTCCGTCAAGGGTATGCCCATATCCGCCAGCAGGCGGTAAATAATCTCGCCGGTGGCCGCAGCCTCGGGCTCGACCAGGTTTAAGGTGCCGTAGCGGACATTAGTGACATGATGATCGATATTAATCAGGCAGCGCGCCTGCTTGATTGTTTCGGCAAAGGGGCCCAGGCGCTCCGGATCGCTGCTGTCCAGGGCGATCACTACGGTGTCTGGCTGCAGCACCAGGCCTGCGGCGGCTATCTTCTCGCTGCCCCGCAGGAAGGTATATTTTTGGGGGACTTTTCCCGGCGAAAATAGTTTTATCTCTTTTCCGGCCCTGGCCAGGGCTTCACCAAGAGCCAGCAGCGAACCGATACTGTCTCCGTCCGGCAAGACATGGGCTGCCAGGCTAAAGCGTTGCTGCTCTCGTAAAATCTTGATAATCTCATCCCGATCGTTCATTGATCCTGCTTTTCCTCATGCAATGTTTTCAAAACCTCATCAATGCGCGCCCCGTATTCCATAGAGCTGTCCTCGGCGAAATTTATCTCCGGGGTGCGCCGCAGCCGGATGCGCTTGCCAATCTCGCTGCGGATAAAACCGGAAGCGCGCCAAAGCGTTTTAAAAGTTTCCCGCTTTTCGGCCTCGCTCCCGTACACGCTGACATAAATGGTAGCATAGCTCAGGTCCCGGGAAACCCGAACTTCGGTTACACTGACCAGGGAGGCGATCCGGGGATCCTTGATTTCGCTGCGGATGATCTGGCTTACTTCTTTTTTAATCTGTTCGGCAACCCGGCGAACCCTGTTTTCCGACATGATCATTATTCCTCCTGTCAAGAGGCGTTGCCACTATCGTGCAATCTGCTCCATTACAAATGCTTCGATGATGTCACCTTCGTGGATATCGTTAAAGTTATCCAGCAAGATGCCGCATTCAAAACCGTTTAATACTTCGCGGGCGTCGTCTTTGAATCGTTTCAGGGAGGCAATGCGGCCCTCGTGCACCACCACACCGTCACGAATGAGACGGATCGAGGCGTTACGGGTAATTTTCCCTTCCGTGACATAGCAGCCGGCGATGTTGCCCAGCCGGGAGGCCTTAAAGACCTGGCGCACCTGCGCCTGCCCCAGCACATTTTCTTTGAATTCAGGTTTTAGCAGCCCGGCCACCGCCGCTTTGATATCATCTATGGCTTCATAAATAATGCGGTAGAGGCGAATGTCGACCTGGTCATGTTCCGCCAGTTTGCGGGCATTGCTGTCGGGACGAACGTTAAATCCAATGATAATGGCGTTCGATGCGGAGGCCAGCATCACATCCGACTCATTAATCGAGCCGACCCCGGTATGAATCACCTTGATTTTTACATCCTCCAGGCCCAGCTTGAGCAGTGCATCCTGCAGGGCTTCCACGGAGCCCTGAACATCGCCCTTGATAATCAGGTTAAGCTCCCGGATTTCTCCCTGCTGGATCTGCTTGAACAGATCGTCCAGGGTGATCCGCTGTGACTTCTGGGTTGCCTCCTTGATTTTTAAAGAGCGCTTTTCCGCCACCTGCCTGGCGATGCGATCGTCGCTGACCACCTGAAAGCGATCTCCGGCCATGGGCACATCGTTTAAGCCTAGAATTTCCACCGGGGTGGAAGGGCCGGCTTCGCTAATGCGCTCTCCTTTATCGTTAATCATGGCCCGCACTTTGCCGGAGATGGTAGCGCAGATAATCGGATCTCCAGTGCGCAGCGTCCCATCCTGTACCAGGACAGTGGCTACCGGCCCGCGGCCCCGATCCAGCTTGGCTTCGATCACGGTTCCCTTAGCCGCTTTATCCGGGTTGGCATACAGTTCGCTCATTTCGGCTACCAGCAAGATCATTTCCAGCAGCTCATCCAGGCCTTCGCCTTTGAGGGCGCTGACATGGACGCAGATAGTATCGCCACCCCATTCTTCCGGAACCAGCCCGTGCTCTGTAAGCTGCTGTTTGACCCGATCCGGATTGGCGCTCGGTTTGTCAATTTTATTCAAGGCGACAATAATCGGAACTTCAGCCGCTTTGGCGTGGTTGATTGCTTCCACGGTCTGCGGCATTACTCCGTCGTCCGCTGCCACCACCAGAATGGCAATATCGGTAATCTGGGCTCCCCGGGCACGCATGGCCGTAAAAGCTTCATGCCCCGGCGTGTCAAGAAATACAATTTTTTTACCTTTCGCTTCCACCTGGTAGGCGCCGATATGCTGGGTGATGCCGCCCACTTCGCCGGCGGTGACATTGGCGTGGCGGATAGCGTCCAGCAGCGATGTTTTGCCGTGATCAACGTGGCCAAGAACCGTCACCACGGGGATGCGGGGGATCCGCTTTTGATCCGGATCTTTTTCCCCGGACAGCAGGTCTTCTTCAACCGGATCCGCCACGTAGTTTACTTCCACCTCATATTCGCTGGCGATTAGCTCAATGACATCCGGTGACAGCTCCTGGTTGATATTGGCCACAATGCCCAGATCCAGCAACTGGGTAATCAACTGGGCCGGGGTCAGATCCAGATGGGCAGCCAGTTCAGCCACGGTTACCTGGCCTTCCAGCTTGAGCTGCGGCCGCTTGGCTTTATCAGTTGGACGCCTGTGCTCTTCGTAAGCCTTGCGGGCTTTCCGCCCCGGCTCGGATCCCTTATCGCGCGGCTTGCCTTTCTCTTTTTTCTCTCTTTTTTTAGCCGGGGCAGGCGGCGGCGCTTTTTTCTCTACTGCTGCCGGTTCTTCTTTTGCTTGAGCTTTTTCCGTGTCAGCCTGCCCGGTAAGAATGGCGATAACCTGCTGGGCCTGTTCTTCCTCCAGGGTGCTCATGTGGTTCTTGACCTCAATGTTCATGCTTTCCATGACTTCAATCAGTTTTTTACTGGTTGTGCCCAGCTCTTTCGCCAGGTCATATACCCGCACTTTTCCCATTTAAAACACCTCCATTTATAAGCCCTCCTTGCTTCATTCCAGCGGCTAGATTTAAGCCTCGCTTCTTTCTTGAGCTTCCAGGTACGCTATAATTTCATCCACTACGCCCGGAGAAAGGGGATGTTGTAAATTCTTTTCCAGCCGCTTGCCTTTAAGCGCTTTTTTCAGACATTCGCTGTTCGGACAGATGTAAGCGCCGCGGCCTGCTTTCTTTCCGGTCAGATCCAGAACCACTTCGCCCTGGGGAGTACGGACAATGCGCACCAGTTCCCTTTTCGGTTTTTTTTCAGAGCAGCCGAGGCAGATGCGCAGCGGTATTTTACGCGGTTTGATCATCGCTGTCCCCGCCTTTCTCCCCGGAGCCTTCAGGGAGAGCTGCTCCTACGTCCTCCGGTTCGGACTGCTCCGGTCCGGTCTGCTCCGCCGGCTGTGCCGCGGTCTCCACAGATTCCTCAACCCCGTTCCCGGAATTGGTTTCAGCAGAAGGTTCCTCCTCGATGGTGCCCAGGCCCAGAGAAGAGAGGCGCTGCTGGGCAATTTGCGATTCGCTGCAGATGTCGATTTTCCACCCGGTTAATTTGGCACTGAGACGGGCATTTTGCCCTTCTTTACCGATAGCCAGGGACAGTTGATTGTCAGGCACGATCACCGTGGCCCTCTTCTCTTCGGTGTGCAGCTCCACCGCCGCTACTTTGGCCGGGCTTAATGCCGCGGCAATGTATTCCTCTTTATCCTCGCTCCATTTAATAATGTCTATTTTTTCGCCTTTTAGCTCGTTGCTGATGGCCTGCACCCTGGTACCGCGGGGGCCGACACAGGCACCCACGGGATCAATATCCTTGTTCTTGGACCAGACCGCAATCTTGGAACGCTGCCCCGGTTCACGGGCCACCGACTTGATTTCCACGATGCCTTCATAAATTTCGGGCACTTCTATTTCAAAAAGCCGCTTTAAAAAACCGTTATGGGTCCGCGATACAATTACCTGGGGGCCTTTGCTGGTTTTCCGCACTTCTTTGATAAATGTTTTTACCCGCTCTCCCTGGCGGTAGCGCTCGCGGGGGATTTGCTCTTCAGCGGGTAAAATGGCCTCAACTTTGCCCAGGTCAATAATCACATTGCGCTGCTCAAACCTTTGCACCGGGCCGTTGACAATATCCTCAACCCGATCAATAAAAGTTTCATAAATCAGCTCCCGCTCTGCTTCCCTGATGCGCTGGATTACGACCTGTTTGGCTGTTTGCGCCGCAATGCGCCCAAATTCTTTCGGCGTAACTTCCATTTCGATCTCGTCGCCGATCTGGCAGCGGGGATTGTAGACCCGGGCTTCATACAGCTCAACCTGCTGCCGGGGATTTTCCACCTCTTCCACCACGGTTAACAGGGCGTAAACTTTGATATCGCCGGTTTCCCGATCCACAACCACGCGCACGTTGGGTGATGATTGAAAGTTTCGCTTATACGCGGAAACCAGGGCCACTTCCAGGGCTTCGAAAAGAACCTCCTTGCTGATTCCCTTTTCTTTTTCCAGTATCTCCAGCGCGGCAAATAGCTCTTTGTTTACCGTTTTGATTTTCCTTACCTCCTTCCTTGCTCAGGCACCTCAGGGATTATACCGGAGGTGCGCTTTATTGATTTTATCCAGAGGGATTTTCACCAGGTCGCCCTCCTCCAGACGTATGGCGACACAACTGTCCATCATCCCTTCAAGAATTCCAATAAACTTTCTTCTCCCGTCAATCGGTTCATAAGTCTGCACTTTAACCGCTTCACCGCGGAAGCGCTCAAAATCTTTTTCACGAGTCAGCGGCCGCTCTATACCCGGCGAAGAAACTTCCAGGATGTAGCTCTGGGGGATCGGATCGTAGGCGTCAAGCAGATCCGAAATGGCGCGGCTCACCGTTTCGCAGTCGTCCAGGGTTACCCCTTCCGGTTTATCGATGTATAAACAGAGATGCGCGCGCCGTCCGGAACGGTATTCCAGGTGTACCAGCTCCACGCCCTGCTGCTCCAGGTAAGGTTCCACCAGATCGAGCACCTGCGCTTTTATATCCTTCTGGGGCATGTAGTAATCCTCCTTAAATGAAAAGTCCCTCCATTAACAGGAAAGAGTGGGAAAACCCACCCTTCATCCAAAAAACGTCAACAGCTATAATTAAAAATATCATAAATCCCCTGAAAAGGCAAGAGAAAGGAATCTTTTTGTTTAACTATTTCGGATGGGGATTAATTTTTACCGCGTACTTAATAATCTCCCAGTACATTTTGCCCCGGGCGGAAATACCTTTCCAGAAGCCCATTTTTTCTTCCTTCAGCATGTGAGAAAGATCGGGCAGGGCTACCTGGAGCACCGGGAGGTTTTGTTCTTCCACGTAGTGGTGCAGCGCCACCTCCGCTCCGAAACGTGAAAGGTCAAAATCGGAGATCTGCTCCAACAACTCTCTTTTGAGAGCTCTTTGCCCGGACAGAAAGGGTGCCATCTTCTGGGCAATATCCGTGGCTACCCGCCCCTTCTCAAAAACGCCGATAGTCATGGCCGCCTGCTCCCTGAGGACCGGTTGCAGCAGTGCCGTAATATGGGCCTGCTTTAAACCGATTAAATCAGCATCCAGGAAAAGCAGGACTTTGGCGTCGGTATGATCCATGCCTGCTTTAATGGCTCCGCCTTTGCCCCTGTTTTCCAATAGCTCGATTACTTCTATATTTTCGAAGCCCAGGGCCACGCGCACGGTGCGGTCGGTAGAGCCATCGCTGACCACAATGACCTGATCAATGAGGCTGCATCCGGTCAGTACATCGATAACGGCGCCGATGGTTTTTTCTTCGTTATAGGCAGGTACTATTGCCGCCGTATTCAACGATCAACCTCCCAGAGTTTGCCTCTTCCCGCCGCAACGGGGAACCGATTTTACCGGCCTGAAGGGTTCTTCTCCAACTCATCCAGCTCACGGCGCAGCGCTTCCAGGATCCTGTCCTGGGGCACCGTTTTCACGACTTTGCCCCGGCGGAAGATAATCCCCTTTTTACGCCCTGCGGTAACACCCACATCTGCTTCTCTGGCCTCGCCCGGTCCGTTTACGACGCAGCCCATTACCGCCACTTTAAAGTTGCCGCGGTAGTCTGCCAGCAGCCCGGCCACCTGTTCGGCCAGGCCAACCAGGTCAATCTCGCAGCGCCCGCAGGTCGGGCAGGATATGAGCTCCGGGCCGAATTCACGCAGGCGCAGGGCCTGCAGAATGCGGCGGGCCACCTTTACTTCCTCTACCGGATCCGCAGTCAGGGACACGCGCAGGGTGTCGCCGATGCCTTCGGCCAGCAGCGTGCCGATTCCCACTGCCGCTTTGATTGTTCCCTCCGCCAGAGTGCCGGCTTCGGTTACCCCCAGGTGCAGGGGGTAACCGGTCATCCTGGCAAAAAGCCGGTTGGCGTTGATCGTGGTCATTACATCCGATGCTTTTAAGGATACGACCACGTTTTTAAATGAAGCTTTTTCCAGCTCTTGCAGGTAGCCCAGCGCCGAATCTACCAGCGCTTCTGCCGTAGCGGAGCCATATTTTTTAAGCAGCGATTTTTCCAGGGAACCGGCGTTGACACCGATGCGCATGGCCGCCCCCCGCGCCGCCGCGTCCCCGGCCAGATCGCGCAGCTTTTCTTTTCCGCCGATATTGCCGGGATTGATTCTGATCTTGGCTGCTCCCTGCTCCAGGGCCAGGTGGGCTAACCGGGCGTCGAAGTGGATATCGGCAATCAGGGGAACCGGCGACTGCCGCACCAGGACCCCGAGGCTGCGGGCCGCAACTTCATCGGGAACCGCCACCCGCACCAGTTCACAGCCTGCCCGGACGAGCCGCTCAATTTGATCCAGAGTGGCCTTTGTATCGGCGGTTTTGGTATTGGTCATGGACTGGATCACTGGCGGCGCGCCACCACCGATGGTTACGGTACCGACCCGCACAGGCACCGACTGCCTGCGTTCAACGGTGAACATTTCCGTCCGGAGCGGCACAGTATTTTCCCCCGTTTCTCCTGCTTTAATATACTATTATGGTCCAATATGCCGTCTGGTAAACAAGCCTATGCTACTTTCCGGGGAGAATATCCCAGCGGATGAGATCGTTGTAAGTAACCAGCAAGATCAACACGATCAGCAGGGCAAAGCCGATAAAATGCACAAATCCTTCCTTTTCCGGATCAATAGGTTTACCTCTTAGGGCCTCAATCAGCAGGAATAACAGCTTGCCTCCGTCCAGCGCCGGCAGGGGCAGCAGGTTAGTCAACCCCAGGCTGATGCTGATCAGGCCGGTCAGCCAGAGCAGGTTGACAAAACCGGTCCGGGCCACTTCATTGACCACCATGATAATACCGACCGGGCCGGTAACATCAAGGGGCGCCTTTCCGGTTACCACCTGATAGATGGAGCTAATCACCATTCCGAAGCTGGCCAAACTGGTCCGCAGCGAGGCCATAAACTGGTATTTTTCCCACGCCGCGGTAATGCCAATCATGCCCCGTCCTGATTCCGGGTCAGGCTCGGCAATGAGAGTAAAATCTTTGATCTCCCCATTGCGTTTGACCACCACTTCGATCTGTTCGCCCGGGTTTTTGCTTACTTCCGCCACGATATCTTCCCAACTATTTATTTTTTCCCCGTTAATGGCCACGATCCGATCGCCGGGTGCAAGCCCGGCCCTCTGCGCCGGTGAACCGGGAAGGACGGTCTCCAGGCGGGTGCTCTGTAAACCCATGAGAAAGAAGAAGATTATAAAAAAGACGATTAGAGCCAGCAGCAGGTTCATCAGTGAACCCGCGGCCATTACGGCAGCGCGAAGGTGCAGCGGCTTTTTGATGAAGTTGTCGGGGGCCGGCTCGTCATCGGGGCTTTCGCCCAGCATCCGGCAGAACCCGCCCAGGGGAAAGATGCGCAGCGAGTAATTGATCCCTTTTTTACGCCAGCCCAGTAATTTGGGGCCGAAGCCGATGGCCAGCTCCAAAACCCGCACTCCGCTTAACCGCGCTACCAGGTAATGGCCCAGCTCGTGGGCAAAAATCAACAGTCCAAAGACAAAAATGGCTGAAATTACTGTGGTCAGGGTTTGCATATGCACCAACTCCTGTTCCTGGGGTTTTCAACTAATTCCCGGGCTTTTTGACGCGCCCATTGATCCGCGGCCATGATTTCTTCCATTCCCGGCGCACTGACGGGACGGTGTTCTTGCAATACCGCGTCAATGACCTCAGGAATCCCGGTAAAGGTTAACTTTCCTTGTAAAAAATAATCCACCGCCACCTCGTTAGCGGCGTTCAAACAGGCCGGCGCCGTGCCGCCGCTCCTTCCGGCCTGGAAAGCTAAATCAAGGCAGGGAAAACGATCCCGGTCCGGCTCGTAAAAAGTAAGCTTCTGGTTGAAAAGATTCAACCGGGGCAGCCTGGTGGGCCTGCGGTCCGGAAAGGTAAGCGCGTACTGGATCGCTGTGCGCATATCCGGCAGGCCCAACTGGGCCAGCACCGAACCGTCGATATATTCAACGGCGGAATGGACAATGCTCTGGGGGTGAATGACCACCTCAATCCGGTTCAAATCGATCCCGAACAGCCACCTTGCTTCAAGCACTTCAAAACCCTTATTCATCAGCGTGGCCGAGTCCACGGTAATTTTCGGCCCCATGCTCCAGTTGGGGTGATTCAGGGCCTGCCGCGGTGTCACTGCAGACAATTTCTCCCGGGGCCAATCCCGGAAAGGGCCGCCGGAAGCGGTCAACCAGATCCGGTTGACCCGGCTAACCGCAGTGTTTCCCAGGCATTGCCAGATAGCCGAATGTTCGCTGTCTACCGGGAGAAGCTTCTCCCGCTTAAGCAAGCCTTCCCGCTCCAGCAGTTCACCGCCGACCACCAGGGATTCTTTGTTGGACAGGGCCACGGTTTTTCCTGCTTTCAAGGCGGCCACCACCGGAGCAAAGCCGCTGAATCCGACCAGCGCCGCCACCACCAGGTCCACTCCAGGCCACGTTGCGGCAAGAACCTGGGCCCCGGCGCCAGCCTCGATGCGGCAGAGGCCGGGGTCAATTTCCCGGGACAGTTTTTCCGCGGCGCTCCGGTCACTGAGCACGGCCAGGCCGGGTTTATAGCGGCGCACCTGTTGGGCCAGCAAGGCATAATTTTTATTTGCCGTTAGCACCGCCACCCGGAAATCCGGGCCCAGGTTTTCCAGCACTTCAAGGGTCTGGCGGCCGATTGAACCGGTGGAGCCAAGCAAGGCTACATTCCTGGTCATAAATTTTCCTCCACCGCGCCAATTATTTGATCTAAAACAATTCTATGAAACGAAAGAAGTAATATACAAAAGGTGCGGCCAGCATCAGGCTGTCAAAACGATCAAGGATACCGCCGTGTCCTGGAATCAGCGCTCCTGAGTCTTTGACCTGGAATTTTCGTTTTAAAGCCGACTCCAGCAAGTCTCCCAGTTGGGCAAAAACTGAGATCCCCAGACCGAGCAAAGCTGCCTCAAACCAGGTTAAACCGGTTAAGTGCGGCGCCTGCAACGATACCGCCACAGCCAGGATCACGGTACCGGCGGCTCCCCCCAGGGATCCTTCCACTGATTTATTGGGGCTGATGGTCGGCGCCAGTTTCCGGCGGCCCCACTTGATGCCGATAAAATAGGCCAGGGTATCGTGGATCCAGACAGCGATGAATAACAGATATGTATAGACAATACCCTGCGGCAGCAGCCGCAGCAACAGCATATAACCACATAATCCGCCCAGGTAGATTATACCCCAGAAGAGCATCGCTGATTCCCAAAAGTTTACTTTATCGAACAGGGCTAGCTGCATTAAAAGCAGCAGGGTAAAAATAATCATGATTAATGGAAAGACCAGGCTAAATTCCTGCAAGAAGAGCAGGATAATCAAGGCGCTTGCTCCAACATATCCGATTATCGCCGGCAGGTAGCTTCCTTTGGATTTTAGCATGGCGTCGAATTCTCTCATGCCCAGGTTTACCACCAGGAGGAGAAAAAACGTATACCAGGGTCCCCCCAGGTAAATTGCTCCCAGCATAATCGGGATACCGACCAGTGCGGAGAGCACGCGCAGGCGCAACATGATTCACACACCTTTCCATGAACTCAAGATTTTCCAAAGCGGCGTTCCCGCTGCTGGAAGTCATAGATGGCCTGGAGCAAATGCAGCCGGTTGAAATCCGGCCAGTAAGTCCGGGTAAACCACAGCTCGCTGTAAGCCAACTGCCACAGCAGAAAGTTGCTGAGGCGATATTCTCCACTGGTCCGGATCAGCAGATCCGGATCCGGAAGTTGCAGCCTCCCGGTATAAAGATAGGCACTGAACTGCTCTTCGGTTATGTCAGTACCGATAACTCCCTGGCGTACATCTTCAGCCAGGAGGCGTGCTGCCTGCACAATTTCCGCCCTGGCACCATAATTAAGGGCAAAATTTAAAACCATGCCACTGTTGTTGCGGGTTTCCTGCAGCCCTTTGTCTATGGCCGCACAGACCTGCTGGGGCAGTCTTTTGCGGTCACCGATGAAGTTAACCCTGACATTATTTTTAACTAGCTCAGGCAGTTCTGAGTGCAGATACTGTTCCGGCAAACTCATGAGGTAATTTACTTCCCAGGGGGGGCGTTTCCAGTTTTCCGTGGAAAAGGCAAAAAGAGTTAGCACCTTTATGCCCAGGTAGTTGCTATAGCGCACTATTTCCCTTACAGTCTCTACCCCCTGTTTATGGCCGGCTGATCTTGGCAATCCCCTCTCGCGGGCCCAGCGTCCGTTGCCGTCCATAATAATGGCTACATGGGCGGGGATTTTGCTGCGATCAATTTTTTGCAGCAGCTCCAGTTCCTGCGCTTTAGAATCCATATGCATACCACCGTTTCACGAATAGCGGCTCCCTCATGTCCTGCCTAGAGAGAGCCGCCCGCGTTATATTTCCTGGGACCGGGCTTTTCCGCTAGTCGTGGAAAAGTTAGATCTCCATGATTTCTTTCTCTTTTTTTTCCAGGATAGCGTCGATTTCCTTAATTTTTTCATCTGTAAGTTCCTGGATCTCTTCCTGGGCGCGGCGCCGGTCATCTTCCGATATTTCCGATTCTTTTTCCAACTTCTTAATCTCTTCGTTGGCTTCCCGGCGGATATTGCGGATGCCCACCTTGCTTTCTTCTGCTTTCTTGCGCACATATTTGACCAGCTCGCGGCGCCTCTCCTCGGTTAGCTGCGGGATGGCCAGCCTGATGAAATTGCCGTCGTTTGTCGGTGTCAGCCCCAGGTCAGATTTGAGAATGGCTTTTTCAATGGCGGCAATAGCTTTTTTATCCCAGGGTTGAATCACCAGGAGGAGCGGTTCCGGGGCTGAAATCCCGGCCAGTTGCTTCAGCGGGGTCATGGTATCATAATAATTGACCTCGATCCGGTCCAGCAGGGAAGGGTTGGCCCGCCCCGCCCGTACCGTGGCATACTCACGCTGTAAGGCGGCGATAGCCTTGTCCATTCTTTCGGAAGCTTCCAAATAAATGTCCTCGATCGTCATGCCGCAAATCACCCACCCTTGATGATGGTCCCAATATTCTCTCCCATAATCGCTTTTTTGATGTTACCCGGGTTGAGTCCGAACACAACCAGTTTAATCTTGTTATCCATGCATAGCGAAGCCGCTGTCGTATCCATGACTCCAAGACCGCGTCCGATTACCTCCAAGTAGCTCAACTCGGTAAAACGGTTGGCATTGGGATTTTCCAATGGATCTGCATCGTAAACCGCATCGACTTTGCCCTTTGCCAGTAAAATGACCTCGGCTTCAATTTCCGCAGCCCGCAGGGCGGCGGTAGTGTCCGTGGAGAAATAGGGGTTGCCGGTGCCGCCAGCGAAAATGACCACGCGCCCTTTTTCCAGATGCCTTAAAGCGCGGCGGCGGATATAGGGCTCGGCCACCTGCCGCATCTCCAGGGCTGACTGCACCCGGGTGTCTACATCATGCCTCTCCAGGGCATCCTGCAAGGCCAGGGCATTAATGACGGTAGCCAGCATGCCCATGTAGTCCGCGGTGGCGCGATCCATTCCTTTTTGCCCGGCCGGGGCTCCCCGCCAGATATTCCCGCCACCGACCACTACAGCGATCTGAACACCGTGTTCCATTACTTCCTTCAACTGCAGGGCGATACTTTCCAGTACTGCCTGATCAATCCCAAAGCCTAAATCTCCAGCCAGAGCCTCACCGCTCAGCTTAAGCACTACTCTCTTGTAAGCCGGTTTTACCACCTTAGCCCCTCCAAAATTCATTTCGACAATTCTGTGCGGCAACCCTTTTTTGGACTGTAAAAAAAGAACACCTGTTACAGTGTTCTTTTTGTTTGCTCACGCATTGGCGGTTGATGGTTCTGCCGCCGTTTCTTCACCCACGGCAAACCTGGCAAAACGGCGAATCACAATATTTTCGCCGATCTTGGCGATAATCTCGGCCAGCAGCTCTTTAATCGTTTTTTCCTGGTCGCGAATGAAGGGTTGTTCCAGCAGGCAATTTTCCTTATAAAACTTTTCCATACGCCCTTCAACGATCCTGTCGATGACATGTTCCGGTTTACCTTCATTCCTGGCCTGGGCCTGTAAAATCTCCCGTTCCTGTTCCAGAATGCCGGCCGGGACATCGTCTTTACTTAAATATTGTGGGTTGGCCGCAGCCACCTGCAGGCAAATTTCACGAACAAAAGCGCGAAACTGCTCGTTGCGGGCCACAAAGTCTGTTTCGCAGTTTACTTCAACCAGGACGCCCACTTTGCCTCCCAGGTGGATGTACGATTCGACAATGCCCTCGTTGGCAACCCGACCGGAGCGGCGCGCCGCGGCGGCCAGGCCTTTCTCTCTTAAAATTACAATGGCTTTCTCTTCATTGCCCTGCGCTTCCACCAGTGCTTTTTTGCAATCCATCATGCCGGCCCCGGTTTTCTCGCGCAGCGCTTTTACAGTTTTGGCGTCTATCTGCATCGTTTCAACCTCCTCATTCCATCAATAAAAGCAGCAACCAGTTCTAATAATCTTCAGCCACTTCGGCCGTTTGAATTTTCTCTTCCTCTTCTGCTTCCCCCTCATCCGTGGCGGCGTCGCTATCCGCAGAGCCTTCTGCGCCGGCCCCGGTTTCGTTATAGGCTACTTCTTCCTGGCCTTCATCTTCCGCCTCCAGGCTCCGCTTCCCTTCCAGCACGGCGTCGGCCATGCACGAAGTAATCAGTTTAACCGCCCTGATCGCATCATCGTTACCGGGAATAATATAGTCGACTTCATCGGGGTCGCAGTTGGTGTCCACAATGGCGATTATGGGAATATTAAGCTTTCTTGCTTCAGCCACGGCAATTTTTTCTTTACGCGGGTCGACCACATAGATGGCATCGGGAAGATGACTCATGTTCCTGATCCCGCCCAGGAATTTTAGCAGTTTCTCATGTTCATGGCGCAGTACGAGCACCTCTTTTTTGGGCAGCCGCTCAAAGGTACCGTCTGTTTCCATTTTTTCAAGCTGAATCATCCGTTCAATGCGGTTGCGGATCGTTTTGAAATTGGTCAGCATGCCGCCCAGCCAGCGTTGATTAACATAATGCATGCCGCACCTTTCCGCTTCCACCTTGATTGATTCCTGGGCCTGTTTTTTGGTGCCGACAAAAATAATGCTGCCGCCTCCGGCAACAACATCGCGAACGAAATTGTACGCCACTTCCATAAGTTTTACGGTTTTTTGCAGGTCGATGATGTAAATCCCGTTGCGTTCGGTAAAGATATAATTTTTCATCTTGGGGTTCCAGCGCCGGGTCTGGTGTCCGAAGTGAACCCCTGCTTCCAACAGTTGCTTCATGCTGATGACGGCCATATAAAGATCCTCCTTTTGGTTTGCCACCGCCCGGGTCATCGATGTTGCCGCGGCACGAAGCCGACCAGGCAACCGTTCTCGCGGGCGTGTGTAGTAAAATTCCACCGGTAAGTATAGCACAGTTCTTACCAAATAGCAATGCTTCGGAAGCGCCGCAGAAGCTGACCCGGATTTTCATTATTTACCGCCGTAGTGCTTAAATTACAGCGGTGCTAAAGCGGGTGGACCGCTTCTTTCCTTTTTGTGGCAGCACTTTTTCTGCCGCCCCTTTCTGTATCCGCCCATTTCCCGCAGCGGCTGCCCCAGCGGCTGGCCAGGAACCCTTCAATGTATAGCTCGCTAATTTCGCAGTTATTGGCACAGTCATGGCAGATAAAGCCCCTGGGCTGGTAGCTGCTGGCGGAGATGGCGGCGGCACTGCGAAAAGATGTGGCGCCGATACCTCCGGCGATCAATTTATTTCGGGCCAGGATAGCCGCCCCCAGCGCGCCCATGACCTGATAGTGTTTGGGTATGTGCAGCTCCACTTTCAACAGTTTCTCCAGGGCCCAGCGCATCCCGGCATTGGCGGCTACACCGCCTTGAAAAAGGACCAGGGGCTCGGGTTTGCGGTTGCGGGCCACGTTGGTTAAATAATTTTTAGCCAGGGCCAGGCACAGTCCGGCAATCAAGTCTTCTTTGCGGTATCCCAACTGTTGCTTGTGAATCAAATCCGATTCGGCGAAAACACCGCAGCGCCCGGCGATGGCCGCGGGATTTCGCGAACGCAGCGCATAGCCGCCAAATTCTTCGATGGGAATATTAAGCCTGGCTGCCTGGTGATCCAGGAAAGAGCCGGTTCCGGCGGCGCAAACGGTATTCATATTGAATCCCACGGAGACACCTTTTTTGAGATAAATAATTTTTGAATCCTGCCCGCCGATATCGATAACTGTCTGGACATCCTCTTCCACCGATCTGGCGGCCAGGGCATGGGCGGTAATTTCATTAACTACCACATCAGCACCGATGATGACCGCAGCCAGGTGTCTCCCCGATCCGGTGGTCCCGGCGGCGGCAACCGGGTAGCGTTGAAGGGCGGCGGTAGCGAATAATTTTTGCAAGGCCTCTATAGGACCGCCTTCATTGCGCCGGTACGCGGAAAAAACCACTTCCAGGCTGTCATCGATCACCACTATTTTTGTGGTCAAACTGCCGACATCTACTCCTAGAAAGCAAGACATGTCTGCTTCTCCTCCCTTGCCGCTTTTCTTTCCTGCAAGATATGGGCAAAAGATTCTATCCGGGTCTGCAGGCCGGCTTCCCCGGTTTGCTCGTTGACTATTACCGTCAACAGCGGTATTTCTTTCTCCCGTACTACCCTGGTGAGAATACTCTGGGCAATAATTTCCGGCATGCAGGTAAAGGGCCACAGGTGGATTACGCCATCGATACCCTCACCGGGTGCCAGAGCGGTCAGGCCGACGCTGTCCAACCCATGCCCCCCGACCAGGTTCTCCAGGTAGGGGTGGGCAGCCCGGGCGATCTGGCGGTGCCGCCATAGCGAGGCGGGGGTATGTAATATATTTTGCCGGAACCAGTTTAAGACAGTGATCTCTGTTTGCACCTCAATGCGAATATCTTCGAGAGAGCCAAGGGTCCGGGCAATTTCATGATTGACAAAATGTTCAAAGACCGCATATATCTCTCCAATCAAGCGCACTTTTAAAGGCGGCGGACCCTCCGCCAGCACGATGGCAGATGTTTCCGCCTGAAACTGGCGCAGGGCCTCCTTGATGCTGCTTAGAGAGGCGGCCTCCTTTAGCGATCGCTCCAGCCTCTTGAAACAGCGGTCAGCCTCCCCCCGCCTTTTTTCCCTGGCTCGCAAGGCATAAAGGGCCGCCTCGGCTTTTTCGGCGGCAGCCGCTTTGGCATAGCCCAGTAGAGCGCTGTAGAGCAGTTTCTGAGGCGGCAGATGTCCCAGTATTTGTTTTATGGCTTCGACAAATGGCTGGTAATTTTGCTGCAGCGGCAGCGGCGAATTAATGGTCACCATTTCAAATTCATATCCGGCCCGCTTCAACAGCGCTTCTTGCAACTCGGCATACCAGCCCAGGCGGCAGCGCCCTTTCCCGCCGACCATGATCAGGGTATTTGCCCCTGCTTCAAGGCACTGGCGCATCTGGCCGATGGTTACCGTCATCGGATAACAGATAAATTCCGGAGTGAGCTCCGCGCCCAGTTCTGCCGTCCGCCTGGTAATCGGCAGAGGGCCGATGGTGTTGACCAGATCGCCCCCAAAAATTGTGGCCAGGGCGATGCTCAGGTGGCCCATTGTGGGGAACCCCAGGACTCTCTTTTCCGGCAGCGGCGGGGGTAGGAATCTGGCGGGCTTTGTGCTGCCGGTGTGCTGCCGCTGATGGTGCCCGGGGTCCCGCCTCCATTGCGCCGCCTCAGCGGCGGTATCCAGAAACGCCTCCAGCCGGGTCACCAGGCCGGCTTCCCCGGTCTGCTCGTCAACCGTTAAAATTAACAGCGGCACCCCGTGTTTTTCCGCTTCTTCTTCCAGAAACACTTCAATAACCGCTTCCGGCCCGCACTCAAAAGGGCCAATTAGAATTAAACAATCGACCGCCCTTGTTTTAAGCCAGTAGAGGGCGCTTCCCAGAATAATCTGTTCAAAACTCCACAGTTCTTTACCGTAAACTGCCTCTTCCAGGGAGCGCCGTATCTCCCGACGGGGCACCATTTCCGGCACCAGCACAGTGGCATGCTCTTTGAGCCGCTCCACCAGGTTGTGGCCGATCAAGTCGTAAAGAATATAGCTATGGCCCACGACACCGACCCGCAAAGCGGCGTTAAAGACAGCCCGCGGGTTATAAGGCCTGCGGCGATGAAAAAAGGGTACCCCGGCCAGTTTTTCCAGAGCTTGCGGATAAGTCAACCGTTGCTGTACGGCCGTACGGGTAAAATAACTTTGGAAGCGCCAGGCCAGGTAAAAAGCGTCCTGCACCACTTTTCGGGAGGCCCCCAGCCTGCGCCCTGCTTCGAAAAGGGCCTCCATGCTGCGGGAGGGATCTAAACGCCAGTTTATTTCCGGTGCGATCACAAAATCACGGGGCAGATCCAGCCCGCTGCGGATCATGGCCGGCAGCCCTATATGCTTGGGGCAATAAAAACTGTAACGGTCGGCACTAACCAAGGTGGGTAAAAACAACCGCTCCACGCCCCGCTCCAGCAGTTCGGCACAGTGGGGGAAAGCCAGCTTTACCGAGATACATGGTTCATCGGTGGGGCAAAGCGACAAGTTTTCCAGGGTGCGGGAACTGGTGGGCCGGGAGAGGATAACCCGGCAGCCGATCTCTTCAAGAAATGTTTTATAGAAAGGAAAATAATAGAAAAAAGATAATACCCGGGGTATCCCGACTTGCATTATCTCCACCTCTCCGGCACATGATCTAAAGGCCTAAGCTATTTTGACCTAATTTTAAATTACCTATACTCAGCCAGCCCAGGAAAGAATCAGCAAAATATGGATGCGGCGTACCGAGGCGAGGCGCAATTGATCCGGTTAAATGGTTAAACTGCCCGGACCGGCGCAGCCGGAAGAAAGCATCCTGATGGGGTGAAGATGCAGTTGCAAAGCCCCTTTATTTATTATAAGATTTCTTTGCATGCAGGAGGGAGGCTGTCTTGGTTGGCTACAATTTTACCGTTCAGAGGTATTCGTTATAATGAATATTTGACAGGCGATCTCGGTGCCGTGATTACTCCACCATATGATGTGATTAAACCCGAAGAACAGGCCATTTATTATCGCCGCAGCCCTTACAATATCATCCGGCTGGAATACGGATACAGCGGCGGAAACGATTCCGCGGCCAACAACCGTTATACCAGGGCCGCCGGCACCTGGCAAAGGTGGTTGAACGAGGGGGTGCTGCGCCGGGAAGAGAAGAAAGTATTCTACATATATGAACAAACATTTACCTACCGTGAAAACACCTATAGGCGCACGGGGCTGGTTGCCGCTTTAAAGGCGGAGCCCTACGATCACAAAACTGTACTGCCCCATGAAGAGACCCATCGGAAAGCAAAGTCGGACCGCCTTGAGTTGCTTAGGCACTGCCGCGCCAATTTCAGTCCCATTTTCGGGCTTTTTTCAGATCCCGGCGATGTAGCCGGCCAGATCATGGGCGCTGTCAAGAAGGGTGCTCCCCTTTGTGATATAACCATGCCCGAAGGAACCGAGCGGCACATCCTCTGGGCGCTGGATGAATTGGATCTGCAAAACAGGCTGATTGAATTCATGGCTTCCCGGCCTGTTTTCATCGCCGACGGCCACCACCGCTATGAAACCGCCGTGGCCTTTGCTGGAGAGTCCGATCTGAGACGCCACCCCGGACGCGGTTACGTCCTCTCAATCCTGGTCAGCCTGCGCGATCCGGGCCTGGTTATCCTGCCCACGCACCGTGTTTTAAGCGGATTGACTCCGGCCCAAATAGCCGGGCTGCTGCGCGCAGCGCGCGAAAAGTTTAAGGTGACGGAATGGGGCTCCCTGCGGGCCGCGGACCTGCCATCATTTCTGGCAGAGATTAAGGTCAGGGGGGCGGCTGCACCGGCCTTTGGGCTGATCACAGAGGAAGCGGCGCTGCTGCTTCAGGGAGATTTTGCTGAGGATACCCTGGATGTTTCCATTCTGAATAACCGCCTGCTGGCACCCCTTTTTACCGATATGGAACCTTCCGCTTTTGAAGAGCACGTCAGTTACAGCAAAGATGAGTACGAAGTTTTGGAGATGATCTACCGCCAAAAGGCGCAGGCCGCCTTTCTCCTTAACGCCACACCCATACAAGAGTTGACTGACCGGGCTTCCCGGGGGGAAAAAATGCCTCAGAAATCAACCTATTTCTACCCCAAGCTGCCCAGCGGGCTGGTAATCTACGATTTGGATTCCAGCGGGGACGGCCCGTGACTTTACTGAAAATTATAACGGGGCTGATGCGGTAAATATTTTATTGGCCAGTGATCGTTTTTAGGGTTAGGAGGACTCCGATCGTGTTCGATCAAGCGTCAAAAACCGTAATCCGCGTCCGCTATGCCGATACCGATCAGATGGGCGTAGTCTACCATGCCAACTACCTGGTCTGGTTTGAGGCGGGGCGCGCAGAGTATATGCGCCGGCTGGGCCTGCCGTACCTGGAATTTGAACAAAACGGGCTTTTCCTGCCGGTGATTAGGGCAGTAGTCGAGTATAAATCAGCGGCCCGTTATGACGATGAAGTAGCCGTGTTTACCAGGATCAAGGAGCTGCGGCAGACCCGGGTGATTTTTGAGTACGAAGTGCGGCGCGGGGAGAAGCTCCTGGCCCGGGGCAGCACGGAACATGCTTTTACAAACCGCGCCGGGCGCCCGGTGGCTTTGCGGAAGCACAGCCAGGACCTCTGGGAGAGGCTGAGCAGGCTGGCTCAAGCTGCTCAGACAGATATCTTGAGATAATTTTATAGTTCATACCACTATCAAATAGCTTCCTCTACCTTTCTGATAAGGGGGCTTAAGTACGGAATAAAATTACTTAACGGATTACAGTTCGTTGTATGCGGTAATGAAATATAATTGAATACTTTACCACAAATTTTAATAGTGGGAATCTCAATATCTTTGCCATAGTGTTCGTTAAATATCACTAATTCGAATTCTTTCCAAAGCGCATCTGTAAGATTAGGTTTGCATCCTCCCATTGACATGATTGCTTCGTGCGCGGGACTACTAATAGTTATAATATATTGAAGATTCGGGAAAATAGTTATCTCTTTAGTTAGCCATTTCTGAGGGCAATTTTTTTGTATGCTATTTCTTTTAGAGGACGGGCACTTTGTGTGGTGTGTCCAAAAAAATTTACCACCGTCCTTCAATATACTATTCTTGTATTCTTCAGAAAATAGTTCTGCGATATCATTTATTGTCGGGCTTCCTCTGCGTTCGCCTCGTAAACACTCCTTTATAGAATCTTCGGTAATTATATTATCTGTTTCCATTGGCTGTTCACTAATGACGATTACCTTTACTTCATCTGGATTATTGCATTTGAAATATAAAGGAGGACAATGACAATGTTTGGGTTTGCATTCCTGACAACTTTTTATTTTTTCCCTCAACGCGTCGAATATCATCCATTACACCTCATTCATAAATTAGAATTAAAAATTTTAATTCTCTTCCGACAACATGATTTTATTGCCCCACGCACTCTTACATCCTTTTTTCTAACTCCGTATTTAATTTTTAAATTCAAGTCAAGAACCGTCCCCGAATTGATTAGAGGACATTGGCGCGGCCGTGGTAAATCAGGCCCCGCTTGGCATCCACGGTGATCAGTTCTCCGGTCTTAATCAGCTCTAAAGCCCGCTCCACCCCCACAACGGCTGGTTTATGCAGGTTTAAGGCCAAAATGGCGCCGCCGGAGGTAAGGCCTCCCTCCTCTGTAATCAAAGCCGCCGCTTTTTCCAGGGCGGGAAGATGAGCTTTTTCTGCCGATCTTAAGACCAGGATCTGCCCTTCCTGGAGACAGTCTAGATCGGCCATTTCTTTCACCACGCAGGCAGTACCGGTTACGGCGCTTTTGCCCAGGCCCGTCCCCCGGGCCAGCACTTTACCGATGGTCTCTACCCTGAGCAGGTTGGTCGTGCCGGGAATACCGACGGGAACTCCGGCGGTGAAGACAACCAGAGATCCTTCCCGTACCAGTTGCTCCTGCAGCGCCGCTTCAGTAGCGGCGGCAAACATTTCATCGGTGGATTCCACGGGCGGGCAGAGGACAGGATAGACCCCCCAGGTTAAGGTCAACTGCGCCGCCACCCGGCGGCGCGATGTCACCGCCACAATGGGTGAACGGGGTCTATACTTTGAAACCATGCGGGCGGTCTGCCCGGTCTGGGTCGAGGTAATAATGGCTTCAGCACCGAGCTCCTGGGCGGTGTGGCAGGTGGCGTAACTGATGGCATCGGTAACCGTCTTGGCCATGACTTTCTCCAGGCCTTCCAGGATCTGCTTATACCGTAACGCTTCTTCAGTGCGCCGGGCGATACGGCTCATGGTTTGCACCGCTTCCACCGGAAAGCGGCCCATGGCCGTCTCCCCGGAGAGCATGACGGCGTCGGTACCGTCAAAAATGGCGTTGGCTACATCGCTGGCCTCGGCCCGGGTGGGGAGGGGATGGCGAATCATACTATCCAGCATCTGGGTGGCGATGATTACCGGTTTGCCGCTGCGGTTGCATTGATAGATGATCTTCTTTTGTAACAGGGGCACCTCTTCGGTGGGGATCTCCACGCCGAGATCTCCCCGGGCCACCATAATCCCGTCGGAAACGTCGAGAATTTCATCAAAATTTTCTATTCCGGCGCGGCTTTCAATCTTGGCGATGATCAGGGTATCAGGCAGGATCTCCTCCACCAGGCGCTTTACTTCCAGGATATCTTCACGGGTGCGGGTGAAAGAGACGGCGATAAAATGAATGTCCTGCTCCAGAAGCAGCTTTAAGTCTTCCCGGTCTTCGGCGCCCAGGGCGGGCAGACTTAAGGATGTCCCCGGTAGGTTAAGCCCCTTGTAGCTGCGCAGTTCTCCGCCATGGATAACCTTGCACAGGATGTCGTCCCCACTGATTTCTATTACTTCCAGATGGAGTAAACCGTCGTCGATGAGAATGGTCCGCCCCGGGGCCAGGTCTCGGGGCAATCCCGGGTAAGTTACCGCCACCCGATCCTGGTCTCCCGTAACCGCTGACGTGGTAAGAATAAAGTCCTGGCCGTCTTTAAGGATTATTTTCTCCTCTTTTAACGGGCCGGTGCGTACTTCCGGACCGCGGGTGTCTACCAGTATAGCTATTGTCCGCTTGAGTTTCCTGCTTACCTCGCGGATCATCTCCACCCGGCGGAGATGCTCTTCCCTTTTTCCATGTGACAGGTTCAACCTGGCCACATCCATGCCCGCTTCGATCATCTCGGCGATTTTCTCTTCAGAATCGATGCTCGGCCCAATGGTACAGACAATTTTAGTCCGTCGCACTAGCAGATCCCTCCTCCTGTTGCCGGTTGAGTCCAGGACGCTCGATTAAGCGTTAGATTTCTGTTTTTTTAACCGCACCGGTGCTTATCTTGACAGGGTTAACGCCAGCTCATACAGCTCAGACGGAAAGCTCTTTTTTTCTATAAAAGCCTCCATGAGCGGAACAGGATAAATTTCGCCCCCCTTGAAACCGACCATTAACCCTCCGCGGCCTTCCCACAGCAGCCTGGCCGCTGCCGCACCCATGCGGCTGGCCAGGATCCTGTCTACGGCGGTGGGGCTGCCGCCGCGCTGAATATGCCCCAGGACCGTTACCCTGGTTTCCAGCCCCATCTTCTCTTCAATTTCCCGGCCGATGGTGAAGGCGCTGGCCGCTCCCTCGGCCACCAGGATCAGGCTGTGGGTTTTATTGCGCTCAATGCCCTGGCGCAGCCTCCGGCAGATGCTTTCCAAATCGTAAGGTATTTCCGGGACCAGGATCGCTTCGGCCCCCCCGGCCAGGCCTGCGGTCAGGGCAAGCAAGCCGTTATTGCGCCCCATTACTTCAACCACAAAGAAGCGTTCGTGGGAAGTGGCCGTATCCCGCAGGCGGTTCATGGCGTCCAGCACCGTGTTTACCGCCGTATCAAAACCGATCGTGCTGTCAGTACCGGCGATATCGTTGTCGATTGTTCCGGGGATGCAGGCCGTCTTAATGCCGAATTTTTCCAGGGCCATGGCGCCGCGAAATGACCCGTCGCCGCCAATGACCACCAGCCCTGTAATCCCTTCTTTTTTCAGGCGGAGGGCGGCCTGCCGCTGCACCGCCTCGTCCAGAAATTCCGGCGCCCGGGCGGTATGTAAGATCGTGCCGCCGCGGTGAATAATCCCGGCAACCGAGCCCATCTCCATGCGGCGAAATGCGCTTCCTCTGACCAGGCCGGCGAAGCCCCGCTCGATCCCGTACACCTCCAGCCCCAGGTATAGCCCCTGGCGCACCACGGCACGGATGGCGGCATTCATGCCGGGAGCGTCTCCACCGCTAGTTAATATGGCTATTTTCCCCATGAATAATCCCTCTCTTCTGGTAGCATTCGCACAGCAGATTATTCTACTCCTGAACTCTGACCGTACCCGGGCCAAGTAAATTTTCCAGTTTCTGGTGAAAAGCGGCGTCGTCCGGGGCCCAGAGCTCTCTTTCTAAAAGCAGCAGCTTTTTTTCTTTTTCAAAGTAAAGATAAACCGGCATCTGGCCTTCGGTGTCCTGGAGCAGTTGTTTTAAGCGAACCAGGCCGCCGATTTCCAACCCTTCCCGTATTTTTAAATAAAGCTGTTTTGTCTCCTGGGGCAGTGGTGTCACAGTTTCGGCGATAAGTTTCGCCTCCTCTTCTTCTTTTAGATCTGTCCGGCCCTTGATGATCAGCAAGCTGTCTTCCCGGAACAGTTCCGCCTGTTTTTCGTATAAATCGCTGAATACGATTACCTCCACAGTCCCGGTCAAGTCCTCAAGCTGCACAAAAGCCATCGGTTTTCCTTTTTTGGTATATAGAGACCGCACCGCGGTGACAATACCGCCCACGGTAACGATATGGTTGTCGCCCGCTTCGCCCAGTTCGGCACAGCGAACCAGGTTTGGCATGCGCTCCATTAATTTACGGTATTGCTCCAGGGGATGGCCGCTAATATAGAGCCCCAGCATCTCCTTTTCCAGGGCCAGCCGCTCTTTATCACTAAATTCAGGGATAGGCGGCAGGCGGTCCTGCAGCAAATCATCCCGGCTGTCCTGATCCATCAATGAAAACATGGAGATCTGCCCGTTTTCTCTTTCCCGCTGCACCGATTGGCCCTGGGCCAGTACTTCATCCAGGCAGGCCAGGTACTGGGCGCGCCGGCCGCCCAGGGAATCAAAGGCGCCGCATTTGATCAGGCTTTCAATGACCTTGCGATTGCACAGGCGCAAATCGACCCTGGCGGTAAAATCTTTAAGCGAAAGAAAAGGTTTCTCCCGGCGGGCCTCCAGGATGGAGTCGATGGCGCCCAGCCCCACATTTTTTACGGCAGCCAGTCCGAAGCGGATGCAGTCATCGGCCACAACCGTAAAGTTGGTTTCGCTTTCGTTTATATCCGGCGGCAATATGTTGATGCCCTGGCGGCGGCAGTCGGCGATATAGAGAGCTACTTTATCACTGCTGGAATAGTATCCGGTCATCAGGGCGGCCATGAATTCCACCGGGTAATTGGCTTTCAGGTAGGCAGTCTGATAGGCAATCAGGGCATAGGCGGCGGCATGGGATTTATTAAACCCGTAGGAGGCAAACTTTAAAATCAGGTTGTAAATCTCTGTGGCAATTTTCTTCGAATAACCGTTCTGCTGGCAGCCATTAATAAACAGTTCCTGCTGCTCGTCCAATATTTCTTTCTTCTTTTTGCCGATGGCCCGGCGCAGCAGGTCGGCCTGGCCCAGGGTAAAGCCGGCCATTTTGGCGGCAATCTCCATGATCTGCTCCTGGTAAACGATCACGCCGTAAGTTTCGTTTAAGATGGGCTCCAGCACCGGGTGAAGATATTGAATTTTTTTCTTGCCGTGCTTGCTTTGAATAAAAGTAGGGATCTGCTCCATGGGCCCGGGGCGGTAAAGGGCTACCACGGCAATAATGTCTTCGAACTTGTTGGGCTGCAGCTCGCGCAGGACGCTGCGCATGCCGGAGCTTTCCAGTTGAAATATTCCGGTGGTCTCCCCCTGGGATAAAAGCTGAAAGGTTTTTTGATCATCAAGCGGGATTTCTTCCAGGGTGATCTCCCGGTTGTGGCGCCTGCGGATTTGTTCCAGCGTCTCTCCCATGACGCTTAAGGTTTTCAGGCCCAAAAAATCCATTTTGAGCAGGCCCAGCCGTTCTAAAGTGCCCATGGGGAACTGGGTCACCACGGTGCCGTCGGTAGTTTTCAGCAGGGGGACATAATTTACCAGGGGCTCCCGGGAGATGACTACACCGGCGGCATGGATGGAGGCATGCCGCGGCAGCCCCTCCACGGCCCGGGAAGTTTCCAGCAACTGCCGGTAACGTTCGTCTTGCAGCGCTTCCTGCAACTCTTTTACCTGTTCCAGCGCCCTGGGGATGCTCATGCCCGGTTCGGCGGGGATTAGCTTGGCGATACGATCCACCTCGCCGTAGGAAAAACCGAGAGCCCGGCCCACGTCTCGCACCGCCGCCCTGGCGGCCATGGTGCCGAAGGTAATGATCTGGGCTACCCGGTCATGCCCGTATTTGTTCAGAACATACTGCAAAACCTGGTCCCGCTTGTCGTCGCAGAAATCAATGTCAATATCGGGCATGGTTACCCGCTCGGGATTGAGAAAACGTTCAAACAGCAGCTTATTGCGCATGGGGTCAATATTGGTAATACCGAGGCAGTAGGCGACCAGGCTTCCAGCGGCCGAGCCCCGGCCCGGGCCCACCAGGATCCCGTGCTTGCGGGCGAAGCTGATCAGATCCCACACGATTAAAAAATAACTGGAATAATTCATCCGGGTAATAATCTGCAGTTCATAGTCAAGGCGTTGCTGCAGTTCTGCCGTTGCTTCTCCATAACGGCGCTGCAGCCCTTCGCGACAGAGTTCCTCTAAATAGCGATCAGCGGTTACTCCCGGCGGCAATTCGTATTCGGGCAAATATAGCCGGTCAAAGCTAAAATTGACCTGGCAGCGCTCAGCGATCTGCAGCGTATTGGCCAGCGCCTCGGGGCAGTCTGAAAAAAGTTTCGCCATTTCCCGGCTGTCTTTAAAATAAAATTCCTGTGACCCGAACTTGAGCCGCCCGGGGTCGTAAATTGTTTTTCCCGTCTGGACGCAAAGGAGCACGTCGTGGACGTCAGCATCTTCCCGGTTGAGGTAATGGACATCATTGGTAGCCACGAGGGGAATTCCTTCTTCCGCGGACAACTGCCGGAGGAGCCGGTTCACACCGGTCTGCTCGGGCAAACTATGATCCTGCAGCTCCAGATAGAAATTTTTTTCCCCAAATATGGCGCGGTATTCCAGGGCCAGCCGGCGCGCGTTTTCCAGCTCCCGGCGCATGAGCAAGGTCGGGATTTCTCCGGCCAGGCAGGCGCTTAAGGCAATTAACCCTTCTGCATTTTCCCGCAGCAGTTCCCGGTCCACCCGCGGCTTATAGTAAAACCCCTCCACGTAGGCGGCGGAGACAAGGCGCATCAGGTTGCGGTACCCGGTTTCGTTTTCAGCCAGCAGGATCAGGTGGTACTGGTAATCATCCAGTTTTGCCTCTTTCTGAAAACGGGTCCGCGGCGCCACATATACTTCACAGCCAAGAATAGGCTTGATCCCGGCTTTTTCAGCCTCGCGGTAGAAATCAATAACGCCGAACATACTGCC
Source organism: Bacillota bacterium (assembly GCA_029552125.1). Taxonomy (GTDB): domain Bacteria; phylum Bacillota; class Dethiobacteria; order DTU022; family DTU022; genus JAKPEE01. The sequence continues at coordinate 113,921 of JAKPEE010000069.1, read as the reverse complement.
GTGATCGGTAATGGCCAGGGCCGGCATATTAAGGGCGGCGGCCTTTTGCACTAGCTGCTTGATCCGGGACGCCCCGTCCAAAAGGCTGTATTCAGTGTGGCAATGGAGGTGAACGAAATCGGACATGGCTACATCGATTCCTTTGCTGTTATATTCCAGGGAATCCAGAATGCAGAAGCCGGAACTCAGATGCAGTGCCGGCGTTGTCCAGCTTCTAACCATAGCAGCAGTGCCTTATCGAATTAATCACTGCCGGGGCATCATGAATTATAAGGCAAACCAGCGGTAATCGGCAAGACTATGGTCTGTCTTCGATCAAGAAACTCTATTCTTTCTCCGTGTTTCCTTCTGGATTCCGGGTTCTGATTTCTGTCTTTTTTATTCCCCTTCCCGGCAAGTATTTCCTCCCGGCGTGCGGCATAATTATCAAATAAAAGGGGCGGTCGCACATGGATAAATTCTGGCAATCTTTAATTCTTACTTTCTGCGTGGCTCTCGGTGTGAATTTGGGCGGCAGCCTGGTCGGTGCTTTGGGCGCCGTTATAACCCAGCGGCCTCCGCTAAAAACAATGCTGGAATTATCCGGAGAGCTGAAAATATGGGCCCTGGTGGCGGCGCTGGGCGGCACCTTCGGCGTGATCAAAGTTTTTGAAGCCGGAGTTTTTGGCCGGCAATTTCACGACCTGGCCAAGCAGCTTTTAGTTGTTTGCAGTGCCTTTCTTGGCGCGCACCTGGGCTACTGGATTATCCTTTCCCTGGGGGCGGAGCGGTAGGTGCGCAAAATAATATCGCCTCTGCTCCTGGGTATCCTGGCCGGGGCCATAGCCGTCAGCCTCTTTCATGCTTCCACCATGGAGCAGCTCTACTGGGAAAAAGAAAAATTACGGGTAGAGCTTTTTGAGACCACGGAGCGCCTGCAGAAAATAGAGTCGCTGTGGGAAGAACATCAGGAAGGGGATATCAGATCTGTCAGCATTCAGCTTAATGATGATTTGAACGCCTTTACCGCGCTGGCCCTGCGCCAGGCTTTAACGGAAATTTCTTCCGGGCTGGTGGGCGAACCTGTTGAAAATGTTGATTATGAACTCATCCTGGCCCTTTTTCATCAGCGCAAGCTGAGTGTGGAAGAAAAAGATTATCTGATCACAGTAAACTGGGCCTTTATCGCCAGGGAAGCGGTAATTAATCTAACCGCCGTCCCCGCAGGCGAATAAACTCTCCCTCCGTCGATTGTAGCGGCATCCGGCCGGCAGGCAACCGCGCCGGTATGCGCCGGCTTTTACGACGCCAGCTTTTGCGGTACCGGCTCAGCTTTTCGCGGCGCAGCGCTTCTCTGCCGAAGGCAACAGCGGCAAAGAGGGCCACCAGCAGCCACAATACGGTAAACAGCCCTGCCGCCGTATCAAAACCCGGCTCCGGCAGTAAAAGCAGCCCGGCGGCCAGCAGCGCCAGGGCCGCAAGCAAACCCAGCATAATTCCAAAACTTTTCATCCTCTCCCTCCCCTACTAATTTTAAGCCTAAACCTTTGCTTTGATGACTGTTGTTTTAATCTTTCTTTTTTTAGTTTTGCCGTGGTGCAATCAGGGGACAGCCGCCGCCCGGATACCCGCCAGGGACGGTTTTTTGTCAGCTCATCCCCGGAAAGCCCTGCTGTCTCAGGGCTTCGTAGAGGACCAGGGCCACGGTATTGGCCAGATTTAAGGAGCGCGGGATCTGGGGGACCATGGGGATGCGCAAAACCTGTTTTTCCCTGGCCAGGATTTCCGCGGGAAGCCCGCTGGTCTCGCGCCCGAAAACTAAAAAATCGCCGGGGCGGTATGAAACAGAAGTATAATAATTACTGCCGCGGGTGGAGAAGAAAAAAAACCGGCTGCCGGGATAGGCGGCGCGCAGGGAAGCATAGTCCGGGTAGACCTTTAATTTCAGGTACGGCCAGTAATCCAGGCCGGCCCGCCGGATCTCTTTTTGGGATAAACTGAAGCCCAGCGGCTCAATGAGGTGCAGCATGGAGCCGGTCATGACGCAGGTGCGGGCGATATTCCCGGTATTTTGGGGTATTTCCGGTTCATAGAGAACTATATGCATCATCTTATTTCTTCTCCGCCACAAAGGTCAGCTTCGGCCTGTCGCCGTCTGACGGCTCCAGGCTGAAGGTCGCGTAGCAGCCCTTTACGGCAAATCCGGCCGCTTCCAGGAGGCGCTTCACCAGGCCGGGCTCGAAATCCCTTTCGCAATGTTTTTCCTGGAACTTGCGGTAATACTGGTGGCCTTCTTCCCGGTAAAAAGCGGTCAGCGTTACTTCCCAGATTCCTTCCCCGGGCCGGTAAAAGCTCTGCCAGATTAATGTCAAATTTTCATCGTCAGCCCAGTAAACAGTTCCCTTCGCCTCCCCGCCGCGCAGCGACGGCCGGGTCAGGTCAAAAATAAACATTCCTCCGGGATTAAGGCAGCGGTAAATACATTTTAGTGCCGCCGCCAGCTCGCTTTCAGTCAGCAGGTAATTTAAGCCATCCTGAAAAAGCAGCGCCAGGTCGTACTGTTTATCCGTCTTAAATGAGCGCAGATCGCCCTGGAAAAAGCGAACCGGCAAGGCCTCTTGCTTTGCCTTGATCCGGGCCTGGCGCAGCATCGCTTCTGAAAGATCCATGCCTTCGATGGCATACCCCCGCCTGGCGAAAGGCAGCGTGGAGCTGCCGGTGCCGCAGGCCAAATCGATGAGCAAACGGGGATTGCCGCCCCAATGCTGTATTAGCTTCGTTATATAATCGGCCCAGGCTTCATAGTCGACGCCGGCCATCACGCAGTCGTAGATGGCGGCAAAACCGGAATACGGTGCTACTGATTCAGTGGCTGCCTCCACGTTCCGGTCCCTTGCCCCGCTCACCGCTATCCTCCTGCTCTTTTTCCGCGCGCAGGGCTTCATTAAACTGGCGCAGCCGCTGCAGCACTTTGTAGTTAAAGCTTCCCGGCGGGAACTGCCCGTCTTCCTGCAACTCCCCGGCAGGGAGGCCGCTTAAAAGCTCCAGCCCGTCATCGACGGTGGAGATGCAGTAAATGTGAAAGCGGCCCTGCTCTACCGCCTCAAGCACTTCATCTTTTAACATTAGATTTTTTTGATTTTGCACCGGGATCAGTACTCCCTGCGCACCGGTTAGCCCTCTACGTTTACAGGCCTCGTAAAACCCTTCGATTTTACTGTTCAACCCGCCCACCGGCTGAATCTCCCCCTTCTGGTTGACCGAGCCGGTTACGGCAAGCCCCTGTTTTAGGGGAACGTCCGCCAGGCTGGAAAGCAAACAAAACAGCTCCGCGGCGGAGGCGCTGTCGCCCTCCACCCCCGAGTATGACTGTTCAAAGCATAAGGTGGCCGAGAGGTTTAGCGGGACCAGGCGGCCGAAGCGCAATCCTAAAAAGCCGCTGAGGATTAAAACGCCTTTATCATGGATGCGCCCGCTGAGCTGGCTTTCCCGTTCAATATTGATAATGCCGCGGCACCCAAGGTAGGTATTGGCGGTGATGCGGGAAGGCCGGCCAAACTGGTAGTCCCCCAGGTCAATTACTGAAAGGGCATTAATCTGTCCGACCTTTTCCCCCTCCAGGTCCAGCAAAATCTGTTCTTTATCAATTGCTTCCAGCAGCTTCTGCTCGTACTTGTTGGAGCGGTAGATCTTTTCAGCCACGGCCTTTTCCACCTGTGCCGCGCCAACCTGTTCCAGCCCTTCCAGCTCCGCCCAGGCGTCGGCTTCGCAGAGCAGCTCTACAATTTCGTTAAAGCGGGTACTCAGCTTTTCCTGGTGATCTGCCAGCCGGGCGTTGTATTCCACCACCCTGGCCACGGCAAAGCGATCAAAATGGCGCAGTTGCTGCTGCTTGCAGTGGTAAGCAATAAAACCGGCCATCTTGACAGTATTCTCGGCAACCCGATCCATCTCCACATCAAAGTCCGCTTTAATTTTAAACAGCTTGCGAAAATCTTCGTCATAGTAATAGAGGAGTTGATAGAGCAAGGGGCTGCCGATCATCACTACTTTAATTTGCAGCGGAATCGGCTGGGGCCGCAATGTGGACATGGTAATGAGGCCATAGTGTTCCCCCATGTTTTCAATGCGTATTTCCCGGGTTTTGAGCACTCTTTTCAGCACTTCCCAGGATTGCAGTCCGCCGAGCACATCCTTGGCCTGTAGAATAAGGTAGCCGCCGTTGGCGCGGTGCAGCGCCCCGGCTTTAATCATGGAGAAATCGGTAAAAACCATGCCGAAGCGATTCTCATATTCCATCCGGCCCAGCAGGTTGTAATAGGAGGGATTGGCCTCGTATATGACCGGCGCTCCCTTTGTATCCCGGTTATCCACCAGCAGATTAACCCGGTAGCGGATGTTTGTCTGCTCCTGGCTCTGGCGGCGCAGCCACAGCAAAGGTAACTGCTGCTGCTCATCATCTTCTCCCCTGAACTCGTGCAGGTTGGAGAGGACATCTTCCTGGTAAGCTTTAAGATATTTCTGCACGGCCGGGTAAGCGCTGTATTTTTCCAGCAGCTCATTAAATAGATGCCCGGTGGCGGCCAGGGCGATACGCTGATCCAGTTGCTTGAATTTTTCTTTTAATTCACGCTCCGCCGCCTGGACCCGGCGCATAATTTCCATCGCTTTCAACTGGACCTCTGTTGACTTTCGCTCGAGCTCATCCTTAACCGACTGGTCCAGTTTGCTGTATTCTTCTTCTCCAACCTGCTCGCCGTCAATGAGGGGCACGGTAATAAAGCCCGAACTGGTCCTTTTTAAAGAAAAACCTTGCTCCTGCGCCGCTTTATTCAATTCCTCCAGCAAATCGGAGCGCACTTCCTGGTATTCCTTGACATAAGCCGCCTTTTGCCGCTCATACTCCTCCCCGTCAAATGCCTTGGGGATAGCCTGATGCAGTTCTTCCAGCAGCTCTTCCACCTGGCGGCAAAAATCCACCCCGGTCCCGGCAGGCAGGTTTAGGGCGATCGGTTCCCCGGGATTGTCAAAATTGTAGACATACAACCAGTCATCGGGCGGCGGTTCCTCCGCCGCAATTTTGGCGATAATGGCGCGGGCGTAGCTGGATTTTCCGGTGCCGGTGGCTCCGGACATAAAGATATTGTAGCCGTGCCTTTTTACCTTCAATCCGAATTCCATGGACCGCTCCGCCCGTTCTTGCCCAATCATGCCTTCCAGCGGCGGCACTTCCGCCGTAGTGTCATACGGTAGAAGAAACGGATCGCAGTGATATTTTAAATCCTCTTTTTTCAGTTTTTTCCAGGCCATTTGACCCCTCCTCCGGATCCTCATAGTGTACCAGTTTTCGCATGTGCCAACCTATGATCTTATATGCCTGGACGGACAACATGGTCCCAGTAGACAGTCGCCGCATTGCGGTTGTAAGGCTTTGCAGATACGGCGGCCATGGGCAATAAGGCGGTGGTGAACCCTGCCCCATTCATGCGGCGGCAGTAAGGCCTTTAGCTCTTCTTCAACCTGCTCCACTTTCTTGCCGGCAGCCAGCCCCAGCCGACGGGCGACGCGAAAGACATGGGTGTCCACGGCCAGGGCGGGCTTGTTAAAAGCGTTGCTTAAAATAACATTGGCGGTTTTCCGGCCCACGCCGGGCAGCGCCACCAGGGCTTCAAAGGTATCGGGCACTTTACCTCCATGTTTTTCGACAATAATACGGCTGGCTTCAATTAAAAAACGGCTTTTTTGCCGGAAAAGCCCGCAGCCTTGCAGGTAGCGCTCCAGTTCCGCCCGCTCCATTCTGGCCAGCTTTTCCGGCGAACCCGCCCGGGGGAACAGTTTCGCCGTAATACGGTTCACCTGTTCATCCGTAGTCTGGGCGGACAGCACCGTGGCTACGAGAAGTTGAAACGGGTTCGCGAAGTGTAAGGCTGTTTGCGCTCCGGGATAGAGCTGCTCAAGCAGTGTAAAAATAGTGTGGATTCGTTTTGCTTCTGCCTCTTCATGGTTACGGCTAAACATATTTTATATTATAGATCGTACCTGTACGCCGGTAAACTATTAATTTTTCCAGGCGGCAGCAGAATCTGTTTATGGCTGCCCTTAATGTAAAAGCTTTTCTTCAATAGTAATTAACCCCTTTTCATGGAGCGCCAGCAGCATTTCTTTGAGATCCGCTCTCTTTTCCGGGGGAAGCCCGGCGACAAAGGCATTAATTTCACTTTTATCCACGTGGCGGGTAACCTTTAGCCCGCCAATTTCAAAAGTGCGCGCCATTTAACCACCTCATCCGTAAAAAATATGCTTGTTATAACTTAGTTTACCCGCTGCAGGTAAAAAATAGTGATCGGAAAGGGCCGGAGCATATTCAGGGTTTGGGAAGAAGCAAAGCCGCTGAGCGCCGGAGCATGAACAAGGGGAGATCATAGCCAGGCAGGTAATGCAGAAGTAGCAGCGAATTAATTTTAAGCCGGCCTTGTCGTTTCTAAATGTTTACGCCCGGTTATCAGCCGGGCCCGGCAGGAAATGGGGTTGAAAATAGTGAGATTTACTGTGCAAGCAAAGGTATTTGCCATCCTTAAAGACGCCTGTTTCGGCGTGGTTACCGCCCGGGAGGTGGATAACCGCACCTCCCGCCCGGAAATCGCGGCTATTTTGCAGGAAGCCACGGCCCGGGCGGCGCAAGATTTCCAAAGCGGCAAGATTAAAGAGCACCCGGCCATTCTCCCTTATCGCGAAGCCTTTCGCACCCTGGGATACAATCCCAATAAATATCCTTCCTCCATCGAGGCGCTGGCCCAAAGAGTGGCCAAGGGAGGCGCTCCGCCCTCGATTAACAATGCCGTGGACCTGGCCAATGCCTTTTCGCTGCTTTACCATCTGCCCATCGGGGCCCACGACATGGATCGCTTTTCCGGGGACATAGAGCTGCGCTTCAGCGAGCCCGGGGATATTTTCATTCCTTTTGGCGGCGGAGAAAACGAGCCGCCCGATCCGGGTGAACTGGTCTATGCCAGTGGGAACCGGGTTAAAACCCGCCGCTGGATCTGGCGCCAGGGCGAAGACGGCAAAATTACCCCGCAGTGCCGCAACATTTTCTTCCCCATCGACGGCTTTCGCGGGATTAATGAAACGGCAGTCCTAGAGGCCCGGGACAGGCTGGCCGCGCTCCTGGAAGAGCTCTTTCACTGCCGGGTCAAAACCGGTTTTGTACACCGCGAAAACCCGGCCATGGAACTGTAATAAGGCCCCGCAGTAGAAGGGGGATTGTCTAAAGGGCAGCCCCCCGGTATCTTTTTAACTGTTGATGATGCCTTCTTTGGCCAGGTTTTTAATGGTATGTTCCGCATAACCCAGCTCGTGCAAAATCTCCGCGGTATGCTCGCCCAGGCGCGGCGGCGGTAGGCGCAAACTTCCGGCGCTGCCGTTAAAAAGCAGGGGGAAACCGGGCTGAAGCTCCGGTGAGCCCCTTTCCGCAGAAGCATTGATCCAGAAGCCCAGCTCCCGGCTCAAGGGGTGCGCCACCGCTTCGGGCAGATCCAGGACCGCTTCGCAGCAGGCATCGCCATTACTGAAAAATTGCACCCACTGATCGCGCGTCCTCTCTTTAAATAGAGCCTGCACTTCTTTGATCAGCTCTTCCCGCACTGATTCATCAAACTGCAGCGGAATCCAGTCGGTTCTGTTTACGGCGGTACAAAAGTTTTGCCAGAATGCCGGCTCCAGGGCTCCCAGGCTCATGTATTTTCCGTCGGCGGTCTCGTAGAGGTTGTAACAGGCAAAGGCACCGGTAATATGGCCGCTGCCGCGCCGCGGCAAAGCTTCCGGATGCTTTAAGTATGAAGCCGCATAAGTGAGCCAGGGCAGAAGGCCCCGCGTCATGGAAACGTCCACGTAAGCACCGGCACCGCTTTGTTCCCGGGCCAGAAGGGCCATTAAAATCCCCGCCAGCGCCATTAAAGAACCCCCGGCTATATCGGCCACCTGCACCGCCGGCATTACCGGACCTTCGCCCGGGGCGGCGCTTAAGCCCAGAAGCCCGGAGAGGGCCGCATAATTTATATCGTGACCGGCACGGTGGCGGTAGGAGCCCTCCTGGCCGTAGCCGGAGATGGAAGCATAAACAAGGCCTGGGTTTATCTCCTTTAACGACTCGTAATCCAGGCCAAGGCGCTGCATTACCCCCGGGCGGAAGCCCTCCACCAGCACGTCGCTGCGCGAAACGAGGCGGCGGAAAATATCTTTTCCCGCCGCCGTCTTTAAATTAAGGCAGATGCTTTTTTTATTGCGGTTAAGCTGCCGGAAAAAGGAGCCCATCCCGCCAACCGGATCTCCCACCGCGCGGGTTGGATCGCCGGAAAAGGGATCTTCCACTTTAATTACTGCGGCGCCGTAGTCAGCCAGCAGCATGGTACACAGCGGCCCCGGCAGCAGCCGTGTCAGATCCAGCACTTGCAGCCCCTTGAGCATTTAAGGCGCTCCTTTTAACGGTGGGTGTAGCGGGGCAGCAGCATCGGAGAAACGCGCTCCGCTCCAATGCCGGCCTGATCCAGCTCCCGGTGGTATTGTTCCAGGTGATCCAGGTTCAGCCCTTCAGGTGCGGCCATTTCTTTGCTCTTGGCTGCGGCATGGCGTCCCGCCCTGCGGCCGAAAACAAGAATGTCCAGCAGGGAGTTGCCCATGAGCCGGTTGGTGCCGTGAATACCGCCTGCTGTCTCTCCGGCCACATAGAGGTTTTCGATGGTGCTCTGGCCGTTTTCGTTGATCAGCAGCCCCCCGTTCTGGTAGTGCAGGGTCGGGTAAATCAGCATCGGCTCTTTGCGAATATCAACGCCGAAGCGGGCGAACTGGCGCAGCATCGCCGGCAACTGGCGCTCAATGGTGCCTTCGCCGTGGATCTGTTCGATCAAGGGGGAATCAAGCCAGACCGCATCAATTCCTGTGGGCAGCGGTACGCCCAGTTTGCGCTCCTTGCATTCGCGGATAATGGCCGACGATTCCACGTCCCGGGTCTCCAGGTGGTAGACAAATTGCTCGCCTTTAACATTCAGGGGTGTCGCTCCGAGCCCCCGTGTTTTTTCGGTAACCAGGAGCCCTAAAAGCTGGGGCGGGTAGGCCCCTCCGGTGGGGTGATACTGGATCGAATCGGCATAGATCGTTTTCGCCCCGGCCCGGTAGCCCATGACCAGCCCGTCGGCAGTAGCGCCGTAGTGGTTGCTGGTGGGGAAGCCCCGGTAATGCAGCCGCCCCGAACCGCCGGTGGCGATAATTACCGTTTTGGCCCGGGCGATATAATACTGCTCTGTTTCCAGGTTGTAGAGCACCGCGCCGGCAGCCCGGCCCTGTTTATCCAGGAGCAGCTCCACCGCCGGGCAGAATTCAATAACCTTAATGCCGCGGTTATAGGCCTCGTCTCTAAGGGTGCGCATAATTTCCGCCCCGGTATAATCGCGGGCCGCGTGCATGCGCTTGCGTGAAGTGCCGCCCCCGTGGATCGTGATCATGGTGCCGTCTTCTTTTTTATCAAACATGGTTCCTAATTTTTCCAGCCAGGCAATCACCAGGGGAGCATCCATGACCAGCGCCCGGGCCAGTTCAGGGATGTTCTCAAAGCGCCCGCCCCCGACCACGTCCAGGTAGTGAATCCCGGGGGAATCGTTGGGCTTGTCAGCAGCCTGGATACCCCCCTGGGCCATCATCGTATTGGCGTCGCCGAAACGCAGCTTGGTTACCAGAAGCACTTCCGCGCCGGCGGCCTGGGCCTCCAGGGCAGCCGAGGCACCGGCGCCGCCGCCGCCGATGATCAATACATCCACATCGTAGTCAAAAGTGTTCAGGTCCAGGGCCACCCCTTTAAGGCGGCTGTACGCTTCGATCACATCGGCCATCTCTGTGGGCATGCGCTTCCCCTTATCCACGCCGACCCTTATTTCACGGAAGCCCTCCTCGTTATAATCGGGGTGAAATTTTTTCAGGACCTCCTGCCTCTCCTCGGGGGTCATGCGGGGGAAAGGGTTGCCTACCCGGGAAGGCCGGGTTTCTTCAACTTTTTTCATCAACTCGCGCAACTGCGGTGTATATGCCATTGTGCTACCTCCCTCTCTTAAGCCTGCTACTCGATTTCACGGCTGTTGTAAAGCTCTTGCAGCCGCTCCCGGCTGGATTCCATTAGCTCCTGCAGCTCGGCGTCAAAGGCGCCGTTTTCAATCTCCCGGACCCGCTCCGCCAGGAAAGCATCGGGTTTGGCCAGATAGCGGCTGTAGAGACGGCGAGAGGTCAGAGCGGCATTGTAATGGACAATGTGGGCGGGACAGCGTGAGACGCAAAGTCCGCACATCAGGCAGTCAAAGGACAGGTCCGCTGCTTTGGCGAAATCACCGCGCTGAATATAGGCAATATACTGCATCACGTCAATATCCTGGGGGCAGACTTTGGTGCAGGAGCTGCAGCCCAGGCAGCGGAAGACCTCCGGGTAGAGCTGGGCGAAATCGGCCACCGAGGGCTTGATTTCTTCCAGGTTGAAAATGGCCTTGCGTCCCGGAAAGAAAGGGATCTGGGCCAGGTACATCCCCTGCTCCACTTTGGTCTGGCAAGCCAGTCCCACTTTCAGTTCAAAGTCCCCGGCGATACGGTAGACGGTGGCGCAGGCGCCGCAAAAACCGGCCCGGCAGCCGCAGCCGCGCTTCATCTGGTAACCGGCATACTCCATGGCTTCCAGTATGGTCAGGGTTTCCGGGACCCGGTACTGCTTGCCCATGACATAGATATCAACTGTTCCTATGCCGTCGCGCATGATTTTCCTCCTTGTCTATTCCCCGGGCGGGGGTTCCGGAATAAATCCGTGTTCCATCGCGCATCGGGTTTGTTCCTGAGCGCGGCGGATCGTCTCTTCCGCTTTCCGGTAAATTTCATCGCGGCTCAGCTTCAGCCGGGCTACGCCCTCTTCAATGGCCTTCAGGGCTGTGGCCGTGGCTACCCGGGGGAATACTTCCCACATGTCCATGGTCGGCAATATTTTTTCCGGGTTCATCCCGCCGTCGGGCGCGCAGGCGGCCAGCTCCTGTGCCGCGGCAATACACATATTGTCGGTAATGGTTGAGGCCTGGACATCGAGGACGCCGCGGAATATGGCCGGGAAACCGAGGGAGTTATTGACCTGGTTGGGGAAGTCGGAACGGCCGGTGGAGACAATTTTCGCCCCTGCTTCCTGGGCTTCCCAGGGCCAGATTTCAGGAATGGGGTTGGCGCAGGCGAAGACGATGGCGTCCTTGGCCATACTGGCCACCCACTCTTTTTTCACCGTATCAGGACCGGGTGTGGACAGGCAGATGGCCACATCTTTACCCTCGAACGCCGCCGCCGCATCGCCGACCAGGCCCGCGGCGTTGGTCTTCAGGCAAAGCTCCCACTTGGCCGGGTGCGTCTCTTTCAGTTCAACGCGCCCCTTGTGCAGGGTGCCCTTGCTGTCGCACATGACGATTTTCCCCGGATCAACGCCGGCGGCGATCAGCAGGCGGGCGGTGCAAATATTGGCCGCTCCCGAACCGAGCATCACCACGTTGATCTGATCAATCTTCTTGCCCACAATTTTCAGGGCGTTGTACAGGCCGGCCAGGTTGACCATGGCTGTGCCCTGCTGATCGTCATGCCACACGGGAATATGGCATTCCGCCCGCAGGCGATCGAGAATTTCAAAACACTTGGGGCTGGCGATATCCTCCAGGTTGACGCCGCCGAAACAGGGCTGCATCAGCTTGACAAATTTAATCAACTCTTCCGGGTCTTTAGTGTCCACGCAGATCGGAAAAGCATCCACGCCCCCTAAGTATTTAAACAGCAGCGCTTTCCCTTCCATCACCGGCATGGCCGCTTCGGCGCCGATATCGCCCAGACCCAGCACCCGCGTCCCATCGGAAACAACGGCGACAAAATTGCCCTTATTGGTGTACTTGTAAACATCTTCTTTATTCCGGGCAATGGCTTTGCACGGTTCAGCCACGCCGGGGGTATACCAGATGGCAAAGTCGTCTATATTGCGGACACAGCTTTTCAGGTTTACCTCTATTTTCCCTTTATAAAAGGGGTGTAGGCGCATGGCCTCCTGAGCCGGTTTCTTCGCCTTGGCCAGTAGTTCTTCCTTGTTGACGGTCATCCCGAAAACCACCTTTCAGATGTTTTTGGAACTCTCCTCAGGTCCAGCTTAAAATGGCCATAGTAGTTATTCTGATTATTTGGTTTCTGAATTCCTGAAAGATAATGCTCCCTTTTATTCAATGCGGTACTGCCTGGCTCCCTCTTCATAGAGGTCATTACCGTACGCATCGTTGATCACCGTGGCGGGGAAGTCTTTCACTTCCATGCGGCGAATCGCTTCGGCACCCAGTTCCGGGTAGGCCACTACTTCGCTGGAGACGATGCGCTTGGAAAGCAGCGCTCCGGCGCCTCCCACCGCCGCCAGGTACACTCCCTTATATTTGATCAGGGCTTCTTTAACCGCACTGTTACGCAGCCCTTTGCCGATACAGGCTTTCATGCCGTGTTCCAGCATGCGCGGAGTGTAGGCATCCATGCGCCCGCTGGTAGTTGGCCCGGCTGACCCGATTGGCTGCCCCGGTTTGGCCGGGGTCGGGCCGACGTAGTAGATAATCTGGCCTTGCAGGTCAACGGGCAGCGGCTCCCCTTTATCCATCAGCTCCACCAGTTTCTTATGGGCCGCATCCCGTGCCGCATAGATAACCCCGCTGATTAAAACATTATCACCGGCTTTGAGCTGCAGCACGTCTTCGTCGCTAAGCGGCGCTTGCAAACGTTTCAACTCCACCTGACTTCCTCCTTTCATGCTCTTCAATTAAGTCTTGTACTGCAAGGCGGCATGCCGCGCTTATGAGATGTGGGAAGTGAGAGGTTGGATGTGAGAATCCTGTCTCCCTGTCTCCCATGCTTTTCTTCTGAATTCTGGCTTCTGGATTCTGCATTCCCTTCAGAAAACCAAACCCGGCTACAATCTCCTAGCTCTTGTCTCCTGTAGCCGTTTCAGTCTCCTCCCCTTAGATCTCTCTTTCCAGGTGGCGGCAGGCATGGCAGTTGATATTCACTGCCGCCGCCAGGCTGGCGATATGGGAGGGGAAGGTTTCGATGTGTACCGCCAGAGCGGTCACGCGACCGCCAAAACCCTGGGGTCCAATGCCCAGCTTATTGATTTCTTTAAGTATTTTTTGCTCCAGGGCGGCGTAGGCCGGATCCGGATGAGGCTGTCCTACCGGGCGCAGCAGAGCCTTCTTAGCCAGAACCGCCACTTTGTCAAAGGTGCCGCCAATACCCACACCGATAACGATGGGCGGGCAGGGATTAGGTCCGGCCGCTTTAATGTGGTTGACCACAAAATCGATGACCCCTTTTTCCCCGTCGGCAGGCTTCAGCATTTTCACCGTGCTCATATTTTCACTGCCTCCACCCTTGGGTGCAAAGGCAATTTTGACCCTGTCACCGGCAACAATGGTGGTATGAATCACGGCGGGGGTATTGTCTCCGGTGTTTTTACGGTCATAAAGAGGGTCGCCCACGATGGATTTGCGTAAATAGCCTTCCTGGTAGCCCCGGCGGACCCCTTCGTTAATCGCTTCTTCCAGGGTTCCTCCGGTCAGATGAACATCCTGGCCCCATTCCACAAAAAAAACGGCAAATCCCGTATCCTGGCAGATAGGTATTTGCTCTTTGCGGGCAATTTCCAAATTTTCGATTAACTGCTGCAGTACTTCTTTGCCCGTGGGTGATTCTTCAACTTCCAGGGATCGTTTTAAAGCCTGTTCCATCTCTTCGCCCAGATAAAGATTTGCTTCCTGACACATTTCGGCCACATGTCCCGCAATTTCAGCGGCTGTAATCTCGCGCAAATCGCTCACCTCCTCATTGTTATGGTTTGTATCTTCTGCTTTCGGCTAAAAAAATCCTGCTGTTTCAATTATAAAATTTATTATTATTCTAAAATATTTCCAGAGGTTTTAGTTAATACCGGTGTACTCAGTTAAAAAGACCCGGCCCGCACCAGGCGGGACCGGGCCAGGAGGGGAAAACTTTACTTCAATTGCTTATACAGGTCCGGCCGCCTTTAATAAGCGTTCCCATTCCTCATCAACGCCCTGTTGCAGGGTCTCAATTTGCTGCAGTTCCAGGGGCCGGAAGCGCCGCTGCAGCTTCAGGTATTGCTCCAGGGGAACTCTCTTTTCCGGGCGGTATGTCAGCACCGGCGCCCCGCCTTCAAATATTTCCATGAGCGGGAAAAACCCTGTTTCCACGGCCAGGCGGGATAGCTCCACCGTATCGGCGGAATCGGCGCCCCAGCCCGGAGGGCATGGAGACAAAATATGAATAAAGCGAAAACCTTCAATTTGCCGGGCCCGCCTGAATTTTTGCTCCAGGTCGCCGGGAAAAGCCACCGTGGCCGTGGCGGCGTAAGGAATGCCGTGAGCGGCCATGATGTGCATAATATCTTTCTTAGCGCCCTTTTTAAACAAGGGATAGGGGGCGGTAGTGGTGTGGGCGCCGAAAGGCGTGGCGGAGCTGGTTTGAATACCCGTATTCATATAAGCTTCATTATCGTAGCAGACAAAGATAAAATTTTCGTTGCGCTGGGCCGCTCCGGAGAGGGCCTGCAGCCCGATATCAAAAGTCCCCCCATCTCCGGCCAGGACTAGCACGGTGGTGCTGTGCTTGCCGCGCAAATCCAGCCCGCGCCTTAACCCGCTGCCAACAGCGCCGGCACTGGGGAAAGGACAGTGTAAAATCGGGCATTTTAACGCCGACAGGGGGGGCATTCCGGCAATGATGCTCCAGCAAGAAGCGGTAATGACCACTACCAGGTCCGGGCCGAGGGCCCTGGCCAGGTAGCGCACCGCCAGGGCCGCCCCGCATCCGGGGCAGGCGTAGTGGCCGGAATGGAGATATTCCGGCTGTATAAAATTAATCTTACTGTTCACAGTAAATCCACCCCCCAGATTTCAGCAAAGCCGCGGTGCGGTTCGCGCTGGGCCAGCAGCCGCTGCAGCATTTGCGGCGTAAAATCAATCCCTCCGGCCAGGATCAAATCATAAACGGCGGGAGGAGAATTAAGGGGGTACAGGGCTGCTTTAAGCTCCTGGGCCAGGATGCCGCCCATGCCGGTTGAGCAGTTGCGATCCACCACTACGATCCGCTCGATCTTCTGTTTTTCCAGAAGCAGGCTAATTTCTTCTCCCGGAAAAGGCCGGAGAGCTTTCAACCTGATCAAGCCGGTATCGGCCAGCCGGGGCAGGCACCAGCGCACAGTATCAGCGCAGGCGCCGGCAGCCACGACCACATTTTTTATTTTCCCGGGGAAATACGCTTCCACCGGTTCGTATTTCCGGTTAAAGGCGGCGGCAAAACGGGCATTAATCTCTTTTAATACCGCCAGAGCTTCCTTCATGGTGCGGTGCCGCTCGCGGACAAGTTTGGCCTGCGTTTCGCCGGTGCTTAAACCGTGGAGGTTGGCCGGTAAGCCTGGCTGAACCTGGGCGGCGAAAGAGGGCGGGCCCAGAAAACGCTGCACCTCTTCCCTGTCCGGTATATCCACGGTCTCGTAGGTATGCGAAATATAGAAACCGTCGTAAATAACCATGCAGGGCAGCATAATTTTTTCGGCCAGGGCGTAAGCCTGAATAATGGTGTCGAAAACTTCCTGGGCGCTGGAGCAATAAAGTTGCAGCCACCCGGTATCGCGCTGGCTGAGACTGTCGCCCTGATCGGGATCGAGGCACCACGGTCCGCCCAGGGCCCGGTTCACGCCGGCCATGACGATGGGAAAGCGCGCCCCGGCGCACCAGTGGATCATTTCATGCATGTAGGCCAGGCCGTGCGATGAAGTGGCGGTAAAAACCCTTGCCCCTGCTGCCGCAGCGCCGCTGCAGCAGGCCAGGGCGGCATATTCCGATTCCACGCTGACGAATTCGCCTTTTAATTCACCCTGCGCATGCAGGCTGGCGAGGGTTTCCACGATCGCTGTCTGGGGCGTAATCGGATAAGCGGCCACCAGTTCCACTCCGGCACGCTGCACCGCCAGGGCCGCAGCCTGGTTGCCGGTGATTAACTCCACAGGCATGCTACCAGCCTCCTTCCATCATGAGGGCCCTGGCCGGGCATTCCCGGGCGCAGATGCCGCAGCCCTTGCAAAAATTGAGATCAAACAGGTAGCGGCCTTGATCCGGGGTTACGGCCACATCGGGGCAGAAGAGGTAACAGATGCCGCAGGAGTTGCAGGTGCCGCACCCCAGGCACCTTTCCGCTTCGGCGGAAGGATCTTCCTGGCGCCCCCGGGCCGCCAGGCCGGGCCAGGCGGCCAGGTGAAGCTCCTCGAATGTTACGGCGCCGCTTTCCGGGGGGCTGGGATCAGGGCCGGGCTTTCCTTCCAACTGTGCGGCAAGGGCCTCGGCAGCGATGCGCCCCGCTTGAATGGCCTGCGGTACTGCCGCCGGGCCGCTAATCAGATCGCCTCCGGCACAGAGGCGAATCTCCCGGTGCAGCGTCCCGAAAACGCTCCAGTCGCGCTCCTGTCCTACCGCAAAAATCAGAGTTTTACAGTAAATCCGCAGCTCGGTATCCCGGTCAATAATTAGTTTTTCACCGGAAGTATGGCTGCGGTTTAAAATTGCCTCTACCAGGCGGCCCTGCTCTCCCTTCAATTCACGGGGCGTAACGTTGAATACAAACTGGACGCCTTCCGCGGCGGCCGCGGCCACTTCTTCCGGATCCGCCGGCATTTCCTCCTTAGTGCGCCGGTAAAGAACAGTGACCCGGTCGATACCCTTAATCCGCATGGCGGAGCGGGCCGCATCAATGGCGGCGTTGCCGCCGCCCACCACCGCCACCGGGTTCTGGATCTCCAGGGTACGGCCCAGGTTTACCTGTTGTAAAAAATCCAGGGCGCTCCAGACACCGTTTAGTTTTACTCCCGGAAGCGATGGCATGCGGGAGAGAGCGGCTCCCGTAGCCAGGAAGACCTGGTCATAATCATCATATAAGCGTGAAATCTCCATATCCCGCCCCACGGAGCAGTTCAGGACAAATTGAACGCCCTCTTCCTGCAGCAGTTGCAGCTCCTGCTGCAAGATCTCCCGCGGTAGGCGGTAGGAGGGGATGCCCAGGGCCAGAAGGCCTCCGGCCACCGGGGCCCGTTCGATTACTGTTACCCGGTAACCGGCACGGTTGAGATAATAGGCGCAGCTTAAACCCGCCGGCCCGGAACCGACGACAGCGATCTTTCCCTCCACCCGGCGAGGCGGCGCTGCAGGACGGCAGTTCTGCAGTCTCCACAGCCCCAGGGCCCGCTCCATGGCGGGGATATTGATGGCCTCGTCCAGGTTGCGCCGGTTGCATTCTGCTGTACAGGGGTGAAAACAGACCTGGCCGGTTATGGCCGGGAAGGGGTTTTTCCGCTGCATAATCTCCCAGGCTTCAGCCCAGTTGTTTCTTTTGATCGCATTTAGCCAGGCCGGTATTTCTCCCCCCAGGGGACACCCCTGGCGGCAGGGTGAGATTTTTTCCTTCCGGGTGGGAGTAAGCAGCCTCCACTCCCCGGTTTTATTGGCCGTGCTGGGGACAACATTCAAGTAGATTTTCTCCATTTCCAGGATCTGTTCACCGTTCATGGCCGCTCACCTCCCGTACCGCCGCAAAGCCCTCCGCCGCTGCCTTGAGATTGTCTTCCCGCCGGGAGGAAACCCGCCTGGCTACGGCCTCCTCAATGCTGGCCAGGCCGGCCAGGCCGCATATACGCGCCAGGGCGCCAATGATCACTGTGTTGACCATGGGAAAACCGCCGATGGTTAAGTTATGTTTTACGGCAATGGCCGTGGCGTTAACCGTGTAGAGCTTAATGGCGCCGTCCGGGTTCAGCTCCTCCATCAGGCTGGCTGCGTTTTGGCTGTCCGGGGCATTGATTAACAGCGCGCCTCCCTCCTTTAATCCGGAGCGGACGGCGGAGCCGCCGAGGGTAACGTCAAGGACGGCGACATAATCAGGACGGTAAACGCGGCAGCGGGGCATGAGCGGGCTGTCGCTGACCCGGATAAAAGCTGTTACCGGCGCGCCGCGCCGCTCCGCGCCGAACAGGGAAAAGGCCCGGGCATAGCGGCCTTCCCGAAATACTGCTTCGGCAAAAACCGCCGCCGCGGCCACAATACCCTGGCCGCCCCGCCCGTGCAGCCGAAATTCGGTCATGCCGTTCATCTGTACCCCTCCTTGCAAATATCTGCAATTTGCAAATATTTGCTTGCAGAATTTTGCACACCTAGGCCCAGGTTTCAGTTGGGGCGGCTTTAGCCCCGCTCTGCAGCCGCTCTTCAGCCATCAAATCGGCCACAACTTCCGGGGGCTGTTTTTCCGCGGCTGAACGTTTAAAAATGTGCGTAAGTCTTTGTTCAATGCGACCCACCACCCGGCGAATCTCATCGGGATCTTTCAGGCCGAGCCGTATGGAATCAACGTAAATCAGGCCACCGGCATTGATGACGTAATCGGGCGCATAGAGTATGCCGCGGTTCATCAGTCCAGCGCCGCAGGCCCTGTCCTGCAGCACATTGTTGGCGGCCCCGGCCACAATGCGGCACTTAAGCTGCGGAATGGTTAGCTCATTAATGATCCCTCCGGCCGCACAGGGCGCAAAAATATCACACTCCCGGGCATGGATCTCTTCTGGAGCTACGGCTTTCGCCGCCCACCGGGAGACCGCCCCTTTAACTTTTTCCGGGTCAAGATCCGCCACGATTAAACGGGCTCCTTCTCCGGCCAGGTATTCGCAGAGCCTGCTTCCAACGCCTCCCAGCCCCTGCACCGCCACCGTCAATCCCTCAAGCGAATCGCTGCCCAGGGCGTCCCGGGCGGAGGCTTTGATCCCTCGCCATACACCGTAAGCCGTAAAGGGCGAGGGGCTGCCCTGGCTGGAATCCCCTAACACATGGGCCGTCTCCTGGCGGACCCAGTCCAGGTCCTTCTCGCCAATCCCCATGTCCTCTGCGGTAATATAACGGCCGCCCAGTTTATCTACAAAACGCCCGTACGCCCGTAAAAGCTTCTCGCTCTTGTCGCGGCAGGGGTCCCCGATGATTACCGCTTTGCCGCCTCCCAGATCCCGGTCCGCCATGGCCGCCTTGTAGGTCATCCCCCTGGCCAGGCGCATGACATCGTTCACCGCCGCTTCTTCGGTGGGATAGGGCCACATCCGGGTGCCGCCCAGGGCCGGGCCAAGAATAGTGCTATGGATGGCGATAACAGCCTTTAAGCCTGTTGAAGCATCGTGGGCAAAGAGCAGTTCTTCGAAGCCCTGTTTCTCCATGGCAGAGAAATATCCTGGCATCGCTCTCCTCCCCTTTAGCTGAAAAATTCAAAAAACAATATTGCAATTGACATGCCATCTTCTGAATCTTTTGACAACAGCCGGTAAAAAAATAACCTGGCCGTGGCAGGGCCGGTTGAACGGGGAAGGATTGAGGAAGCGGGAATCGACTTTTAATCGCCGGAGCGGTAGCGTTCAAGTTTGTTATAAAGGCTGCGCAGTGAAATCTGGAGCCGGCGGGCAGCTTCAGTTTTGTTGCCGCCGCACTGCATCAGCACCTGTTCAATCAACTCTTTTTCCCAGGCCTGCTGCAGTTGCTTCAGGGAGCCGCCGCTGTAGGTAATGCCTTCGCCTTTAGGCTTCGGGGCAGCGGCAAAGGGGATTAGCAGGTGTTCTTCTTTAATGACCGATTGATCTCGCCCCAGATTAATCAAGGCCCGTGAAATAACGTTTTGCAGTTCGCGCATATTGCCCGGCCAGTCATATTGCTGGAGGCGCTTATATACGGAAGGGGCAGCCGCAACGGCCAGGCGGCCGTATTCCTGGCCGTAGCGATGAATAAAATAATCGGCTAGCAGGGGTATATCTTCAGGAATTTCTCTAAGCGGAGGCAGGTGTATGGGGAACACGTTGAGGCGGTAATAAAGATCCTTGCGGAAAAGGCCCTGCTGCATCAACTCTTCCAGGTCGGCGTTGGTGGCGGCGATTATACGAACATCGACGGCCCGGGCCCGCGATTCTCCCACGCGCACTATTTCACCCTCCTGCAGCACTCTGAGCAGCCGGGCCTGGGCTTCCAGGCTCATGGACCCGATTTCGTCCAGGAAGAGGGTGCCCTGGTGGGCCTCTTCAAAATAGCCCTTCCTCCCTCCTTTTTTGGCCCCGGTAAAGGCCCCTTCGGTATAGCCAAAAAGCTCGCTTTCCAGCAGGGTGTCCGTTAGGGAGGCGCAGTTAACCCGGATAAGGGGCTTCTCCGCCCGCTCGCTGGCATGATGGATGGCATGGGCAAAAAGTTCTTTACCGGTGCCGCACTCGCCGCGCAGCAGCACGCTTACCGGGGTGCGCGCCGCCAGCCGCGCCCGCTCCACTGTTTCAAGCAACCGGGCGCTGCGGCCAATGATGTCTTCAAAAGTGTAGCGCGATTCCAGGTGGCGCACGAGGCGGCGCGTTCTGGCCAGTTCATCCATGAGGCGGCGGATCTCGGAAATATCATGAATGACGCCGACGCTGCCTTTCAATTTGCCGTTGATGATTACCGGGGCACAGCTAACCACCACATCCCGGCGGTAGGGGCCTACCTTCATTGGCACACCTTTTATCGGCTTGCCGGTTTTCAACACCTGGTAATGCACGCTTTCGCCTTCGGCGATATCCACGTTGGCCGGCTGGCCGAGAACCTGCTCCTCCGTCATCCCGGTAAGCCGGGTGTAAGCCCGGTTAATCATCAGGCCCATTCCGTTTTCGTCGACCACGGAAACGGCATCGGAGAGAGAGTCTATGACGGTTTGCAGTAGCAGCCGCCCTTCTTCGGCGGTAGAAGTTTTATCGGTAACTTCTTTCAATATGAGCCATGTTTGATCTTCACTGTCCAGGCGGGAAACAGCTATTTTGATGCCGTTCAGGACGAGGGTGGCGGGGAAAAAATTCTCTTTCAAGATCGCTTGCAGCATGGAAGGAAGGTCTTTTTTATCTTGATCCGGCCGGCATAGTTGCCGGGCGCGGTTGTTCCAAAGAACAACCTGCCCCTCCGCATTTATACAGACAATTCCTTCTTCAAGCTCTTCCAAAAACGACTGCCAGGGAAACGCAAGCGGCGGCGGGGAAGCGGCCATCTTATTTATCACTCCTCGCCTTGATGATTCTGAAATTAAAACAGGGTGGCGTCGCGCCGGGGGCTACGGCAATTGAAGAAGTTCCATGAATTCTTCTTCCGAAATAATGTTAACCTTGAGTTCGCGGGCCCGCTCCAGTTTGCTGCCGGGTTCTGCTCCGGCGACCAGGCAGGTTGTTTTTTTACTTACCGAAGTGGCCACCCTGCCGCCCCTCTCTTCCACCAGCGCCGCCGCCTTCTCCCTGGTAAAATTCTTCAGGGCGCCGCTAAAGACAAAAACTTGCCCTTCCAGGAAGCGGTCGCCCTCCGGTGGGGCAGCGGCTGCCGGTTCAGTGAAGTTAACACCGGCGTGGCGCAGCTTCTCCACAACCTCTTCAACCTCGGGAGCCTTGAAATATTCTACTACGGCGTCCGCTATCTTGGGGCCGATTTCCGGAACAGCGGTCAGCTCCTGCGCCGGGGCCTTAATTAGCGCATCCAGGGTGCCAAAATGCCTGGCCAGCAGGCTCGCCGCCCGTTCTCCCACAAAACGAATCCCCAATCCAAACAGCAGCCGGTGTAAAGGATTGCTTTTGCTGCGGCGAATGGCTTCCACCAGGTTGGCCGCCGATTTTTCGGCGAGACGCTCCAGCGGTTCAAGCTGCTGTTGCTGCAAATAGTAGAGGTCGGCCACGTCTTTGACCAGCCCTTCCCGCCAGAGCAGTTCCGCCACAGCCGGGCCGATGCCTTCGATATCCATGGCCCGCCTCGAACAAAAATGGACCAGCCGCTCTACTACCTGGGCCGGGCAGGCGGGGTTGAAGCAGCGGCGGGCCGCTTCTCCGGGAAGGCGCTGCACCGGGGATCCGCAGGAGGGGCATTGCCGCGGCATGGTAAAGGGTATTTCAGAGCCGGTGCGAGCTTCCGGTACGACCCGGACTATTTCGGGGATTATTTCACCGGCTTTGCGAATGACCACCGTATCACCGATCATGATGCCTTTTTCCGCCAGAATATCTTCATTATGCAGGCTGGCTCTCTGCACGGTAGTCCCGCTTAAACGAACCGGTTCAAGGAGGGCTACCGGCGTAATCGCTCCCGTCCGGCCAACATTCACCTGAATATCGAGGACGCGGGTAGTTTTTTCTTCGGGGGGATATTTAAAGGCCACGGCCCAGCGGGGGCTGCGGGAGGTGCTGCCCAGTTGTCTTTGCAGCTTCAGATCGTTTACCTTGACCACGATGCCGTCGATTTCGTAGGTTAGCTCTGCCCGTTGTTCCTGCCATGCCTGGCAATATTCCCACACCGCTTCGATACCGGAACAAAGCTTCCATTGGGGGTTTACCGGCAAATGCAATTTATCGAGGTAATCAAGCAGCTCGCTTTGCGTGGAAAGCTCCAGGCTGTGCTCCCCCAATCCATAGAGAAATATTTTCAGCGGCCTGGCGGCAGTGATCTTGGGGTCAAGCTGCCTCAGTGAGCCGGCTGCGGCGTTGCGCGGATTGGCAAACAGCGGCTCGCCGCGCTCCCGGCGGGTTTGGTTCATCTGCTCAAAATCTTTCCGGGATATATAAACCTCGCCGCGGACCTCCAGGGTCACTGCCTGCGGCAGCCGCAGCGGCAACTGCCGGATAGTCCGCAGGTTGGCGGTTATATCTTCACCGCGGAAGCCGTCACCCCTGGTGGCGCCCCTGACAAAAAGGCCGTTTTCATATTGCAGCGAAACGGCCAATCCGTCAATTTTCAGTTCGCAGACATACTCCAGGCGGGCCAGGCCTGCGCTTTTACGGATCCTGTTGTCAAAATCGCGCAGTTCGGACTCGCTGAAAGCGTTATCCAGGCCGAACATGGGCAGCCGGTGTTCTACCGCGGCAAAGGCGGGCAGAGGCGCGCCCCCGATCCTTTGCGTCGGTGAATCGGCAGTAACGAGCTGGGGATACTGCTTTTCCAGCTCCTGCAGTTCCCGCAGCAGCAGATCGAATTCGTGGTCGCTGATGATCGGTTGATCCAGG
The DNA here is from genome assembly GCA_029552125.1 of Bacillota bacterium. GTDB lineage: Bacteria > Bacillota > Dethiobacteria > DTU022 > DTU022 > JAKPEE01. The sequence goes on along the minus strand of JAKPEE010000069.1, from coordinate 90,778 downwards.
ACGTGATAACGATAATTGTGCTCTTCCAGTTCCTTCCGTAACTGTGCGGCGCGACGGGACGCTTCGTTTAGCTGTTGTTTGTCCATGAAAACACCCCGCTGGTATAAGTGCCGGCCCTCCCGCCAGCCGTTTAACGCTCTCTTCCCGGGCTTTAAACATAGTATGGCCCGGCCATTTATGAAACAACCGCCGGGGGTATTAATCTATCACTCCAAGGCATTAAAACTTTCGCCGCAAACATGACAATTCCTTCCGTGGTGGGGCAGGGGCAATTGAGAAATTTAATTGTTGCCGGGACCGAGCTGTCCGGCCGCTTCTTCCTGATCCTTAGCTTCTTGCCCTGCTCCATGGGGTAAGGGGAAAAGAACAACTATTGAGAATTTCCCTCCAGGTGCAGTGTGGCTAAAACCTCCAGCAGCAGCGCGGCAAAACGCCTTTGCTCTGTTTCGCTAAGTTTATCCCGGGAAACACCGATAGCCTCTAAAACCAGGTCTTCCAGCTTATTGCTGCTGAGCATGGCTGTTATTTCAGTAGTGCTCAACGGGCCCATCCTGCGCAAGGCGCCGGTGATCAAGCTGCATAAATTATCTAGATCCAGAATATAATCGTCCATACCGCTCTCCCCTGCCCGGTGATATATAATATGGCATACCGGCGGTATAGGTTCCGTCTTGCCGGCCGTTTTTTTGTTTTGTTCTTGACACCTGCTGCTGCCTGGCATATGCTAGTAAAAGACCGTTCGGTCTCTGAGGAGAAAGTTTGCGAGCAATAAGCACGCCGCCCGGTATCCTGCTCTCAGTCAATGATCTCCCTGGCCGGCGGGATATGCCAGCAGGCCCTGCTTGACCCTGGCGGCGCAATCTGGGGGAAAGTGCTCCAGGATAGTGGGCCCATATTTTTCGATGGCATGACATGAAACGGAGGGAGATCTTAAAATGATTCTGGTTACAGGGGCTACCGGCCACCTCGGCAATGTCCTGGTGCGCAAACTTCTGGAAAGAGGCCGGCGGGTCAGAGCGCTGGTTCTACCCGGAGAGCCGCTTACTGCGCTCAATGGGTTGATGGTCGAAGTTATCGTGGGTAATATCCTTGACCGGGAAATCCTGAAGCGGGCCGTGGCGGATGTCGATACAGTTTATCACCTGGCCGGCGTAATTTCCATTCTTTCCGGTGACGATGAGATTATGCACCAGGTAAATGTGACCGGTGCGCGCAATATCGCCGAAGCCTCACTAAAAGCAGGCGTCAGGCGCCTTGTCCACGTTAGCTCCATCCATGCTTTCCAGCGTGAACCCCATGGAAAGATCATCGATGAAAAAACGCCGCTGGCAATCGGCAGCACAGACGGAGCTTATGACCGCACCAAGGCTGAAGGGACCCGGGAAGCGCTGAAACTGGTTGAACAGGGGCTCAATGCGGTAATCGTCTGCCCTACCGGCATCATCGGACCGTACGACTTCCAGGGATCAGAGCTGGGCAGAGCCGTGCTTGACTTTGCGGCAAAAAAAATACATTTCCTGGTGAACGGGGCCTTTGATTTTGTGGATGTACGCGACGTGGCGGAAGGATTAATCCTGGCCGCAGAAAAGGGGCGTAGAGGCGAAAAGTATATTCTATCCGGAAACCGGGCTACTCTGGAGCAAATTTGGCAAATGGCACAGAACTGCAGCGGTTGTAGATCCCCGCGGTTGATCCTGCCTTTTAAGCTGGCTCTCTTTGGCAGTACTTTTTTGCAGTACTACTACCGCCTCTTAAAATTAACACCCCGTTTTACCCCTTATTCCTTGCAGACTATCGTCGACAATTCGGCATTTAGTTGCGCCAAAGCAGTTGAAGAACTGGGCTACACGGCCAGGCCGCTGCAGGAAACAATAGCCGACTTCATCGCCTGGCATCGAGAATATTATCACCCGCATTTTACCAGTAAAAAGCGCAGGCCGGCCTACCGCATCAAAGGCGCCCGCGCCACAGAAAACCCGGGCTAGGCCCGGGTTTTGCCGGCTTGGGAAAAATTAGCGGGTGTGTATATTAATAAACAGGCCGCCTTTTCACCCGGCCGCTACTCTCCCCGGCATTTTTCTTTAATCCAGTCAATAATCTTTTCCAGGGGATCGCCGGGCGTGAAGACCGCGTCGGCATAACCTTCGGCCAGCAGCTTTTGGGCATCCTCCTCGGGGACAATGCCTCCGACCATAAGGGGCACATCTGCCATCTGCCGGCCGGCCAACAGCTCCTTAATGCGCGGTACCAGGGTCATGTGCGCTCCCGAAAGGATGCTCAGGCCCACCACATCCACATCTTCCTGCAGCGCCGCCTCGGCCACCTGCTCCGGTGTCTGGTGCAGGCCGGTGTAAATTACCTCCATGCCGGCGTCTCTGAGCGCCCGGGCCACCACTTTGGCGCCGCGGTCATGCCCGTCCAGCCCCGGTTTGGCCACCAGCACCCGGATCTTTCTCTCACTCATGGTCAAACCCCACCCCCTGTTTCTCTCCATCTCCAGTGCTCCGCCAATGCTTTACCCGCTTATTTTTGTTTTCTAATCTGTGAGCCCAGCAAAATCAGGTGAAATGCCGCGCCACCGCCGAGAATCAACACCAGGTTGGGGAAAGCTTCCGGTTCGGTCAAGGATGATGCCAGGATCACCACCGCCCAGATCAACATGCTGGCCCATAAAACAATCGCTTTCACCAGATTTCCTCCCCGTTTATAATTGTTTCGCGGGCGTGGCTCGCCACGCCCACTATGGTTTGGCATATTCTCCCTGGTTTACCCCTGTCAGTGGCTCTAGACCCGCAGGCGCGTCACGTCGCACCCCGGAAAATTTGATTCACAGTCTTCTGAATTCTGGATTCTGAATTCTTATACTAAAGTTTCTGATTAGAATAGCGGTTGCTCTTTATATTCCCCAAACACTTCTTTTAGCGCGGCAATTATTTCGCCTTCCGTGGCATAGGCTTTGACCGCCTCCAGGATATGGGGAATCAAATTTTCGGTGCCGGCGGCGGCTTTCTTTAACCGATCCAGGCAGACGCTGACCGCTATGGCGTCGCGTTTTTGCTTTAATTCACGTAAACGCTCTACCTGCTTCTGTTCCACCGCCGGGTCAATTTTGAGCAGTTCGATCTGCAGCGGTTCGCCGGAAGCAAAACGGTTGACGCCAACCACGATCCTTTCCCCCTGCTCCACCGCCTGCTGGAACGCGTAAGCGGCGTCGGCAATCTCCTGCTGGAAGAAGCCCCGGTCAATGGCGGCGAGAACCCCTCCCAGTTCATCGATACGTTTAAAATAGTCCTCTGCTTCTGCTTCCATCCGGCTGGTTAAAGCTTCGATGAAATAAGAGCCGCCCAGGGGGTCGATGGTATTGGCCACGCCGCTTTCATAGGCGATAATTTGCTGGGTGCGCAGGGCGATGCGGACCGCTTTTTCAGTGGGCAAAGCCAGCACTTCGTCCATGGAGTTGGTATGCAGCGATTGGGTGCCGCCCAGCACCGCCGCCAGGGCCTCCAGGGCGGTGCGCACGATATTGTTTTCCGGCTCCTGGGCCGTCAGGGAGCATCCTGCGGTCTGGGTATGAAAACGCATCATCCAGGAGCGCGGATTTTTGGCGCCGTAATGCTCTTTCATCCGCCGCGCCCAGATACGCCGGGCAGCCCTGTATTTGCAGATTTCTTCAAAGAAATCGAGGTGCGCGTTAAAGAAGAAGGATAGGCGCGGCGCAAATTCATCCACATCCAGGCCGGCGGCGATGCCGGCCTCCACGTAGGCAAAGCCGTCTGCCAGGGTAAAGGCCAGTTCCTGGACCGCAGTGGAGCCGGCTTCGCGGATATGGTAGCCGCTGATGCTGATGGTATTCCAGCGAGGCACGTGGCGGGAAGCAAAGGCAAAAATGTCGGTAATCAGGCGCATGGAGGGCTCGGGAGGAAAAATCCAGGACTTCTGGGCGATATATTCCTTGAGGATATCGTTCTGGATGGTTCCCCCTATTTTATCCCAGGTTACCCCCTGCTTTTCGGCTGCCGCCAGGTACATGCACCAGAGCACGGAAGCCGGGCCGTTGATGGTCATGGAAGTGGTGATTTTATCCAGCGGGATGCCGCTGAAGAGCACCTCCATGTCAGCCAGGGAGTCTATGGCTACCCCGCAGCGTCCCACTTCTCCTTCCGCTCGCGGGTGGTCCGAATCGTAACCCATGATCGTCGGCATGTCAAAAGCAACGCTCAATCCGGTCTGTCCCTGATCGAGCAGGTAGCGGTAACGCCGGTTGGAATCATAAGCGTCGCCGAAGCCTGAGAACTGGCGCATGGTCCAGAGGCGGCCGCGATACATGTTTTCCTGGACACCCCGGGTATAAGGGTATTTTCCCGGGAAGCCGAGATCCCGAAGGTAATCCAGGTTTTCAATATCAGCGGGAGTATACAGGTCCTTGACCGCCGCCCCGGAAATGGTCGTAAATGCGCTGCAGCGTTCGCCGTTTTTACCCCGGTAAGCCTGCCGTGCGGCCGTTTCTTTGAGCTCCGCCATTTTTTCTTGATCCCACATCAACCCCGCCTCCTCAGGAATCGTTATGTGGAAAAACAATATTCGCCAGCAGGTCGCGTGCCGCGCTGTAAGGGTCACGCCGTCGCTGCACGATTTCTTCGATCAAATCTTCCAAAGGGATGCGCGAACGAATCTGTTGCCAGACTCTGCTTTTTACCAGGTGCTCCACCTGTTCAGTCAACTCCCGCCTGACCCGTTCTTTGCGTAACTGGTGCAGTTTCCCGCTGGTTTCCAGGTAAGACCGGTGCTCTTGTAGCGAGCGCCATAACTTGTCGATTCCTTCCTCGCGCAGTGTAACCGTAGAAACAACGGGAGGGCGCCAGTCATACTGTTCTTTCATGTCCAGCATGACCCCGACTTCTGCTGCAGTCCGCTCGGCACCCGGCAAATCGGCCTTATTGATCACGAAAATATCGGCAATTTCCATAATGCCCGCCTTCATGGTCTGCACGCTGTCTCCGCCCGCAGGGGTCAGGACAACCACGGTGGAATCGGCGGTTTTTACAATGTCAACCTCCGACTGGCCCACGCCGACCGTTTCCACCAGGATAAAATCCTGGCCGAAAGCATCAAGGACCTGGATGGCCTCCTGCGTGGCCCGGGAAAGCCCCCCCAGGCTGCCCCTGGTACCCATGCTGCGAATAAAAACCCCGGGATCGAGAGCGTGATCCTGCATGCGAATCCGGTCCCCCAAAATGGCTCCCCCGGTAAACGGGCTGGTTGGATCAACGGCAATCACTCCCACTGAATAGCCATCCCGTCGCATTTCCTTTAATAACCGGTCTACCAGTGAACTTTTACCCGCCCCCGGTGCCCCGGTAATGCCGATGACATAAGAGTTTCCGGTATGCGGGTAGAGCTCCTGTAAAAGGTCATATTTTTGTGGATCTCCATTTTCTACCAGGGAAATTAAACGGGCCAGGGCCCGCCGGTTGCCTTCCAGTAACTCCTTAACTAGCTGCATAGTCTAGTACACACATCCTGTCCAGTTGTTATAACACGTAGTCCTTCGAGAGCGTACCGGCCTAGTATTCGATTCCCTTCCGTCCATCTACGCCGGCATCGTAATGGTGTTTGATTGCCAGTATTTCGCTGACCATATCCGCCCGCTTGACCAGCTCAGGAGAGGCGCCTCGCCCTGTAAGAACCAGGTCAACCCTGGGTGGCTTCTGCTCCAGCAATTCAAACAACTCCTTTTCCGAAATGAGACCATAATCAACCGCCACAATGATTTCGTCTAAAACCACCAGATCATATTCGCCGCTGCAGACAGCTTTTTTGGCCCTTTCAAAACCATCGCGGGCCAGCTCAATATCAACCGGTTCGGGATTTTCACGGTTTACGAAAACATCCCTTCCGGCCCGCACTACTGTCAGGTTGGGCAGGCGGCCGGCGGCCAGAAATTCACCGTAATCCCGCCCTTTCATAAAGTGGATCATATAGACACGATAGCCGTGTCCAATGGCCCGCAACGCCTGCCCTACCGCAGCGGTAGTCTTTCCTTTCCCGTTTCCCGTGTAGACCATGACCAGACCGCGTTCCTTAGTGCTCATTATCCCCTCTCCTTTCGTCATTCCGGTCAAGCGTTCCCCTGTCGCAGTTTAGGTTAAAATGGTGCCCCATGGAAGCATAACACCATGAGCTTGATTTTAGCCTTTCAAAAGATAACGCGAGATTACCAGGCGCTGCACCTCGCTGGTGCCTTCATAAATCTGGGTAATCTTTGCATCGCGCATAAACCGTTCTACCGGATAGTCCTTAGTGTATCCATAACCGCCAAAAATCTGGACCGCGTTGGTGGTTATCTCCATGGCCGCTTCAGAGGCAAAGAGTTTGGCCATGGCCGACGCCTTCCCATAGGGCAGGCCCTGGCTCTCCAGGAAAGCGGCCTGGTAAGTCAGCAGGCGGGCTGCTTCAATTTTGGTGGCCATGTCCGCCAGCATAAACGATATGGCCTGGAAGTTGCCGATGGGCTGGCCAAATTGCTCGCGGCTCGCAGCGTAGGCTACAGCCTCTTCCAGTGCTCCCTGGGCGATGCCCACTGCCTGGGCGGCGATGCCATTGCGCCCCCCATCCAGAGTACTCATGGCAATTTTAAATCCTTCACCTTCCTGGCCCAGCAAGTTTTCTTTGGGCACGCGGCAGTTTTCAAAAATCAACTCCAGGGTGGGCGAAGAACGCAAACCCATTTTCCGCTCTTTTTTGCCAAAAGAAAAGCCGGGCGTTCCTTTCTCTACAATAAAAGCGCTGATACCCCTGGCTTTTTTCTCCTTGTCGGTCACGGCAAAGATGATGTAAATCTCAGCTTCACCGGCATTGGTGATGAAAATTTTGTTTCCATTTAAAATATAACTGTCGCCGTCAAGCACGGCGGTAGTCCGCTGCGCCGCCGCGTCGGTTCCCGCCGTCGCCTCAGTCAAACCGAATGCGCCCAGTTTTTCGCCCAGGGCCATGGGCTCCAGGTATTTTTTCTTCTGCTCTTCGGTCCCGTATTTAAAAATAGGCCAGCTTGCCAGGGAAATATGCGCTGACAACGTTGTTCCGGCCGAGGCATCCACCCGGGATAGCTCTTCTACGGCGATAACATAACTGAGAAAGTCGCTTCCGGCCCCGCCGTATTCTTCGGGCCAGGGTATGCCGGTGATGCCGAGTTGACCCATTTTGTCAAAAAGCTCGCGGGAAAAATGTTCGTTTTCGTCCCGCTCTGCGGCGCCCGGTTTAACCTCTTTCTCGGCAAAATCACGCACCATCTTCCGGGTCATCTCCTGCTCTTCCGTAAGAGCAAAATTCATCTTACCCTACCTCCTCGTTATTTATGGAAAGTTTTGAGGACATCCCTGGAGATAACTAGGCGCTGAATCTGGTTTGTCCCTTCATAAATCTGGGTCACTTTGGCGTCGCAAAAATACCGGAATAGGGGATATTCACCTTCATATTCATCCGGAGGCCAGAGATCAATGCAGCGAATGGCCGCCTCAACCGCCAGGTCTGTAGCGAAACACTTGGCCATGGCCGCTTCCCTGCTGCAAGGCTGCCCTTTTTCTTTCAACAGGGCGGCCCTGTACGTAAGGAGGCGGGCCGCCTCCAGCCGGGAAAATAGATCGGCCAGGGTAAAACGGGCCCACTGGCTGACCTGATCTCCCTTCTCCAGGCGGGAAGCCAGGTAAGCCGCCGTGGCTTCCAGGGAAGCCCGGGCCAGTCCCAGGCCCTGGGCGGCGATGCCGATACGCCCGCCATCCAAGAGCGACATGGCCAGAGCAAAGCCCTTGCCTTCTTCTCCAAGGAGCTGGTCAGCGCCGACTACCAGGTCAGTAAACTGTAACTCCGTAGTCGCAGAGCCGTGCAGCCCCATTTTTTTTTCCGGTGGAGCAACGGTCAAGCCCGGGGTACCCTTTTCAATCAGAAAAGCGCAGATTCCCCTGCTGCCTAAAGATTGATCCAGCGTGGCGAAAACTGTATACAGGTCAGCCTCGCCGCCGCTGGTAATAAAGACTTTGCCGCCGTTGATACAATATCCTTCTTCTATCCGCCTGGCCGACGTGCGCAAGGCCGCCGCGTCGGATCCCGCTCCCGCTTCGGAAAGGGCGAAAGCCCCCAGCAGTTCACCCCGGGCCAGCCCGGGCAGATAACGCTCTTTTTGGGCCTGAGTGCCGTAGTATAGCAGGGGAAAGGTGCCTACGGAAGTATGCACCGCCAGGATTACTCCCGTGGAGGCGCAAATCCGGGAAATTTCTTCAATTAACAGGATGTAGGTAAAAAAATCTTCTCCCTGGCCGCCCCATTCCCGCGGTACCGGCAGGCCCATATAGCCCCGCCCGGCCATTTTGCGCAGGTTATCCCGGGGAAAAGTGTGGCCGGCCGGCTGAAGCTCCCGGTCGGCAAATTCCCGGAACTCGATCTGCCGCGCGGCATGTTTTGGTGACAAACAAAAATCCATGCGCTTGCTCCTCATAGTTGGAAGTTAGAAGTTGGAGGTCAGAAGTTTAATGAAAAGTCCCTTTTCCTAGTCTCTGCCTTCTATGGTTAGCGGTGCCGTTTAACTCGTCTCTAAAACCTTGCTCCTGAATTCTGGATTCTGAATTCTGTCTTCCCTCCAAAGGGATTAAATTATTTCATCCTCCAGACCTGCCTTACCAGGTAGTGCTTCAGCCTACCTTTACAATCACCGCTTCCCCCTGGGCGGCGCCGCTGCAGATGGTGGCCAGGCCGTAGCCGCCTCCCCTGCGGCGCAGCTCGGCGATTAAAGAAATTAAGATGCGGGCCCCGCTGGCGCCAATGGGGTGTCCCAGCGCCACTGCTCCGCCGTTGACATTAACCTTATGCTCAGGCCAGTCTCCGAGCTTCATTGCAGTCAGCGCTACGGCGGCAAAAGCCTCATTCACCTCGATGCGATCCATTTGTTGAGCCGTCAGGCCCGCTTTGCGAAGCGCCGCTTCGGCAGCATGGTAAGGCACGGTGGCTATGTACGGAGGTTCCAGGGAAGCGTGCCCGTGGGCTACAAGGGCGGCCAGGGGCTCCAGCCCCCATTCCCTCGCCCTCTCTTCAGAGGCCAGCACTAAGGCTGCAGCGCCGTCGCTGATGGCGGGTGCATTTCCGGCAGTGATCAATCCATCCGGTTCAAAAGCAGGCGGCAGCGCGGCCAGTTTCTCATAGGTAGTATCCCGGCGGGGCAGCTCGTCATCTTTCACTAATTGCGGCTCGCCTTTTCGCTGCGGCACCGCTACCGGGACTATCTCCTCCGCAAGCTTGCCGCTGTCCATGGCCTCAATGGCCAGGCGATGGCTGCGCAGCGCCCAGCGATCCATCTCTTCACGGGTGATACCGTGGGCTGCCGGGATTTTGCTGCCGTGCACACCCATATGAACTTGATGAAAGGGGCACCACAAGCCGTCTTTGATCATTCCGTCCACCCAGGCGGCGTCGCCCATCCGCAAGCCGGTTCGGGCCTGTTCCAGCAGATAGGGGGCGGCGCTCATATTTTCCATGCCACCGGCCGCCACTACTGCGGCTTCACCGCTGCGGATCATCATCTCTCCCAGGTTTACCGCCCGCATTCCGGAAGCGCAGACTTTATTAATCGTGTCGGAGGGGACAGTGGCGGGCAGTCCCGCTTTGATCGTCGCCTGGCGGGAGGGAATCTGTCCGGCGCCGGCCTGTAGCACCATGCCCATGTACACATAATCTACGGCCTCCGGGGCCACCTTTGCCCGGCGCAGCGCTTCCCGCAGCGCCACGGCTCCCAGATCTACCGCCGCCAGGCTTTTCAAGCTTCCCAGGTAGCGCCCAAAGGGGGTGCGGGCGTAGCCGACAACCACGGTGCTTCCCATGGCCTCACCTCTTTGGTTTAATTCTGCAATCTTAACATAATTTCTTTATAAAGCATGTTTTTTCCTGCAATTTTCAATTATTTAATTGCGCCCGATTATATAGCGGTATGGGTCCACCTTCTCCCGCAGGATTTTAAGCTCTTCGGCCGTGGGAGGCTCGCTGGGCAGAAGGTCGGGCGACCAGAGCAGTTCAAACCCTGTATTCTCGATAATCTGCTCCCGGGTCACTCCCGGATGGATGCTTTCCACCTGCATGCGCTTGCTTTCTTCCTCAAAGCCGAGCACGCACAGGTCGGTAATTACCTTGTACGGGCCGCTGCCCGGGGGCAGCCCCGCCGCTTCCCGGGCCCCCTTGCCGGTCAGGTAACCCGGAGAAGTGATAAAATCAATATTGTTGGTAAAACGCCGCGCATCCTGCACGGTAATCATCATGGTCCGCCAGCAAAAAGAAGCCAGGTCATTGGCACCGCCGCTGCCCGGAAAACGGACTTTGGGGCGGTCAAAATCCCGGCCGATCATGGTCGAGTTGATATTGCCATACATGTCAATCTGCGCGCCGCCAAGAAAGGTGTAATCAACCATGCCGCGCTGGCAGGTCTCCATGACCTCGGGCATGCTGCCGGCGGCCAGGGCGCGGTAAAAGGTGCGCGAATCGCCCACGGAAATGGGCATTGACGGCAGCAACGGGCCAATCCCGCCCGCTTCAAACATGATCATCAGGTTGGGGGCATATAAGCTTTGCGCCAGCATGGCCGCAGCGCAGGGCGCACCGGTGCCGACCACAACCAGGCTTTCGTCTTCCAGAAAGCGTGAAGCCAGGCAAATCATCAGCTCCATGCGGTTATATTCCATGGTTTAATCCTCCTTCATGGTGTTTGCAGCCTATTGAATCAAGCCAGTCTTATTTCTCCACCAGGTTTTCCTGCTGCATCAGGCTGGATAAGCGGGCCAGGCCCCCCCTGAGGTTCAGATAACCCCAGAAATCTTCCACCCCGTAGATATATTTTTGCAGGAATTGTTCAAGGCTCTCGGGCTCTTGTTCCGCCTGCAGCCACTCCTGCAGGTGCTCTTCGTCGCTAAAGTAGAGGTAAGGCATATTACCCGGATAAGACCCAAAAGGAACTTCGATCACCGCGTCAACCAGGTAATAGGGGATCACGGTACGCTCCGGATCCCGGCGGATATACTCTTCCGGCACCAGCTTTTCGGTGGTGATAATCAACTTTTTCGCCGCCCGGGCCAGGTCATAATCCGAGACCATGATCCCGTCGATCTGGCAATTGCCGTAAACATCGGCGCGGTGCACGTGAATGATGGCCACATCAGGATAAAGAGCGGGCAGGGCCAGATACTTCTTGCCGGTAAAGGGACATTCCATCTCCACGGCGGCGCTGTATTTAACCGTGTCGGTGCCCATCATGGAACGCGCCGGAATAAATGACAGCCCCATGGCCGCCGCCTTGTAACGCCAGGCCAGGGCGGCGTTGGTCCATTCGGTGATCTCCACTTCACCCTGCTCCACTGCCCGGCGGGCGCTCTTGGAAAGGCCCCGCGCCTCCAGCCCGATGATGTAGGCGGCGTCGCAGCGATTAATGCAGCCTCCCGCGACTAGGATCTGAAAGTCATGGGTGGCGGTGTGCCCGGCCAGGCCCAGGTTCTTCTTGCGCCGGCGCACGATTTCATGCAGCACCGCCGTGGGGATCCGGTTGGAGCCGAAGCCGCCCACGCCAATGTAATCGCCGTCGCAAACAAGGCGCTTTACCGCCTCCGCCACCGTAGTGGTTTTGTCCACTTTGCGGCGTGATTTTTGGTGAAAGTATTCCCGCGCCGCGTCAGCATCAGGATTACAAAACAGCCTGCGGCTGCCGGCCGGCCTGTAGACAACCTCTTTTTTCTCTTTCAAGGAGAAATCCTGTTCAGGCAAAGTCGTTGTTACCTCCTTACGTTTTTTTCACAAGCAGGAACATCGGCTTGAACTGGTGTCCAAAAGCTACTCCAGCGGCTTAAGGGCGCGCCGGGCAATATCGCCACGGTAATAACAGCCCCGGTATTTAATTTTATGCACGGCCCGGTATACTCTTTCCACCGCCGCGGTTAAATCAGCGGCCCAGGCCGTTAAACCCAGCACCCGCCCGCCGGCTGTAACGATATCGCCGTGGCGGAACGCGGTCCCCGCGTGAAAGAGGACCATTTTATCCGCCAAATTGCGGTTAAAATGTTCCAGCCCTTCAATGCGATAACCTGTTTCATAGGCTCCCGGATAACCGGCTGAAGCAAGAACCACGCAAACAGCCGCCTCATCGCTCCACTCTGCTTTCACGCCCGTAAGGTTGCCGGCGGCAGCCGCCATAAGCAACGGCAAAAGATCTGATTGCATCAGCGGTAAGATCGCCTGAGTTTCAGGGTCACCGAAGCGGGCGTTGAATTCCAGCACTTTAAATGAACCCTGTTCGATCATCAGGCCGGCATAGATTACACCGCGGTAGTCGATACCCAGATCGGAGAAGCCTTTCAATAAAGGCCGGAACAATTGTTGCTCCACCTGCCGGGCTATTTCGGGGGTATAGATTGGGGCCGGTGCATAAGCGCCCATGCCGCCGGTATTGGGGCCCTTGTCCCCCTCACCGATGGCCTTGTGATCCTGTGCTGACGGGAGCATGACCAGCTCCTTGCCATCGGTGATCGCCAGCACCGATACTTCTTCACCGCTCAGGCACTCTTCCAGGATCACTCTCTCGCCGGAGGCTCCAAACTTTTTATTGATCATGAGATCCTGAAGGGCCGCTTCAGCCTCGGCGGCGGTACGGGCCACCGTAACCCCTTTTCCGGCTGCCAGGCCGTCGGCTTTAACTACAATGGGTTTATCGCCCAGATTCTCCAGATAGCTTCTCGCACCGTCATAGCTGTCAAATACAGCAAAATCGGCCGTAGGTATGTTCAAGCGCCGCATCAGCTCTTTGGCCCAGATTTTGCTGCCTTCAAGGCGGGCTCCCTCTCGCCCCGGCCCAAATACGGCCACTCCTTCGGCCCGCAATTCGTCGCCAAGGCCGGCTGTCAGCGGTGCCTCCGGCCCCACGACCACCAGATCCACTTTATGCGCAACAGCCCATTGTTTTATAGCCATGGTATCTTCAGCTTTGATCTCCAGGCATTCCGCCAGGGAGGCGATTCCCGCATTGCCGGGAGCGCAGTATAGTTCGCCCAGTAAAGGACTTTGCGACAGTTTCCAGGCCAGGGCATGTTCCCGCCCGCCGCCTCCGACGATTAAAACCCTCACCTTTATCCCTCCTTTGCCCAATTCAGTGTTTAAAATAACGGCGCCCGGTAAAGACCATGGCCAGGCCGTGGCGATCGCAGGCGGCAATGGAATCTTCATCTTTTAAAGAGCCGCCGGGTTGTATAATCGCCGTAATCCCTGCCGCCGCCGCTTCTTCCACAGTATCGGCGAACGGGAAAAAAGCATCCGAGCTCAGAACTGCACCCCTGGCGCGCTCCCCGGCCTGGGCCAGGGCGATGCGGGCGGCGGCGATACGGCTCATCTGGCCGGCTCCCACGCCCAGGGTCTGCCTGTCGCCGGCGACGACGATAGCGTTTGATTTAACATGTTTGACAATTTTCCAGGCAAAAGCCAGCCGGCTCAGTTCCTGCTCGGTAGGCTTCCTTTTTGTTACGACCTCGAAACGGGATTCATCCGGCGGTTCCCGGTCCACGGTTTGCACCAGCACACCTCCGGATACTTTTTTCAGTTCCAGCGGATCCGAAGTCCTGGACAAGAGATCCAGTTTTAGCAGCCGCAGGTCTTTTTTACGCTGCAGTATGGCCAGGGCCTCCGGGGTGAAGTCCGGGGCGGCCACCACTTCGAGGAATATTTTAACCATTTCGGTGGCGGTTTCCTGGTCCACAGGGCGGTTGAAAGCCAGAATCCCCCCGAAAATGGACACAGGATCGGCATCGTAAGCCAGCCGGTACGCCTCTGCCAGAGTGGAAGCTGTACCAACCCCGCAGGGATTGGTGTGCTTGACCGCCACCGCAGCCGGTTCGCTAAACTCGGACACCAGCTCCCAGGCGGCGTTTAAATCATTAAGATTGTTATAGGACAGCTCTTTCCCCTGAAGCAGCTCTGCCGCCGCCAGGCCCTGCCGCGGAAATGTGGAGGCGTAAAAGGCGGCCTGCTGCTGCGGGTTTTCGCCGTAGCGCAAATCCTGCACTTTGGTTAGCGGAAGGGTCAGGGTAGGCGGAAAGATCCCGCCCTGCCATCCGGGCAGCCCGGTCAGGTAAGCGGCAATGAGAGCGTCATAATGGGCCGTATGGGCAAATGCTTCAACAGCCAGTTGAAAGCGTGTTTCCGCACTGACGCCTCCATTGGCTTTAATTTCCGCGATAAGCTGCGGGTAGCGCTCCGGGTTGACCACCACGGCCACACGGGAATGATTCTTGGCCGCCGCACGGATCATGGCCGGCCCGCCGATATCAATATTTTCAATGGCTTCCTCCAGGGTGGCCCCCGGGCGGGATATGGTTTGCGCAAAAGGATAGAGGTTAACCACTACCAGGTCAACCGGCATAATGCCCTGCAGCTCCATCTGGCGGCGGTGCGCTTCCAGGTCGGTCCGGCCAAGTATGGCGCCGTGAATGCGGGGATGGAGAGTTTTAACCCTGCCGTCAAGGATTTCCGGGTAACCGGTCACCTCTTCAACCGCTGTAACCGTAATTCCCGCCTCGCGCAAAGTACGGGCGGTGCCGCCGGTTGAGATAATCTGCCAGCCCAGTCGCTGCAACTCCCGGCCCAGTTCAACTACACCTTTTTTGTCCGATACACTGATTAAAGCACGATTAATTTCCGTCAATGATCCGGCACCTTCTTCCTTCTATTATAATTTTTCCCCGGCAGAAAAGGTCTATCGCCCGGGGGTAAATCCGGTATTCGGCGGCATGAATTCTCTGGTGCAGCGTTTCTACAGTATCCTCCTGTATTACCGGCACCGCCTCCTGCAGGATCACCGGCCCGGTATCCAGGCCTTCGTCCACAAAATGCACGGTGCAGCCCGTTACCTTAACCCCGTAAGCCAGCGCCTGCTCCACCCCGTCCGTACCGGGGAAAGCGGGCAGCAAGGAGGGGTGAATATTCATGATGCGGAGCGGAAACGCCTCAATGAGCACCGGGGAAAGCAGACGCATAAATCCGGCTAAAATTACCAGCTCCACACCGGCCGCGTTGAGTTCCTGCAGCAGCGCCCTGTCGTAGGCGGCCCGGTCGGGGTATAGCGACGGATCGATCCACAGGCTCTTAATGCCGCGGGCGCGGGCCCGCCGCAGCGCCGGGGCTTCGGCCCTATCGCTTAGAACCAGGACTACCCGTCCGGCCACCTCGCCCCGCTCTATGGCGTTTAAAATAGCCTCCATGTTTGTCCCCTGGCCGGAAGCCAGTATGGCCAGTCTCTTCAATGATTGCACCTCCTCCCGGTAAAATTTTTCCCAGACCGGTTAAACCCTATCGGCTCTCTCCCCGGATAAGTATTTCAGAAAGGCTGTTTATACAGCTAACCCGGCCGGGTCAACGGAGGAAATTTTTGCAAAGCTTGCCTGGCCCGCCGCCACAGGGCTGCATCTTGAGCCAGGGCCAGCCGCAAATTCTTTTCGGCCCGGGAGCGGGCCTGCTTGACGCGGTTAAGCAACTGCCGGTGCGCGCCTGCAGAAATTCTTCCGCGGTTAAGAGTAGACACCGCCTCCCAGAGATCATGGTACTCAAGAACCCGCCCGCTTGTCCAGTTGGCAGGATGATCTGTACCCTGTCCAAAGAAACCGGCAATAAAATGGCTTTGAAAAACTTCCCGGGTCATTTCCCCGACATAGGAGAGGCCGTAGGGGCCGTGTTCCGGGTGCGTCATCAGTTCCGCCGCTTCACCAACCCGTCCGGCGGCGATTAGTTTTTCTAGCTGGTGGAGGACGCTGAAATCATGCTGATAATGGACAGCCCGGGCCACTATTGCTTCCGGATAAGCGCTCCCTAAAAACTGGGTTTCCTGCATAATCTCCCTTAACAGCGCCCTGACGGCAGCATTATACTCCTGGGCCTCCTGTCGCAGCGCTTTAAGAACCCGTTTCTCCCTTGCTCCTGTGAGAATCTTCTGATATCTTTCTTCAGCGGACAGGATTTTTTGACGCAGGGCCAGCGCTTCCATGTGCAAAGCCGCCGCTTCCTTTACCACTTCCCGGGTATCGACGCCCAGCGCCGATAACTCGCGGGTTTTCAGAGAGGCAAGGTATTCCTGGGGGCGCACCGACAAATCGTAGGGGTGGTAGAGGCAATTGTCCAGCCGCAGCAGCAGCCCTCCATAAAAACGCACCATTTCGTCTGCTTTGCGCGGGCAGACCAGGTCCGGCGTATCATACTGGGTATGATAATATTGCTCCATCATTTCCGGATCGGCTTTGCTACCACAAGTGGGGAGGCCAAAAAAACTGTAGGGCCATTCACCGGTCCGCGTGGCTACCCCCCGGTATAGCCGTACCGCCGCCTCCGGGAATGCTTCGGAAGAGGGACCGTAGTTGTGGCCGTAAGATCCGAGAAAGGTGACCAGTTCGTCGCAGGCCCGCGCGCCGATAGCCCGGGAGCGGCGGTAAGCCATTAACTCCAGGTTAATCACGGCGATAACGCGTCCGCACCAGCGGCGCTGTGCCCGAACCAGGTTCCAGGAGCCGATGAGCCAATCATCCCAGACTCCTTTGCTGCCAAACTCCTCCGCATCGACCAGGGCCAGGACAATAGTGCGCCGCGGGCGGTAGCCGCTTTCGATAAGACCTTTTAGCACCGCCAGGGCAACCCCCACTCCCAGGGCATTATCCTGAAAGCCTTGAAAATATCCGTCAAAGTGGGCGGCCAGCAAGATATATTCATGGGGGAATAGACGTCCCGGCAGCGTGCCGATCACATTGCCGGCTGTGGCCGAGGGGTTATGTCCGGTCAGCGACAACAGCTTTACGGTAAGCGGATGCGCCGAGGCGGCCCGGGCCAGGGTCCTCCCGCAATTGGGCGATACATTGACTACCGGTATTGAAGGGGCGTGGTTGCGCCAATCCTGCTGGGTCAGGGCGGTGCCTCTATGTCCCTGGCCGTAGCTATTTTCATTGAAGATAACCACAGCGGCGGCACCATATTGCTGCGCCTGCAGGGCGGCCAGGGAAGGCCAGGGCAGCCTGCGGTAGTCCAGCCCGATCAGCACAATCTTATTCTCTACCTGCAAGTTTTCGTAACAGTGCCGCGTCCCGTTGCCGGCGAAGACAAGAGGAGCGGTTAAACCGGAAGCGGAAGTGGAAGGAGTGGACACGTAAGGGACAGCGTTGAATTGAATGTCCCCGATAGCGAGGGAGGCTTCGCTGAAGGTCCACCCGTAGACCGGAAAATCCCGGATTTGCACATCGGTCAAACCGAGGGCGGTCATTTCATCTTTTAAGAATAAAGCAACCTCCCGGTTAGCCCCGCTTCCCGCCATCCGGAAACCATGGTGGTTATTTTTAAAACCGGTCAAACGCCGCGCCACGGATAGGGCATATCCGTCCTGGACCGCGTATTTAAACGGGCCTTCGCCTGTAGCCGGGTGATCCCATGGTGAAACCGGGTTGACCTGGACGGGCACCCCTTCCAGTGTGTTTAATCCCGCCGGGCCCACAAAAGCCTGCTGTTCGCCGGCGGTAAAACTAGAATTGCTGGTCATCGGCAACCCCTTTGATCGATTGGTATAGGGCAAGAAAGGTTTAATCTCCTGAGGCCGGGCCCGGGACGAACCGGTAAGGGGTATCGCTGGCTGCAATCTCTCCGATGATCCAGGCTGGATTATTTTCTTTCTGCAGATCGGCCAGCACCGCCTCAGCCTGCTCCGGGGGAACAATCAGCACAAAACCGATGCCCATATTGAACGTATGGTACATTTCCTCCACGCGAACCGGACCCAGGCCCTGGATTAGTGAAAAAACAGGCGGTACAGGCCAGGAACCCTCCCTTATGATCGCCTGCAGACCCCGGGGTAAAATGCGGGGCAGATTTCCGGGCAGCCCTCCCCCGGTAATATGAGCCGCGCCCTTTACGGTATATTTTTTCATTAACGGCAGCACCGCCCGGACATAAATCCTGGTGGGTTTAAGCAACTCTTCTATTAAAGGAACTTCAAGTCCCGGCGGTGTCTTTTCCAGGGCTAACCCGGCCCGCTCCAGAAGCACTTTTCGGACCAGGGAAAAGCCGTTGCTATGCAGGCCGGTGGAAGCCAGTCCGATGATCGTATCTCCGACTCCAATTCTTGATCCGTCAATGATCTGTTCGCGCTCAACCACACCCACGGCAAATCCGGCCAGGTCATATTCCCCCGCAGGATAAAAACCGGGCATTTCCGCCATTTCTCCTCCCAAAAGCGCGCAGCCCGCCAGCCGGCAGCCCTGCGCCACACCGGCCACAACCTTTTCCACTTGCTCCGGATCCAGTTTACCGACGGCCAGGTAATCTAAAAAAAAGAGGGGCTCGGCCCCTTGTACCAGGATGTCGTTAACACACATGGCTACGCAGTCAATACCTACAGTGTCATGACGGCCTGCGGCAAATGCAAGTTTCAACTTGGTGCCGACGCCATCGCATCCGGCAACGAGAACCGGTTCGCGATACCGGGCCGTATTCAGGGCAAACAGCCCGGCAAACCCCCCCAGTCCCTGTAAAACTTCCGGTCCGGCGGTAGAGCGGGCCAGGCCTTTGATTCGTTCAACAGCCGCTTCTCCCGCTTCAATATTGACGCCCGCTTGGCGGTAATCTATCTCCTGGCTCAAGGCTTATTCCTCCTATCAATCGATACGTGGGGCCTATTTTTACATATTCCACTGGCCAAACAAGATATCCTCCCAGACCAGTATAATTTTGCATGACAGGCTTGTCAATTCACCTGGGATTTGGTCTGTTTATGCAAGGTTTTGAACGGTGATCGGGGAGTCAAAAGAGAATGAAACTTCCGGCGGTGCCCAACCGTCCTCCCTGAGAAAGGCTCTCAGAAGGACTCATTCTTGCTTACGATTCAACAGATAGAGCTGGAAGTTCGGCCGCCCTTGACCGGAATTGCGGCCAGGGGTACAATTACCGGGAGGATAAAATATCCAAACCGAAAAGAGGTGCTCCACAACGATGCCCGAAGCGATAGCCCTGGTGAATCTGACCAAGTATTACGGGAAAAACCGGGGTGTTGAAAACTTAAACTTCGCGGTGGAAGAAGGCGAGATCTTTGGATTCATCGGCCCCAACGGCGCCGGAAAGACCACTACCATCCGCACCCTGATGGGATTAATCCGCCCCACTGCCGGCGAAGCGCGCATTTTCGGCAGTACAATTCCTCCCGGTGGCGGCCCCCTTTATCACCAGGTGGGCTACCTGCCCGCCGAAGTCAACTATTATCCCGAAATGAGCGGGCAAGAGCTGATTGACTACGCTGCCGGCTTCTACCCCCGGGTGGACCGCCGCTGGATCCGGAAGCTTGTGGAGATACTGCAGTTCGACCCCTCCCGCCGCATCAGAACCTACTCCACCGGAAACCGCAAGAAGCTGGGAATTATCCAGGCGTTGCTGCACCGCCCCCGCCTGGTGGTGCTGGACGAGCCCACCAGCGGCCTGGATCCGCTGATGAGGCAGAATTTCTTTAACCTGCTGCAAGAGCTGAACGTCCTCGGTATGACCATTTTTTTCTCCACCCATGTCCTGGAAGAGATCGAACGAATATGCCACCGGGTAGGTCTGATTAAAGAAGGGCGCCTGATCCACCTGTCGCCCCTGGAGGAGCTTCCCGGCCGCCGGAT
Organism: Bacillota bacterium; assembly: GCA_029552125.1. Classification (GTDB taxonomy): domain Bacteria; phylum Bacillota; class Dethiobacteria; order DTU022; family DTU022; genus JAKPEE01. Next base: position 71,087 of record JAKPEE010000069.1, on the reverse strand, counting down.
GAAATTAATTACCCTGGAAGTATCCGGCGGCGGCCCGCCGCGGGGACTCCCGGAGTCATGGGGCCAGCCCGTTCCGGTGGAAGGCCGGCCGGGGCGTTACCGGCTGGCTGTCCAGGCCCCGCCGGGCGAAATCGTCAGGGAGATGGCGCGGCTTGACCTGGAATATATTCAAATTAGCGATCCCAGTATCGAAGAGCTGTTTTTGGCCATGTACGATGCACCGGAGAAAGGGGAGGCTGCAAATGTCCGTTAATGTTTTTCGCCAGGAGTTCCGCTTGAACCGGCGTGGCTTTCTCATCTGGACCGCCATGATCATGGCAGTGCTGGTCCTCTACCTTTCTTTCTTCCCCTATATACAAAGCCCCGAATACAGCGAACTGCTGGAAGGTTTTCCCGCAGCGCTGAAAGATGCCTTCAATATACATCAAATTGTTTTTGAAGAAATCAACTATTACCACGCCTTGCAGGTGCTGCCATATTTGCTCCTTTTAACTTCCATCTATGCAGCCATGCTGGCCGGACGGCTCATCAGCCGCGAAGCAGACCTGAATACGGCTGAATTCCTCTTCACCCGCCCGGTAACACGCAACCGCATTCTGGCGGCCAAGGTGACCGTATTTCTACTGATGATGGTATTACTGTGGATGCTTCTCTACATGGCTGCCCTGGTTCTAGCAGCTGCGGTTGATCCGGGAGCTTTTAACACTACCAGGCAACTGTGGGTGCACCTGGCCGGGCTGCTGGCCACCCTGGCTGCAGGAGGTATCGCTTTCGCCGCTGCTCCCCTGATCAACCAGGTCTCAGCCGCCACCACGCTGGGGGTGGCCCTCGGTTTCGGCTTCTTCCTGGTGGACGCTCTCAGCAAAACAACGGAGAAGCTGCATTTTTTGAGATACTTCACTGTCTACTACTATGCCGGATTTGAAGATGCCGCGGCAGGCAAACCTTTTTACCCGGGAATGCTCTTTTTACTGCTTGTTTTCCTCCTGGGTACAGCCCTGGGCTTCCTGTTGCTGCACCGCAAGGAGTATACCGGGTAAGCAGTATTCTAAAACCTTAGTTCTCCGGCGCCGTGACAGCCCGGTTTTCTGTTATTGATTAAAAATAGGACCTGAATTGCTAAACAGTAAAAACCAATCAAACCCTTCAATGAACAGCGCCGGGCTGCCCGGTCGCAAGAATTTCTTGAATACCGCAGCTTTGATCGCGCCGCAGAAGATGAAGGCAGTACTGAGTTCAACAAAGCAGCGGCTACTGCGCGAAACATGCACAACAGGTCCATGTTACCGGCCGGGTCTTGATCACAAATTGCTTGGCCCGCGGCGGGCATCAAACTGCTTTTCACCGGAAAAAGGCGGGGGCTGCCCTCTTGGGGCAGCCCCCCTGGTGTAAAGTGCGGCTTGCCATGGCCTGTCCTTAGAAGAAGAGCGGGGCAAATACTAAAGCCACTATGCTCATTAATTTAATCAAAATGTTCATGGATGGGCCGGCGGTGTCCTTGAAGGGATCGCCCACGGTGTCGCCCACGACGGCGGCCTTGTGGGCTTCGCTGCCTTTGCCGCCGTGCTGGCCCGCTTCAATATATTTTTTAGCATTGTCCCAGGCCCCCCCGGAATTGGCCATAAATATAGCCTGCAGCACCCCCGTAAGTGTGGCCCCGGCCAGCACCCCGCCCAGGGCTTCTTTGCCCAGGAAGGGGATTAAGCCTACCGCCAGTGGCACGGCCACGGCCAGCAGCCCGGGGAGAATCATCTCGCGGAGGGCGGCTTTGGTGCTGATATCGACGCAGCGGGCGTATTCCGGGCGCGCTTTTCCTTCCATGAGCCCGGGAATCTCCCTAAACTGGCGGCGGATCTCCTCAATTAACTTATAAGCGGCGTTGCCCACGGCCTCCATGGTGTGGGCGCTGAAGAAAAAGACCAGAATCCCGCCGATGAACAGGCCGGAGATAACCCTGGCGCTCATAATATCGATGGCCTTTAGCCCGGCCACCTGGGCATAGGCGGTAAAGAGGGCCAGGGCGGTCAGGGCGGCTGAGCCGATGGCGAAGCCTTTGCCGATGGCGGCGGTGGTGTTGCCCACAGAATCAAGCTGGTCGGTAATCTGGCGGACCTCTTTTTCCAGTCCGGCCATTTCAGCGATACCGCCGGCGTTGTCGGCCACCGGTCCGTAAGCGTCCACGGCCACGGTCATGCCCACAGTAGAAAGCATGCCCACCGCAGCGACGGCGATACCGTAGATCCCGGCAAAATGGTAAGAAACCAGGATGGCGCCGACCACTGCCAGTAGGGGCAGGGAGGTGCTCTTCATCCCTACGGCCAGCCCGCTGATAATATTGGTGGCGGTGCCGGTAAGCGAAGCCCTGGCAATCCCTTGCACCGATTTATATTGATCCGAAGTATAAAACTCGGTGATCCGCCCGATGGCCACTCCGGCCACAAGGCCGGACAGCACGGCGTAGAAAGGACCCATTTCCCCCAACAGATATCTGGTGATAAAGTAAGCGATGACCACTACAATGGCGGCGCTGATCCACAGGGCCCGCTCCAGGGCTGCGCCCAGGTGCTGGCCTTCTCTGGCCCGCACGAAGAAAAAGCTCAACACCGAGGCCAGGATTCCCACTGAAGCCACCAGCAGGGGCAGCAGTGTTGCTTCGAAAGAGAGGCCGCTGAGGTTAAAGACAGCAACCCCCACGGTCATGGCGGCAACCATAGAGCCTACATAGGATTCAAACAAGTCCGCGCCCATGCCGGCCACATCGCCCACATTGTCGCCGACGTTGTCGGCGATGACGCCGGCGTTGCGGGGATCGTCCTCGGGGATGCCCGCCTCCACTTTACCCACCAGGTCGGACCCCACATCGGCGGCCTTGGTATAAATGCCGCCGCCGACACGGGCAAAGAGGGCGATGGAACTGGCTCCCAGGGCGTAGCCGTTTACCACTACCGGATCTCTGATGATGATATAGAGGATGCCCAGCCCGAACAGGCCCAGCCCGGCCACCATCATGCCCATGATCGTGCCGCTGGAAAAGGCCATGGTCAGGGCGGGGTTGACGCCCGAGCGGGCTGCCTGGGCGGTGCGTACATTGGCGCTGGTGGCCACTCTCATCCCCACAAAACCGGTTGTAGCTGAAAATACGGCACCCACCACAAAGCAGACGGCGGTAAGATAGCCAATCCCCGGCAGTACCGCCAGTAAAACCGCCAGCACCAGGACAAAGACGACCAGGTAAGAGTACTCCCGCTTCAAAAAGGCCATGGCGCCTTCCCGAATGGCCCCGGCGATTTCTTTCATGCGATCCGTTCCTGCATCGGCCCGGGTCATCCTGGCCCAGAGAATCAGGGCAAAGACCAGGCCCACCAGGGCACAGGCGGGGACGGCATAAAGATAACCATCCATTGAGTTAACCTGCCTCCTTTTGCGATTGATAAGTACAACCTTAATTATACATGATCAGAGCCTAAAATCCCTGCTTATTTATACAGATTTATACAGAACAATTCAAAATAGCAGGCCATACCTTGCGAAGCGCCGTTCGCCAACATGAATATTCTTTTAACCACGGGCCGCCGGATGCACCCAGGCTTAAACCAGGGTGCCCGCCCTCCCCAGCCTGGAAACAGCCTCCGGGTTAATCTGGCGGCTTTTTTCAGCTACTGTATCGATTTTTTCAGGACCCGGCTGCGGGATTTAATACAGGGTACCTGGCTGTAAAGCAGGCCTGGCAAACGCGGTCACCGGGCAGTCCGATCGAGCTGATCATACCTTCATGGCTTAAAAAGCCGATTGAATCGGCGCCAACCATTTCCGCCACCTCGGCAGGAGTGCGCCCGTGAGCGATGAGCTCTTCCTGGGTGGGCGTATCGATACCGTAGAAGCAGGAAGCGATAACCGGGGGGGAACTGATCCGCAGGTGCACCTCCCGCGCCCCGGCACGCCGGACCATGCGCACCAGTTTGAGGCTGGTGGTGCCGCGCACGATGGAATCGTCCACGATAACCACCCTTTTCCCCTCCACAATTTTGCGCACGGCATTCAGCTTCAGATCGACCCCTTCTTCCCGCAACTTCTGGCTCGGCTGAATAAAAGTGCGCCCGATATAACGGTTTTTTACCAGGGCCATCTCGTACGGGAGGCCGGCCTCTTCGGCATATCCTGATGCTGCGGCGATGCTGGAGTCAGGCACCCCGGTAACCATATCCGCGGCTGCGGGATGCTCCCGGGCCAGGGTACGGCCCAGTTCCCGCCGGGCCAGGTGAACATTGACACCGTGGATATTGCTATCCGGGCGGGCAAAATAGATGAATTCAAATATGCAGAGGGAGGGTTGTTCCTCTGGCATGATTCTGCGGCTGCGCAATCCGTTTTGATCCAGCACCACCATTTCGCCAGGCTCTACATCCCGCAAGAACCGGGCCCGGATCGTGTCGAAGGCACATGTTTCAGAGGCCAGGAAATATCCTTCATTACCCAGCGCGGCCAGGGAGAGAGGCCGGAACCCGTGGCGGTCGCGCAGGCCGATCACTTTTTTCCCGTCAGTGAGAACAAAGGCAAAAGCGCCCGCCAGCCGGGGAACGACCGCAGCGAGCGACTCTTCCAGATCGGGGCTTCCCTGGCGGGCCACCAGGTGGGCCAGAAGCTCGCTATCGCTGCCGGTTTGAAAGATAGCACCCTTCTCCTCCAGCTCTTCCCGCAACTGCGGCCCGTTTAACAACAGCCCGTTATGAGCTATAGCAAGCTCCCCGTGACGGTATTTTAATAATAGAGGCTGCGCGTTCTCCGGGTGCCATCCTTCCTCGCCGTAAGAGTAGCGCACGTGGCCCACGGTCAGGTTGCCGCGCCGCTCTTTTAACTCATCCGTAGTGGGGAAAACTTCGGAAACCAGTCCCATGCCCCGCTTCAACCAGATTTTCTTTTCTCCGCCGCCGCCTACGGCAATGCCGGCGCTTTCCTGGCCGCGGTGCTGCAGCGCGTATAACGCAAAACAGGTCAGGTAGGGCAGATTATCGCCCCGGGAAAACCCGCCGCAGACTCCGCACGATTCTTTTAATTTTGGACCAATTATTGCTCCATGATACATGGGATGCTCTCCTCGTAAATTTTTTTTAGTTCAAAGATCGTGACATCTACCACCGGCACGTGGGTAACGCTGATCGAAAGTTTATCCCCTCCCACTTCTCCCAGGAACAGCAGCGGCACCTCAAGTTTGGCCGCCAGTGCCAGCAGCTTTTCCCTGGCTGCTGCCTTTACCGAAACGATGGCCCTGGAGGGGCCTTCTCCAAACAGGGGCAGCTCCGGCCGGGGGTGCCCGGGCAATGTAACCTGCGCCCCCAGCCCGCCGGCGATGCAACTCTCGGCCAGGGCCACAGCCAGGCCGCCATCGGAGAGATCATGGGCCGAACTGAGCAGACCGGCCCGCACGGCCTGGACGAGCAGCTTTTGCAGCCTCTTTTCCAGGGCCAGGTCCACCGGTGGAAGCGACCCGGCTACGGCCTGATGGATTACCTTGATAAACTGGCTCCCGCCCAGCGATACTGTGCTGCTTCCCGCCAGGTAGAGCAGATCTCCCGCCTTTTTGAAGGCAATGTCGCACTGTTGATCCGGGTTTTCCAGCAGGCCCACCGCCCCCACCACCGGGGTAGGATAGATTGCTTCCCCCTCCACCTCGTTGTAGAAACTAACATTGCCGCCGACCACGGGCACTTCCAGGACGCGGCAGGCCTCGGACATGCCTTCCACGGCCCGGCGGAACTGCCAGAATATTTCCGGCTTCTCCGGGTTCCCGAAATTGAGGCAATCGGTTATCCCAATCGGTTCAGCCCCGGTGCAGGCCAGGTTGCGGGTGGCTTCCGCCACGGCCATCATGCCGCCCCGGTACGGATCCAGGTAAGTGTGGCGGCCGTTGCCGTCCACGGCCAGCGCCAGCGCCTGCCCCGTCTCCCGCAGGCGGATTACGGCCGCATCGCCGCCCGGCCCCTGCACCGTACAGGTGCGGACCATATAATCATAGCGGCGCCAGACCCACTGCTTGGAGGCCACATCCGGTGAACCTAAAACTTCTAACAGCGCCTCTGTACAATCCTCCACCGCGGGATAATCCAGGGGATCAACGCTTTGCCGCTCTCGATAATACTCCGGTTCCCGGCTGTCGGGCTCATACAGCGGCGCTCCGCCGGCCACACTTGCCGCCGGTACCCGGGCCACGGTACGACCGCCGTGTTTGACCGTAATCCACCCGTCGGCGGTGACCCGGCCGATCACTGCAAAAGACAGCCCCCAGCGCCGGAAAACCTTTGCCGCGTCATTGAACCGGCCGGGCTCAATAATGAAGAGCATGCGCTCCTGGGATTCGGAAACCATAATTTCCAGGGGAGACATCCCCGCCTCGCGCAAAGGCACCTTGTCCAGTTCCAGCTCCATGCCGCTGCCGGACCGGGCTGCTGTCTCCGTGACGGCACAGGTTAGCCCGGCCCCGCCCAGGTCCTGTACTCCCACCGCCAGGCCGCCCGCGATAACTTCCAGGCTGGCTTCCAGTAGTAGCTTCTCCAGGAAGGGGTCGCCCACCTGCACAGCGGGGCGCCTTTCTGCCGACGCTTCCGAGAGCTCTTCAGAAGCAAAGGTAACGCCATGGATCCCATCGCGGCCGGTGCGGGCTCCCACCAGGACCACCAGGTTCCCGGCGCCGGGCGCCTGGCCCAGGACAAGCTTTTCTACGGGCAGAAGTCCCACGCACATGGCGTTGACCAGGGGGTTATCCTGGTAACAGGGCTCAAAGGCGATCTCTCCGGCCACGGTGGGGATGCCGATACAGTTGCCGTAGCCGCCGATTCCGGCCACCACGTTATCAAATAGATAGCGGACCCGGGCGTCCTCCAGGCTGCCGAAGCGCAGGCTGTTTAACAGCGCCACCGGGCGGGCGCCCAGGGTAAAGATATCGCGGATAATGCCGCCTACTCCCGTGGCCGCGCCTTGGTACGGCTCGATGGCGGAAGGATGGTTGTGGCTTTCAATCTTAAAAGCAACGGCCCATCCCCCGCCAATATCCACCACTCCGGCGTTTTCCCCGGGACCTAAAAGCACCCGCGGGCCGCTGGTTGGAAAGAGGCGCAAAGTTGACTTTGAATGCTTGTAGCTACAGTGCTCTGACCACATCACGCTGTACATATTCAATTCGACCCGGTTGGGCTCCCGGCCCAGGTCGGCGCAGATGCGCTCATATTCCCCATCGTTCAAGCCCAGCCGGCGCCAGAGATGCCTGCCTGTTTCAGTCACCGCTGCCGCCTCCCCGCTGATCGAAATATTGGAGCAAGGAACGGAAGATCACCAGGCCGTCTTCCGAACCGAGGAGCGCTTCCCCGGCCCGCTCCGGGTGGGGCATCATGCCCAGCACATTGCCGGATTCATTGCATACTGCGGCAATATGATCCAGGGAACCGTTGGGGTTGGCCGCGGCACTTTCACGGCCCGCTGCATCCACGTAACGCAATACAATTTGCCGGTTCTTTTTCAAGCGGCGCAGCACCTCCGGGCCCACATAGTAGTTCCCGTCGCCGTGCGCAACCGGTATTTTCAGCACCTGGTCCGGACGGGCGGCGCCGGTAAACGGCAGGGTGTGGTTCTCCACCCGTACATAAGTCCAGCCGCACCGGAATTGCAGGTGTGCATTACGGTAGAGGGCTCCCGGCAGCAGCCCCGCCTCCGTCAGCACCTGGAAACCGTTGCAAATGCCCAGGACCAGCCCGCCCTGCCGCGCAAATTGGATCACCGCTCCCATCACCGGGGTAAAGCGGGCGATGGCCCCGGCGCGCAGGTAGTCCCCGTAGGAGAAGCCCCCGGGAAGAATGAGAGCATCATAACCGGAAAGGTCGGTTTCTTCCCACCAGATATAGGAGGCTTCTTTTTTAAGCACATCTTTAACCAGATGATAGGCGTCAAGGTCGCAATTGGACCCGGGGAAAACAATAATCCCGAATTTCATCGCTCCGCCTCCGTCAGCGTGTAGCTAAAATCTTCAATGACCGGGTTGGCCAGAAGGCGGCGGCACATCTCCTCCACCTGCTTCGCCCCCGCTTCCCTTTCCTCCGCCTCCAGGTAGAGCTCCATATATTTTCCGATGCGTACCTGCTTAACATTGTTATAGTGCAGGGCCTTCAAGGCATTCTCGACGGCGGCGCCCTGGGGATCCAGCACTTCTTTTTTCAAGGTGATCTCAATCCTGGCTTTCCAGAGCACCGTTTTCGCCCCCCTTTACCCGCCGCCACACTTCGCGGTAGGCCTCCACGACCCCGCCCAGATCCCTGCGGAAGCGGTCTTTGTCCAGTTTTTCGCCGCTGGAGGAATCCCAGAAGCGGCAGGTGTCTGGAGAAATCTCGTCACCCAGAAGGATTTTCCCCTTGTGCCGGCCAAATTCCAGCTTAAAGTCCACCAGGATTAGCCCCCGCTCCTTCAGATACGGCGCTAAGACAGCGTTTACCTCCAGGGCCGCCGCCTCAAGCTGCGCCACCTCTTCCGCTGAAGCCAGCCCCAGGGCGTAAATATGATTATGGTTAATCATCGGATCGTGCAGGGCATCGTCTTTCAGGTAAAATTCAAGCACGGTCCGGCCCAAAACGGTCCCTTCGGGAATGCCGAGGCGCTTGGAAAGACTTCCGGCAGCAATATTACGCACGATTACTTCCACCGGAATAATCTCCAGGGCTTTGACCAGCATTTCCCGCTCACTGAGCTTGCGGACAAAATGCGTTTCTACTCCTTTTTCTTCCAGTAAAGTAAAAAAGATGGCGGAAAGAGCGTTGTTCAGAACACCCTTGCCTTCCAGCCTGTCTTTTTTCAGCCCATCAAAAGCAGTGGCATCGTCTTTATATTCGATCAGGTATAAATCCGGATCGCTGGTGCGGAAAACTTTCTTGGCCTTGCCTTCGTATAAAATTTCCCCCCGATTCACCGTTTAACCCTCCTACTTTAATCCTGGATTGCAAAACAATACAGCTTGGCTACAGCTTTAATCCTGCCTTGCCCCTTGCCGCTGCTTTCGTGTGCCAACTGCCGCCGGCTGGATATCCCATTAACGATGATTCATTCGGCCTGCGCTTCCTCACCCAGACCCAGGCGGCGGTAGATCAGATCCACTCGCCGCAGGTAATAGGCGGGATCAAATAATCCGTCAAGCTCCCTTTCACTAAATTGCTCCCGCACTGCCGGTTCTTGCCACAGAAGATCTTTAAAAGAAAGCCCTTTGGTCCATGACTCCATGGCGCAGCGCTGCACCAGGTCGTATGACTTTTCCCGGCTCAGGCCTTTATCTACCAGCGCCAGAAGCACCCTTTGCGAGTAAATCAACCCTCCGGTAAGGCCAAGATTGCGGGTCATCTGTTCCGGATAAATATGCAGTTCGCGTATAACGCGGGCCACCTGGTGGAGCAGGTAGTCTACGAGAGTAGTGCTGTCCGGCAAAATGATCCGTTCTACCGATGAGTGTGAAATATCCCGCTCATGCCACAGGGCTACGTTTTCCAGGGCTGCGGAGGCATAGCCCCGCAACACCCGGGCCAGGCCGCAAATCTGTTCACAGGTGACAGGATTGCGTTTATGCGGCATGGCCGAGGAACCTTTTTGCCCGCGGTAAAACGGCTCCTCCAGTTCGCGGGTTTCAGTGCGCTGCAGGTTGCGCACCTCCAGAGCAATCTTTTCCAGGGAAGCGCCCACCAGGGCCAGAACGGTCACAAATTCGGCATGGCGGTCGCGCTGCAGCACCTGGGTCGATACCGGTGCCACGGCCAATCCCAGTTCGCGGCAAACATATTCCTCGACAAAGGGATCAATATGGGCATAGTGGCCCACCGCACCGGATAGCTTGCCGACGCGAATATTTTCTGTGGCCCGCTCCAGGCGTTCCCGGTTGCGCCTGGTTTCGGCCAGCCAGAGGGCAAACTTCAGCCCGAGGCTGGTCGGCTCGGCATGAACACCGTGGGTGCGCCCGGCCATCACGGTTTGTTTATGCCGCAGAGCCTGCTCTTTCAGGGCCTCCTCCAGCCGGTGCAGCCCCTCTTTAATGAGTGCTGCCGCTTCCACCAGCATTGCCGACAGGGCCGTATCCACTACGTCATAGGAGGTCAGCCCATAATGAAAATAGCGGCTCTCGTCGCCCAGCGATTCGGCCACGCAGCGGGTAAAGGCCACCACATCATGGCGGGTTTCCTGCTCCAGCTCCAGGATGCGTTCTACGGAGAAGCGCGAGTTTTGTTCGATTAAGCGGGCCGCTTCCCTGGGAATTACGCCCAGCTCGGCCCAGGCCCGGGCCGCCAGGATTTCGATCTGCAAAAACTTGGCGAAGCGGTTTTCCAGGCTCCAGAGCCGCTTCATTTCCGGGCGGGCATAACGGTCAATCATAGCACTCACTCCTTCTCTTTCAGGCAGTACTCCCAGCCCATTTTCCGCAGGCGGCAGTCTTGTGCTTCCACTTTGGCCGCCAGCTCCTGGCGATAGCTGTTTAACTTCTCCTGCAAATCTTCATTGCCCAGGGCCAGGATTTGCGCGGCCAGCAACCCGGCATTAAAGGCATTGTTTATGGCTACGGTGGCTACCGGGATGCCCCGCGGCATCTGGACTATGGAGTAGAGCGAATCAACTCCATTCAGCGGCGGTATGGCCACCGGGACGCCGATTACCGGCAGCGTGGTCATGGCGGCGATGACCCCCGGCAGGTGCGCCGCCCCTCCGGCGCCGGCAATAATTACTTTTATTCCCGCTTCCGCCGCCCCCCTGGCGTAGCGGGCAACTTTGTCCGGGTGGCGGTGGGCGCTGGCCACGATCATCTCGTATTCAAGATCAAATAGATCCAGCGCCATGGCGCTTTCAGCCATAATGGGCAGATCCGAATCGCTGCCCATGACGATAGCTACCTGAGGCACAGGGTTCACTCCTTTAGCTTTTTTTAATTAAACAGAAGCAAATGCTTTCTTAAAAATACCTTCTGTTAAATTGTTCTACCTTCAGGGTGCCTTATCTCACTGATCTTTAGTCGTTTACGCCTTCACCTCCTTAATTCAAAAGCCCAGGCGGGTAGGTTGTGAGGAAACCTACCCGCCTGGGCTTTTATCCCTCCGGTGTAGCGCCGGCCGCGGCCGGCGCCTGTACCACTCGAACCAGTCCCGGGCCTGCACCCGGCGGAACCCTAGGTACACTTTCCCTCGCGAAAAATATAATTTTTAACGACATTTTCTGTAACCAGAATGTCCCTGCCCAGCGGTTTTACTTTCATATATTTCGACAGCACAGCCGATTTTCCTGCTCTTACCGGGAAAAATAATGGAGAATTTCTTGTTCTCAAATGGCGCTCGTAGTAATATTAGAGATAATGGCCGGTTAAACAAAGGAGAACGAACATGAACCTTCACCTGCAACTGGCGCGGGACGGCGTCCTTAAAGCCCTGAAAACAACCCTTCTTCTGGCAAAAATTGTTATACCGGTAACCCTGGCAGTGGTGGCGCTGGAGCAGCTAGGCCTGATGATTCCCCTGGCGCGTTGGTTTAGCCCCGTGGTCCGCTTTTTGGGGCTGCCCGGGGAAACAGCCCTGGCTTTACTGCTCGGTTTTTTTGTTAATAATTACGCTTCTTTTGGCGTTATTGCCGTTCTACCCCTATCAGCCCGTGAAGTTACGGTTTTGTCGGCAATAATCCTGACCAGCCACTCTCTGACCATGGAAGGCCCGGTGCTTAAATATACCGGCCTCTCTCCGCTAAAATCCACGCTTATACGTATTGCGGCGGCGTTGCTTTTCGGCTTTGTCATTAACATGATTTACGGTTGGCTGGGAGGATAGCCGATGGTCCTTTCAATTCTAATAGAAGGTTTAACTAAAAGTTGTTCCACGGTCCTGCTGTTGATGGCCTTTCTAATCCCCACTATGATCCTGTTCGAATACGCCCGGCACTACCGCCTGATTGAGAAGCTATCCCGCTACTTTAACTGGCTGACCCGGTGGCTGACCCTATCTCCCGCCGCGGCTTTTCCCCTGGTCATCGGGCTTTTTTTCGGAGTAGTGTATGGTGCCGCAGTACTAATTGAATTTTCGCGACAGCAACTCATCTCTAAGCGTGATATGGTTCTTCTGGGCACGTTCCTGGCCTTGAATCACAGTATTATTGAAGACAATCTTCTTTTTGCTGCGCTGGGCGCAAATTTTCCGATGCTATTAATTAGCCGCCTTGCCCTCGCTGTCGTAGTAACCCGGGCGATGGCATACTGGCTGGATTCTAAAAAGCCGGTGGATAGCAGTGCTGCTACCGCCGGCAAGTCATAACCGCCAAGGAGGTTTTAGCACTATGGAAAAAATTATGGAAACAGTGGCCGGCCTGATGGCGCTGTCGGCCCGTACCGCTCCCAAGGCGGTAGGCCAGGATTTTTTGCAAATAAAAATCATTACCGGCCAGGAGATCGAACAACTGGCCAATGAAATGGTCAGATATGGCCTGGAAAGTGGCCGGCCCAATTATGACCGTGACGGTGAAAATGTGCGCCGCTCCGAAGCTGTCCTTTTATTGTCCCTTCTTAATGCACGAAACCTCGGCACAAATTGCGGCGCCTGCGGCTTTCCCAGTTGTGCCGCCGCCGAAGCCGCCCGCAAAGAAGGTGAAGAATTTTTAGGCCCTACCTGCGCCTGGAGAGTGCTGGACCTGGGCATTGCCCTCGGTTCGGCGGTCAAAACTGCTTCGCTGCTCAATGCGGACAACCGGGTCATGTATCGTATCGGTGTGGTGGCCAGAAAAATGAACTTAATTGAGGGTGAAATAGCCATCGGGGTGCCCCTCTCGGCCACCGGCAAAAGCATCTATTTCGACCGGTAGATTTGGCTTAACGGGGCCGTCCCCGCTGACTTTTAATCCAGCCCCGGGAGAGGAACTTCCGCTTAAATGGGGGCGCGGGCTAAAGGTCGCCCGCGCCGGACAAACCGGCCAAATATTTCTGTTGACAAGGGCCGGCAACTGTGTTAGCATGACAGAAAATAAATATATGAGACGATGATAGGAACTAGTAACCCGGATAGGGGCGGTTCAGAGAGCCGGATGGAGGAAGACAATTCCAAAGCTGCGATTCCGGTACCGCCGCGCCAGGCGAATGGATCCTTGAGTTGCCGGCTGAAATTCCTTCAGAAAAGTAGGCCCGGCCGGAACTTTCACCGTTAAAAGAAAGCAGGTCTCGGAAGAGCAATTCTTCCCGCACCTGAACAGAGCGGCCTGCTTTTCATGCAGGCAACCAGGGTGGTACCGCGAGCAAACTCTCGTCCCAGGATGAGAGTTTTTTTATTTTATAAAACAAGGAGGTTGTCACAATGAGCGCCAAACAGTACAAAATACTTTTGCCGGAAAAGGAGTTGCCGCAGCAATGGTACAACATCCAGGCCGACTTGCCTGCACCTTTAAGCCCGCCGTTAAACCCGACCACGCGGCAGCCTGCCGGCCCGGAAGATCTCAGTGCCATCTTTCCTCCGGCCCTGATCGAGCAGGAGATGTCACGGCAGCGGTGGATTGATATCCCCCCCGCAGTCCTGGAGATATACGCTCTCTGGCGGCCCACCCCGTTAATCCGCGCGTACCGCCTGGAACAGGCCCTGGGAACCCCGGCGAAGATCTATTATAAAAATGAAAGTGTGAGTGCAGCCGGCAGCCACAAGCCCAATACGGCCGTGCCGCAGGCGTACTACAACAAGCAGGCCGGCATCAAGCGGCTCTCCACTGAGACCGGCGCCGGGCAGTGGGGCAGCGCCCTGGCCCTGGCCTGCAGCTACTTCGGCCTGGAATGCTCTGTTTACATGGTTAAGGTCAGCTACCAGCAGAAGCCTTACCGCCGCTCCCTGATGGAAGCCTGGGGCGCACAGGTCACAGCCAGCCCCAGCGAGTTGACTGAAACCGGGCGCAAAGTATTGCAAGAAAACCCCGCCTCGCCGGGAAGCCTCGGCATCGCCATCAGCGAAGCGGTGGAAGATGCCGCCGGGCGCAGCGACACCAATTATGCCCTGGGCAGTGTGCTCAATCATGTCCTGCTGCATCAAAGCATTATCGGCGAGGAATGCCTGAAGCAGTTTGCCATGATTGATGACTACCCGGACGTGGTCATCGGATGCTGCGGCGGCGGCAGCAATTTTGGCGGGATTGCCTTCCCTTTCCTCCGTGAAAAGATACAACAAGATAAAGCGACCCGCTTAATCGCCGTGGAGCCCAGCGCCTGCCCCACTCTAACCAGGGGTACTTTCACCTATGATTTTGGCGATGTGGCCAGGTTTACGCCCCTGATGGAGATGTATACCCTGGGCCATGATTTTGTGCCGCCGGGTATCCATGCCGGAGGTTTGCGCTACCACGGCGAATCTCCCCTGGTCAGCCGGGTTTACCATGACGGTTTAATCGAAGCCAGGTCTTACGGCCAGACTTCCGTATTTGAAGCGGCCATAACCTTCTCCCGTACCGAGGGCATACTGCCGGCCCCCGAATCGGCCCATGCCATTCGCGCCGCCATCGATATGGCCCTTGAATGCAAAGAAACGGGTGAAGCCAAGTCAATTTTATTCTGCCTCAGCGGTCACGGCCACTTTGACCTCTCTGCTTATGAATCCTACCTTTCGGGAAAAATGGAAGATTGCAACTACCCGCAGGATTTAATCGAGCAGTCCATAGCCCGGCTGCCGAAAATCGGCTAACAAAAAGGGGCTATCCTGACAGACATCTGAGGATAGCCCCTTTTTTTACCTGACCGGTTAGCCTTCTGCCGGAGCCTCCGGTTCCGCTTCGCATTCGTCATCGGCTAATTCTTGTCCTCTCCCGCTCCATTTCCAGGTGCCAGGAGAGATATTATTTAAGTGCAAAAGCTCCTGTACCTCTTCTTCCCACTGCTCCGGCGTCCGGTGAAAAACGCGGCCGATAAACAGGCGGCGCAGCTCCTGCAGCGCCGGTATTTTGCGCACCGCCTGCCTGTATTTGCGGTATTGTTCTTCCCCCAGCTTCTCTTCAGAAAGATAAATGGGCTCCCGCCGGAAGTTTATGGCCAGCATGCAGCGGTTGATGCGGGTAATCATCGTATCGGCCAGCCGATCCAGGGCTTCCAGGTCCCGGTACTGCCGGTATTCTTCCGGATCGGCCATTCTAAAAAAATAAGTGGCCCGGCCCCCGCCCTTCCCGGAAGCGGCTGCCATGGCGATGGCATTGCCCGGTTTATCGGTAGCGTTGCTATACAGGGGCATCAAAAGCCAGATATAATCACCGGTTAAATCTCCCATGAGCCCCCGTTTTATACCGATGCAGCACTTTTCCCGGCGCGACAGTTCCTTTAAAAAGTCGTATTCATGGCGCAGACCCGCTGCATCGAGACGCTGCTCCAACGCAACCCACAACTGCGGCGACAGCGCTTCCAAATCGCTGCGCCTGGCCGCCTTTCCTTCTCGCATCAGGCCGGCAGCCTGGCGGATTAACGCCGGACCGGCTTCGGGCAGCAACTCCTGCAGCGTTTTTTGTACCTTCGCTGACAGCTCGCTCATTACTTCATTTAAGGCTTCGCGGAAAGGCTCAAAACCGCGCCCCATCATGGAAAAAACTAATCTCTCCCCCGGATCAGTATTGAGGGTAAGCATATAATCGCCTTCGCTTACATCCTCAATGCTGCTGTAGGGGATCCGGAAAGGGTCGCCCGTAGCGGGGAAGATGACCAGCCCCGTTTCATAGAGGCGCAATTCAGCCCGGCCTTCATACTTAACCGCTCCGTCCGCGCCGTGCCAGGCCAGCCGCGCTTCCTGCCCCTCCTTGCGCTGGCGTTCATGCATGAGCAGATCCTTGCTGATCAGTTCATGGCGCAGGCGGGTCAGTTCCCGCAAAAAATCTTCATAGGCCCGGCCGAGGTGAAAGAGCTGTAGCTGTTCACCGGAGGAGAGCAACAGCTCCAACCGGTAATCTTCAGCGGCGATATGCTCGATGTCGCGCAGGGAGATAAAAATCTCTTCGCCGTGCCGCGGCGCTACAGTCAAATCCTCTTCCGATAATACCGCCCGGGCCTCGCCCTGCAGTGGCTCCCCCGTTCCAGCGGGTTCAGTAAGGATAAATTTTAAAGAGCACTCCATCTTTTCCACGAGACCGCTCTCCCTTCTCCAGCCGGCGTAAGTAAGACTGCCTGCATCTATATTTAATTCGGCGTGCAATTCTCAAGACCTACCGGTTCGCAAATTTTTACCGCCGCAGACACTACGCCACAGCGCCCGCTGAAAAAGCGGGCGCTGTGGCCAAATTTTCCGGCACAGGCATACAGCTTTATCCGGACAGGCTTTCCTGAAAGAGCGCGCGCCCGATCAACAGGCGCTGGATTTGGGCCGTTCCCTCGTATATTTGAAAAACTTTGGCGTCGCGCATCAATTTCTCTACCGGGTAATCTTTGATATAACCATAGCCGCCTAATATCTGGGCTGCATCGGTGGTCACCCGCATGACCATGTCTCCGCAGAACGCCTTGGCGATGGCCGCTTCTTTGGCGTTGTTTTCGCCCCGTTCTCCCTTCCAGGCCGCCAGCCAGGCCAGCAGGCGCCCGGCGGCGATGTCCTTGGCCATGTCGGCAAGCATAAACATAACCGCCTGGTGCATAAAGATGGGCAACCCGAACTGCTCCCGCTCTTTGGAATATTTCAGGGCATATTCCATGGCCGCCCTGGCTACCCCTACTGCCGAAGCGGCCACCCCGGGGCGGGAATGATTGAAAGTTTGCATGATTATCTTAAAGCCAAAGCCTTCCTCACCGATGAGGTTGGCGGCAGGAACGACAGCTTCTTCAAAAATAACATCGGTGGTATTGGCGGCCCGCTGCCCCATCTTGTCTTCTTTTTTACCGGCGGACACCCCCGGTGTCTCCCGGGGCACCACGAAAGCGCTGATCCCCTTATGGCCCCTGGATTTGTCCACCGTGGCAAAAACAATATAATAGTCCGCTACCCCACCGTTGGTGATAAAGCACTTTTGGCCGCTAATCACGTATTCGCCGTTTACGCGCCGCGCCGTGGCAGTCATGGCGGCCACATCGGAACCGGCGCCCGGTTCGGTCACGCACAGGGCCATCAACTTGCGCTCGTTGCAGGCGGAACCGAGGTACTTCTTTTTCTGCGTTTCGCTGCCGAATAGCACCAGGGGAATGGCTGCCAGGCTATTGATGGCAATACAACTGGAGATGCCCGCACAGCCGGCGGATAACTCTTCGGCGATAATCAACTGGTCCAGCGCCCCCAGGCCTCCCCCTCCATACTCTTCCGGGACAGTGGCGTAGACCAGGCCGGCGTCAAAAGCTTTCTGTACAATTTCGCGGGGGTATTCACCGCTGCGGTCGTAGGCGGCGGCGGCCGGCGCAATTTCCGAGCGGGCAAATTCCCGGGCCATCTTCTGCACGGCTTGCTGTTCCGCCGTTAATGAAAAATCGATCATGTCAGCCTCCTCCATAACTTAGATCTATCGCTTCAACTCCTTAACTAGGTTGATCACCTCCTTATTTAACAAAGGAAAATATTGATCTAATTAAATAAATTATACCTGATCGCTGTCTTGCTGTCGATAGTCATTTCACACTTTTCACAAAATTCCGGTGATAATGGCCCTCTTCCCGCTGCCGGATCAAGAGATGCCTTTATTTATACCGGAAGCGCGGCCGGCGGTCACTTTTTTAATTTAAACAGAAGCCGCCCCCGGGGGCAGCTTCTGTTTAAATGACAAGAACCGTCTTTAATACCGCCATAGGCGTTAATGGGCCAAATATAAAAAGGCTTCCGGCGAGAAACCCTGAAAGCCCGCATGGCAAACCAGGCCTGCCGGTGCAGAAATTAGAACCGGGCTTTACTTCTTCACCGGCGCATCCGCCGCGGCCTTTCGCTTTTGGCGCACAATAATCATTACTATGGTTAAAACCAGGATTAGCACTACCAGTATGACTGTCACTAGGGCGTTAGTATTGGGAACACTGGCGCTTAATGAGATCTGATTTACCTGTGTCGGAGAGAGGATCCACACCAGGGTTTTACCGTCAGGGGAAACAGATGAAGCGTTATGTTTCAGCGGTTCCACGGGTAGAGTAAGTATAAAGCGCATATCCGGGGAAAAGAGGGCCATCATTCCAATTTTATCACCGATAAGATCTAGCAAATTTATCTCAGCATTAAGATGGTATGTGGTAAAAAAGAAGTCCTTCTCCACGGTGAACAGTTCTTGATCCCCCAGGCCGAGATCATCCCCCAGGCCGAGTGAAGAGAACTCTTCCAGCGTCTTCATCCTTTTAGTAGCCTGGAAACCGGTCAGGTTTTCGGCGGTATAATCGCTGATGGCAAATCCCTGTTCGGCCAGTTGCTCCCGTTTATCAACGAGGAGGCTGTTTTCAAGGCCCGTCCCCATGGAAACCAGCGTCCGGGAGGCGGCCATGACGATATCCACGTCGGCGCTACCGTTCCGGTTAACGGTAAGGTGCAGGCTGAATTTAAAACAGCCGGTCAATAAAAAAGGGGCCACTGCGGTAATAAAAAGCAGCAGGACCAGGTTTTTTCGTTTTTTCATTTCGCACCCCTTAAGCGCTGATTTTTAAATACCCGCACCGCTATCATCGTATTTTGAATATTTCGCCGGCATGGTTATAAATCCTGCTTTGGGTCAAAAAAGGCTTATTGTTGTCTATAAGTACAAAAATCACCATTAATATCTTTTTTATTGTGGGGCAACCTTTAAGTAAACTTAATAAAGGAGTGAAACAGGCATGTACACCCAGTTTCCCGCAAAACAGCATATCCAGCAAATGCAACAGGTTATCCGCCAGCTGGAGCAGGCGGAACAGCAAAACGCACAAAAGCTGCAGCAGATTAGCCAGTACGAAGCCAACGCCCAGCAGCAATTGCGCAATCTCAACCAGCTCTGCAATCAGCTTAACCAGGAAATTGACCGGATTCAGATGCAGTTGCAACAAACCCAGCCCACTTTTCAACACACTTTCCAGCAGCCGCAGTTCCAGCAAGGGATCCAGCCACAGCCGGGCCAGTTCCAGTACGGAACTCAGCCGCAATCTTATCCTCCGGCGATGCAGCAGCAGGTGCAACAACAGCAGCAGCAACAGTACAAACAGCAGGGTGGCGAGATGCAGTCTCCCGCGGGCCTTCAGTTTCAATAAGCAGCTTTTTACACCAAAAAAGAGGCGGCGCACCGCAGACGCCGCCTCTTTTACTACTACATATTGCCTACTACATCATGGACATATCGCCGGGTCCGGGCATTTTCGATTCACTTTTCTCCGGCTTATCGGTCACTACCGCCTCAGTGGTCAGGAAGAGAGCGGCAATGCTGGCCGCATTCTGGATGGCGGAACGGGCCACCTTGGCCGGGTCGACAATGCCGGCTTTCATCATGTCTTCAAATTGGCCGGTAAGAGCATTGTAGCCGATACCCTTCTCCATAGCCTTGACTTTTTCCACAATTACCGAACCTTCCGCGCCGGCGTTTTCAGCAATGACCCGTACCGGTTCTTCCAGGGCCCGCTTGACGATATTCACCCCGGTAAGTTCGTCTCCGCTCAACTCTTTTTCCAGCTTGCTCAGAGCGTAGCTGACGTTGAGGTAAGAGACGCCGCCTCCGGGGACGATGCCTTCTTCCACGGCTGCACGGGTGGCAGAAAGGGCGTCTTCGATGCGCAGTTTCCGCTCCTTCATTTCAACTTCAGTAGCGGCTCCCACTTCAATCACGGCTACGCCGCCGGATAGCTTGGCCAGCCGCTCCTGCAGCTTCTCGCGGTCAAAATCGGAGGTGGTTTCTTCAATTTGCACTCTGATCTGGGCAATGCGCTTCTTGATGTCCTCGGGATTGCCCGCCCCGTCAACAATAACTGTCTCCTCTTTGCTGACGCGTACCTGGCGCGCCCGTCCGAGCATATTGAGATCCACATTCTTCATATCAATGCCCAGGTCTTCGGAGACAACCTGGCCGCCGGTGAGCACGGCAATATCTTCGAGCATGGCTTTGCGGCGATCGCCAAAACCGGGCGCCTTAACCGCGACGCAGATAAAGGTGCCGCGCAGCTTGTTCACCACTAGGGTGGCCAGGGCTTCGCCTTCCACATCTTCGGCAACTAGCAGCAGTTGTTTGCCTTTCTGGACGATTTTCTCCAGCAGGGGCAGCAGGTCGTGAATATTGCTAACCTTGCGGTCAGTCAACAAAATGAAGGGGTCTTCGAGGACGGCTTCCATCTTCTCGGTGTCGGTAACCATGTAGGGGGAAATATAGCCGCGGTCAAACTGCATTCCTTCTACTACCTTCAGGTCGGTGGTAAAGCCCTTGGACTCTTCAACGGTAATGACGCCGTCTTTGCCCACTTTTTCCATGGCATCGGCGATTAGATTGCCGATTTTTTCATCGTCGGCCGAGATAGCGGCTACCTGGGAAATGGCTTCCTTCGTCTCCACGGGCTTGCTCATGCTCTTCAGTTCTTCTACTGCTACCTCAACCGCTTTTTCGATGCCGTGCTTGACGATCATCGGGTTTGCCCCGGCAGTGACGTTTTTCAATCCCTCGCGGATAATGGCCTGGGCCAGCAGAGTAGCGGTGGTGGTGCCGTCTCCGGCCACATCCTGGGTCTTGGTGGCTACTTCTTTAACCAGTTGGGCTCCCATGTTTTCAAAGGGATCTTCCAGCTCAATTTCCCTGGCGATGGTCACGCCGTCATTGGTAATCTGGGGGGAGCCAAATTTTTTATCCAGAACGACATTGCGCCCTTTCGGCCCCAGGGTCACGGTAACTGTATTAGCCAGAGCGTTAACGCCTCTTTCCAGGGCTCGCCGGGCGTCTTCTTTATAAAGAATTTGCTTTGCCATTGATTATGAACCTCCCTTTACGCAGTATTTATTGAACTAAAGCCAGGACATCGTCTTGCCTTAAAATTAAGTATTCTTCGCCCTTTACTTTAACTTCGGTGCCGGCGTAGCGGGAAAAGATAACTTTGTCGCCCACTTTTACCTCCATCTCCAGGCGGGTACCGTTGTCAAGAACTTTCCCCGGGCCGACGGCCATTACTTCACCTTCCTGGGGCTTTTCCTTGGCTTTGTCCGGAAGCACAATACCGCTGGCGGTTTTCTCTTCTGCCTCCAGGACCTTGACCACGATGCGGTCAGCTAAAGGTTTGAGATTCATCAATTCTGCCTCCTTTTAGATGTGATTTTGAAAGATGTGGCTTAGCAGCACTCACTATAACCGAGTGCTAATAAATACACTAAAAATAGTAGCGAATATAAGGTGGTAACGCAAGCATGATTACTTCTTGTCTGGCGTTCCATTCCCCAAAATTGATAGATCCGGCAGATTAAATGACCTCATTTCGCCACATTTCATAGTTTTTCTTTGGTACACATGGTTATTATGATCTTCTAAGTGGGGGTTTATACTGAGATTGTCTTTTTCTCCAGCACTAGCCTTAAAAACAACCGAGCTGGCAATGGGTAATTTTTATCTCCAATTCATTACATAGCTTTCCTACTTCCGCAGTCGTTAAGCCAAGTTCTCCGGCCAGGGCGAAAGCTTTACGGCAGGCCAGGCGTTGCTGCGGTGCTTCCTCCAGGATTCTCTGTTTTGCTCTTTCCATGAGGCTCTCTCTTGCCATCTTTCTTCCCCCTTCTTTTTATTTATTATAAAAATAATATTTCTCCGCGAATTGAAGTTCCGTCAACGCTGAGCAGGCCACAGGAAGGCCCTGGCGCGCGGCGCGGATCTACCGGCGAACCGGGGTTGAACAGAGCCACGCCCTCCAGGCTTTCATAAAGTGGGACATGGCTGTGGCCAAAAACAACAAGGTCAGGTTTTATGGCGGCGAAGGCTTTGGCAGCGCGAAGCGGTGTTGCACTCCTGGAAGTGCCGTCACCGTGGATCAGGCCGATGGAGACGGAAGCAAGGCGGATCAACTTCTGCCGCCCCAGCCGTTTATGCAGCTCCGGGGGATCCATATTGCCGGCCACCGCTTCCACCGGGGCCAGTGCCGCCAACTCTTCCAATACCTTTGCAGTGACCAGGTCTCCCGCGTGCAAGATCAAATCCACCCCCGCCAGCAGGCGAAAAAGAGCCGGCGGCAGGATCTTTCCCCGCGTGGGTATATGCGTATCCGATACCACACCAATCCTTTTGACCGGGTGCTTCGGGCGCACGGTGATCATCTTATCACCTCCAGCATGGACAGGGCTGACCATGGCATGGCCGTGTTTGATACTTTTAGCTGGCCGCTAAACAGCCCCTTTCCCTGCCCCTTTTCCACCGGGGGAGGGGGACAGCCCTCTTCAAAGGGTATACCGGGGCGGCGGGCTGCGCCAGTTATGGTCATGGTAATTATAGCAAAGCCTGCTTTAAAAGAAAAACTCGAATTTAACACTGATGAAAAAAGGATAAGCAGGCGCTCTGTCGAAGGTTTATAGGCAGTTTTTTCACTCCATGCAGTCGAGGATAAATTGTGGTTAAGAAATTGTTACAGGGCATCGCCATCGGGGTCACTTTCGTTATACCCGGCATCAGCACCGGCACAGTCATTCTGCTGCTCGGCTTCTACCGCAGTTTATTGGAGGGCATTTCCCGGCTCAATGTCCGGCCTTACCTGCTCCACCTCGCTGGCGGGGCCATCGGGGCCCTGGCCTTTGTGCGGATTATCGGCTTCCTGTTAAGCCGGGCCGAAGACCTGCTCATGGCCTTCTTTCTGGGGGCCATGGTGCTGTCGGTGCGCGTCGTGCTGCTGCACGGTGAAAATACCCGCATCGCTCCGGTCCCGCTCCTTTTGGGCGCTGCGGGCTTTGCCACAACATTCTTTATCGTCGGCGAACCTTCCTCCACCCTGACCGTGCTGCCGCCCGGCAGCCTCTTTCATTTTTTCCTGGGGGGAGCCGTGGCCAGCGCTACCATGCTTTTACCCGGCGTTTCGGGCAGCGCGGCCCTGGTGATCATGAACCTTTATGACGATGTAACCCTGGCCGTAAACCAGTGGCAGTGGCTTAACCTTGCCGTGTTTGGCGCGGGCTGTATCACCGGCCTGCTGGGGCTGGCGCGCCTGCTTTCCGCCCTGTACCGCCGTTACAGCAACGCCATTACCTTCCTTCTGGCCGGCTTGATTCTCGGTTCAACCCGGGCCCTTCTGCCTGCCGCCATCACGCCCGGCGTAATTATGGCCGCCGCGGCCGGCGGGCTGCTGATTTATTGCCTCGGCGGCAGAAAGAAGACCTGAACCTGTGCCGGGCTGAAAAAAGCTCATTCCCCGGCTCCGGCCGCCTGAATCGCGGCCATAAACAGGCGCTCCAGGAAACGGCTGTATTCCGGCGTTTGACTCTCCCCTGCCGCAACAGGTTTTGCTTCCCCGGCAAAAAATTTTAACAGCAGTTGCCCCGCTTTTAGCCTTTTTTTGACTGTCCGCACTGTATAACAGCAGCCGAGACGATGCCCCCCGGGAAGCAACAGCTCCGAACGAAAGCCTTCTACCCCTTCCCCCGGGGAAACTTCAACCGCCGCGGCATTAAAATAGCCGCTGGCGCCGTCATTTTTGCCGACAGTATGCCTCACTTTAAGCGGCACCAGCACCAGCGCAGCGCTGAAAGGGATGGGCACGCCCTGCCTCCAATCCAAAAGTTCACCATAGCGGCTGCGGGCCGCTTCCAGGTCAATACAGAAACGGCGCGCCAGGCGGCGCAGGTTCCACCTGACCGTGCGCCGATCCAGGACAGTTTCTCCTTCCAGGGTATAGATTTTGGTGCAGTTTCCGCCGTTTCCGGCGTAACAGGGAACCAGGGCGGCCAGGTTATTGGGCCAGTTTTCCATAAAACTGCCTCCTTCCTCTGTCTTACCCTACAGCGGTAACAATCGCCGTAGAAAAACCGTTTATGAACGCCTCTCCTGTTTAGCCTGGCTGTGCGGCCGTGTATTTAGTAAGACGCCCCGTCCCCTATTATTACTTCAGCTTATGCTATTGATCCGGATTGCACTCGTCCGCCGCCTTGATTTCGCCGATTATCGCTTCCACAACCCGCAGCGGCTCCGCAGATTTAATGATGGGCTGCCCGATAACCAGGTAATCGGCGCCGTCGCGGATAGCCTGACCCGGTGTAGCCGCCCGCTTATGCGTTCCAACCGCAAATCCAGCCGGCCGGATACCGGGCGTCACCAGGAGAGGATCCCGGCCCAGTTCACTGCGCAGCCTCCCCGCTTCCCGCGGTGACGCAATTACTCCGGCACAGCCGCTTTCCACGGCCCAGCGGGCGCGGTTCAACACCAGGTCTGCCACGGCCACGGGGTAGCCCAACTCCGCCAGATCGTTTTGATCCAGGCTGGTCAAAACCGTTACCGCCAGGACATTCAACCCGGTTCCGGCAGCCGCTTCCCCCGCCCGCTGCAATATATCCCGGTTGCCGTGCACGGTGAGCATCTGCACACCCGCCGCGGCAGCCGCGCGCACGGCCGGGCCGACGGTGTCGGGAACATCGTAAAGTTTCAGATCCAGAAATACTTTAAGCCCGCGTTTTTGTAACCACTGCACAAACTGCATACCGCCGGTGAGGTAGAGGAGCATCCCCACTTTAAAAAAGCTCACCAGGCCGTCCAGTTGCTCCACCAGGCGCTTTGCTTCAGCGGCCTGGTGCACATCCAGGGCGCAGATAATTCTTTCTTCAGCTTTAATGATGCTCAAGCCCCCTTTTGGCTGCGATCGGTAAATTTCCTAAATCATTATACCGCTAATTATATCGCCCTGGCTAACCAGGTCCAGACAATTTAACTGCCGTTTACTGTGCTGAGCCCCGTGAATCTAGAAAACAGGGCGTTAACCGCTCCCGCACCTTCTACCCTCTCCCACCAGGGGAGAGGGAATTTCTGGATTCCAGCGCTGGTTGGCTGGCGGGGGGGAGGGCAGGGATGTACGGGTTATCTTTCCCGTGATATAAACGGTAGCCGGAGCCGGCTCCTGATTTAAGCGTCGCGGCGCCGGCCCGGTAAAACAATCTGGGCCCTCTGTTCCACCGCGGCGCCAAAAACCTCCCTGATTAACTCCACCCGGGCTTCCTCGTCAATGACCACGTAAGAAACGTCTATCTCTCCTTGGGGCGCGAACTGGATACTACCTGGAAAGACATAAGTCCGGATTTGCTCCGGTTCCACGCGCGTACCGAACATGGCCAGGGATGCCACCTGGGCGGGGGATAGGTTTGTCTCCAGGTTGTCCTGGAGCGACCGGTAGAGGGCAGGGAGGCTGGAAAGACTGCCCTTATTCTTAAGCTGGCTAAAGGCGGCGATCAAAACCTGCTGCTGGCGCCGGGATCGGCCGATGTCCCCTCCGACACTGCGATCGCGGATATAAGTTAAAAAGCTGCGGCCATCCAGGCGCTGGAAGCCCTCCTCCAGTAAAAGCTCCCCGCGGCCGAAATCAGCCCGCACCGGGTATTCCACCTCGTAGTCCACTCCACCCAACCGGTCGACAATCTCCACCACGGCGTCCATGTCCAGGGCAACATAATAATGCGCCGGCACGCCGCCGAGAAAATCTTCAATCGTCTGCAGGGTCGTTTCAATGCCGCTTTGGTGGGGATCATCCGCCCCCGGCCGGTAATAGCCGTGCATATAGGCGTGGTTAATTTTATCGTATCCCCCGCCGCCGGCAATGGCGACATAACTGTCGCGGGGAATATTGACCAGGGAAACCGTCCCCTTTTCTAGCTCCAATGAAGCAATCATAATAGTATCGGGCCGGTAAATGGTAAAGGTTTTATCCCGCTCGGCGGAGCGGTCAAAGCCGAGCAGGGCAATGTTGATCCGGTCCTCCCCGGCAAAATCTTCTTTTTCAACTGTTTCGCTCCTGCCCTCCGCCCGGGCAAACAGGCGCTGCGGGTCGAGCAGGTAGATGGAAAAGGCGGCCAGGGCGGCCGCAAACAGGGCAAAGGCAAGAAGCACTACGAGGGCCGTTTTACTGCGGCGGCGCATGGTTGATCATCTTTCTAGGCGGACAGAATGCGGGCGCGGTAAGCCGCGCCCTTGTCCATGCTCTTATTATATTATCCGCCGCCGCATCGGTCAAATTAAATTGCCTTAACACCAGGCGAATGCCAATATCTTTACCCTTTGCCCGGTTGTCCACAAAATGTTTTTCTCACTTACTGGCCTATCCTGGGAAAATCGGAAAAGACTAGTTCTCCCGTGTTTTCATTAACTTAACGTTACTGCTCAGGCAACCGGCTAAAAGAGGGATCTCCCCCCTCACCCCAGCCCTCTCCCGCCGGGGGAGAGGGAATTAGCCCGGGCAGGAGCAAAAGCGCTAATTCTTTTGCAAACCATACAGCCTGAGTAATTATTATAGTTGAAAAAAAGGCAACCCGATAACGGGTTGCCCCATGCTTTTCGATGTTTTGAACTGAATATTGTTCAAAAGTACTTAATCTTATTCACCTGGATCTACGGGCTCTTCTGGGCCTTTTGATACATAAATAGTGACAGTGTCACCGTATCTTACAGTCTGCCCGGGGGCCGGTACTATTTTATACACCTGACCATCCTCAAAACCTTCTTTATACTCTTTTTTTATTGTTTCAATTCGTAGATTCAAGTTGAGCTCTTCCAGAATTCTCCTAACTTGGTCTTCAGTCTTTCCAATTATACGATCAGCATCAGGTATCTGTTTTTCAGGCACAGGGCCCAGGGATACCACCACGGTCACCGCGCTGCCCGGCTCCACCTCGGTACCGGCGACCGGCACTGTCTTGATCACAATACCCTTCGGCACTTTATCGCTGAACTCTTCAGCGTGCACGAAATCCAGCCCCGCATTTTCAATCAACTTCTGGGCTTCCTTTTCTGTCATGCCGACCACGTCCGGCACCTCCACCGCGGGCGGCGCCACGTATACAGTGAGACCGTGCGGGTCGCCCTTGGCCCGGTAATGGCGCACTACCAGGGTATAATTGTAGGTCTGAAATAGATCCACATCGGTATCGATATAATAGGTGATGCCTTCCAACTCTTCAAGCAGCTCACCGTTCCGGTAGAGCTCGAAAACCACTTTCTTCGAATCTCCCGGCTCCCAGGTAAGCTCTACCGACGGGTTGCCTTTTTTATCAAAATCCACCTTGTAGTCGAAAAACTTAAGCGGCGGCGGCGGCGTATCGGTGAGGACCTCCTGCGGCCAGGCGGCCACGGTTATACCAAAAACCTCCTTGATCAGCCGGACGCGCTGGGCCTGATTGAGCACCCAGTACCAGATGCCGTCCTTGGTCTGGCTTTCGCCATCGAGAACGTAGAAAATATCATGGGTCGGATCAAAATCCATGGCGTAATAGGCCAGGGCTGCAACCTGCTTCAAACTCATATTGGTGTCGACGTAATCGCGATAAACCTTGAAAAAAGTGGGTGCATTTTTTAACAGGCCCCTGTCCCTGACACTTTCAAAAAGGTCATCCAGGATATCAAACTGCCTGGCAGCCCGCCCGACATCCTGGCCGGTATTATCATCGCGATGGCGCACGAATAAAACGAAAGCTTCCCCGTCAAAGTAGTGCGTCCCCTTGCCCAGGACTTTGTTGCCAAACTTGTCGTACAGGTCTTCCTTGACCCTGTATTCAACGCCTCCGAGGGCGTCGACCATGTAGGCCAGCCCGTCCATGTCCACCGAAACATAATAATGAATCGGTATCCCGCCGAGAACGTTGCTGATCGTATCCAGGGTACATTGCAGCCCGTCGGCGTCTTTATCCGGCCCGCTGCTATGCTGGTACCCGTGGTAATAGGAATGGTTAATCTTGTCTTTTATCCCGGTTACAGCAATGGGTACGTAGGAGTCACGGAGCACCCGTACAAATGATACCTGGTCCGTTTCAAAATTGATGGAAAGAACAGCGATAAAGTCAGGTAAAAAAAGATAGGCGTACTCTTCCCTTTCGGCATTGCGGTCAAATCCCAGCACGGCAATGTTGACCGTTTTTTCTGAAAATTCTTCATCAACTCTGTACTCTTTGCCGCCCCTGATACCGCCCAGTATAACCGACTCGGGATCGGTGACCTGCATGATAAATATGGCGGCAAATGCGACTCCGGCAATAAGCACCAGGGCTACAGCCCCGATAATGATCTGTTTTCGCTTCATATTTTTCAGGTATGAGATTACTTTGGCCATGATCCGTTTCACAAAGGCAGCCGCTTTATTAAGTAAGTTTTTCAGACCTGTCATTGATTTTTTACAATTTGACCAAATCTCATTATATTTACCCCCTTCTTGCGCCTGCCTTGCTATTATAGCATAAATAACAAGATTCTATAACTGTGACCATTTTGAACAAGGATAGTTCCACTTTTAAGATAAAGATACATACCGCTGGCAGGGTTGTTCAGGCAGCCCATTAATCTCGCTAAATTGGGAAAAGGTCAATCGCCATTTATTTCCTGCAATCGAAAAAGTTCTTTCAGTTCGGTCGCCGCTTCCAGGGCTTTGTTCAAGACCGGCCTGATCTCTTCGCTCTTGGTATTTAAAAAAAGATCGCCGCCTGCGCCGGTCAGCTCGAAGATCAACCCGGCCAGTTCCGGGGTGGACGCCTCTATTTGCTCCAGGGCGGAAACCAGTCTTGAGCCCTTGATCGTCCAGCGCTCTTTATCATTGGAGACGGGGACGACCCAGGTTTCAAGTTCGCTATAATCCGGAAAATCACCGGTCAAATAACGTAAATTTATATCCTCGATCCATTCCGCGTCCATTTCCAGCCACTCCAATTTTTCCGCGTTGCCCGGGTCAACCACCCAGAGTTCAAAATCAAAGGCGGTTTCTTCAATGGCCGCCACGATCTCCTGGACATAGGCGTTGACGTGATTAAATTTTTCCAGATCATAAACATATTCGGGGCCGCAACCTGTAAACGCCGGCAAGATGGTTAAGAGCAAAAACAGTCCAACATATAATTTTTTCATTGCACAAAAACCCTCCATAGCTTTCCACCAGGCAAGAATTGTTGGATTATTCTTCTTCTGTTTCGACAGTAACCCCATAATTCCTTCTATCTTATCTAAACTACATCGCTTTTTTCTTAAGCAGCATCACTTTGATTGTATGCATCAGGATGTGCAAATCCTTTAGCGGAGAAAAAGTCTGCACATAGATTAAGTCAAAGCGGAGCTTGTCCTCGGCAGTGGTGCTGTATTTGCCTTCAATCTGGGCCAGGCCGGTGATGCCGCTGTTAACAACATGGCGGTAATCGTACCCGGGTATGTCACGGGAGTACTGCTCCACAAAAAAGGGTCTTTCCGCCCGCGGCCCGATAAAGCTCATCTCGCCTTTAAGCACATTCCAGAGCTGGGGCAGTTCGTCGATGCGGGTAAGCCTTAAAACCCTGCCCACGGCGGTGACACGCCGGTCATCTGCGCCGGAGAGCACGGGGCCGGTATATTTTTCCGCATCCGGCACCATGGTGCGCAGCTTGTACAGCTTGAATACGCGCCCTTTCCGGCTGATCCTTTCCTGCGTGTAAAAAACGGGAGCCCGGGGCAGTTCGATTTTCAAGGCCAGGGCGGCGAGAAAGATAAAAATGAGGGCGGGAAGGCCAAATATAAGAGAGAGGGCAATATCCATCGCCCTTTTCCAGAGCTGTTCCCTGCTGGCGGCAAAGCCGGTCAGGCGAAAGGCGGGGATGTTGTTCAACTGTTCCAGCCGCGATTTGGCCACCATGATATCGTAAAAATCGGGGACAATAAATATATCGGCGCCGTAAGTAAGCGTTTGCATGAGCAGTTCCATGCGGATTCGATCCGGTATGCCCGAACAGAACAGAACGCTGTTTGGCTGGACTTGATCCAGGACCCGCTCCAAATTTTCGTAGCCTTCATATACAGGCACAGGCACGGCTTCCGGCGCCGTTTTTTTCTCCGGGGTTAAGATGGCCAGAACCTGGTAATGGCCCGATTGATCGTTCTGGAACTGTCTTAGCCGCTCGAGGGCGCTCTCTTCCGGGCCGATCAACAGCAGCTTAAAAGGTTCCACATATTTTTTAGACCAGCGTACTGTGATCGCCCGCCAACCAAGGAGCAGCAGCATCTGCACCACGGCGGCAAAAACAATGGACAAACGGGGAAAGCCGTACTGCTGGAGGATGTATGACAGGGCCAGGGCGCTCAAGCACAGCAGGGCCAGGGCACAAACCAGGCTGGAGAAGATTTCGTCCCACTGATGGCGGACCGAGGCACGGGAGTAAAAACCGTAGCTGTAAAAGATAATAAAAGCGGCTATGGTCAGCCAGGGCGCCACAGTGAGATAGGCGCTGATATTATGCTCTTCCAGGGTTGACCGAATCCAAAATATAAGCAGATAACCCGCGTGTACGAGCAGGATATCGACGATCGCTTTCACTGCCAGGATACGCTTCATCCGTTACACCTCCGGCCACCCATGCTCTTCTATAGATTATTCGCGCCGTCCATCCATTGTCCTGCCCCGGCGCCCGGCGACTGGCTCCACCTTTTTTTTAAGGTCCAGACGGTTTTGGGCAGAGCCACGGCGAACGCCGCCAGGGAGGCTGCCCGCACCAGCGGCCAGGCCCAGCGGGGGGCACTGTGCTTGCAGTAAAAAAGATACATGGCCTGGTAAAAGTAGTAAGCCGTGCGAAACGGCCTTTTTTTACTGCTCTGGCCGTGATAATGGACAATGGCCGTATCGGGCACATAGTAATTGACATACCCGGCCTGCCTGGAGCGCCAGCACCAATCCAGGTCTTCACCGTACATGAAAAAACGCTCATCCAGCAGCCCGATCTTTTCCACCGTCTCGCGGCGGGCCATGAGAAAAGCGCCGGATACAGCATCAACCCGGGTCATCACGTCAGGCGAGAGAAAGGTCAGGTTGTAGCGGGAAAAACGGGCGGAGCGGGGGAAAAGGCGGCTGATACCGATCAGTTTAAAAAAGGCGTCGGCCAGGGTGGGAATATTACGGCGGCAGGCCAGTTGCAGCGTCCCGTCGGGGTTTAAAACCCTGCACCCGGCCATGCCGCATTCAGGCCTCCTGTCCATAAAATCAACCATAACCTGCAGCGTCTCCTTGCGGATCTCGGTGTCGGGATTCAAAAGCAGGATATAATCCCCCCGGCTTTCCCGGATGGCCTGATTGTTGGCCCGGGCAAAACCGGTGTTTTCCCGGTTGGCCAGAACCCGGGCGCAGGGGTAGTTTTCGCGGACAAAAGCCACGCTGTTATCGCTAGAGTTGTTGTCCACGACAATTACCTCAAAGTCCCCTTTAAACTCGCTGGCAAAAACAGATTTCAGGCATCTTTCCAGGAATTCCTTAGCATTCCAGTTAACAATAATTACGCTCAGCCGCACAATTTTCCTCCAGGTATTCAAGATAACGGCCCCTGGCCAGCAGCAGCAGAAAAACGAAGCGGCGCAGCCGGCCCTGCTTGGTGATGCCATGGCTGCGGGCATAAGCTGCCGCCTCTTTGCCGTTTTGCCGCGCCGCCTTAAGGTAGCCGGCCAGGTAAGGCGGAAGGGCCGCGGTGCCTCTCTGTTCCAGCCTGTCCAGCAAAGCCAGGCCCTGCTCCACGGTGCGGGCAATGGTATGCTCCAGCTCTTTTACTCTGGCCAGGCGGGAAGCGCTTTTGACGGAAATAAATTTTTTCGCGCCGACGGTGTTGCCCCCGTGCTGGCGGTAGGATACGGTAGGGCGGGGCAAGAAAACAATCCGGCCCAGGACCGAAGCCACCAGGGCAAACCACCAGTCATGCATCAGTGCCTTTTCAGGCAGCGGCAAGGCCGCTTCCGCCAGCGGGCGGTTCAGTAAAACGGTGCAGCCGGTAACAAAATTTTGCGCCAGCAGCGTTTTCAGGGGCTCGTCTTCGACATGGTGTATATTTTGCGATTTCATCAACGACGCGGCCATGATCCGGCCTTGCAGGTCTACTACCTGCAGATCGCTGTGCACCATCAAAGGTGTCTTTTGGCCGTACCTTTCCTCCGCCCCGCGCATGCAGTCCAGAGACAGTTCCAGTTTTTCCGGGCACCAGAGATCGTCCTGGTCGCACAGGGCAATATAGTCGCCGCGGCACAGGCTCACCGCCCGGGAATAATTGGCGATCACGCCGAGACGGTGCTCGTTGTCATAAAGCCGCACCGCAAACGGCGCCCGCCGTGCATAATCCCGGATCAGGGCCATGGTATTGTCCGTGGAACCGTCGTCACAGACAACCAGTTCCGCCGGCGGCAGGGTCTGCGCGGCAATGCTTTCCAACTGCTCCTGTAAATAAGCGCCGCCGTTGTAAGTGCACAGGGCGACGGAAAGGGCACCGCTTGAGATATTTTTCCCACTATTGCTAATTTTTATTACCTTCTTTGCTTTCCTTGTTATTCTTGCTTTTCTCACGGGTGGAGCTCCGGGCTTCCAGAAGCCGGCTGGAAGCTCCCGCCCCTCACCCCCATCCTCCCTTTGTTTGCAAAGAGATCAGGGGGCTAGAAAATTATTATAACCCATTTTCCTGGCGGCATCATAAACCCATCAGCTTAGCAGGGCGCGGGCCACGCTGGCGCTTAATTGCTCATAGTCGCTCTGCTCCCTTAAGGCCGTCCCGGCTTCCGCCAGCGGCAGCGGCTCTTTTTGCGTTGCTGCGTCGATGGCGGCGGCAATATCGGCGGGCAGGCACCTTTGCAGGGAGACGATGTTGGGATAAAGCTGCGAGAGATCCTTGGCCTGAAAGCTGTTGGTGATGACCTGCAGGCCGTATTCCGCCATCTCCAGGGGCGGATAACTGGGGTGAGGCGAAACCATTAACGATACCCCCACCGAAGATTCCGCCAGCAGGCGCCCGTATTCTTCAAGGCTTACCTTGCCCAGGGAGTGGACGATCACTCCGTGGCCCAGGTCGATCTGGCGGTGTTTTTCACCGACAGATATAATTTTCCACTGCCGGGCGCCGGGCTGCCCTGCCGCCCATACTTTCAACCCTTCCAGGATCAACGGAAAAGCGTTGCGCGGGGTGGAAGGGCGCCCGTAAACCAGGATCTGCTTTTTCCGCTTAACACCGGCCAGCTCTTTTTTCAAGCGCCGGATCTGTTCGTTTAACGGGGGCTCAAAATAGAATTCCTGCGTAAAGTGAAATCCATTTTGCGTGAAAAAATCTTTTAACAGCCTGGTATTAAAGAGGGCCACCTGGGGGCCGTCATAGCGGTAAGTGCTTTCACAGAGCAGATATTCGCCGGACCAGGGGTAGAAACCGGGTTCAAAGTCCTGAATCAGGTAGAGCAGCGGTTTGCGGCTGCAGCGGTAATGTTCCGCCTGCCAGTTGACCAGGTTTTGCGCGCAGTAGGCGGTCCACCAGGCCGTGGCCATAAAGTAGTCTTGCGGCCCCACCGGAACAGCAATCTCTTTATGGCGGCAGGGCCAGATCTGCCTGTCTATATCGCCGCCGGCGCCACCGTCACCGAGGCGATAACCGGGGAAGCTTTTCTCAATCTCCCCGGCCTGCGGCTCGGCGTTAATGACGATAATTCTGCCCTTAAAGCCTCCGGCCAGGGCAATCTGTTCAAAAAAATTAAGAGCGGTGCTGATTCCACCGAAAACATGGGCGGCGCTGATGGAGGGAACCAGCAGATTCAGCCTTCTTTCCGCATGGTCCTGCGGCCGCGGTTTGATCGTAAATGAGATCTCCTTGATATGCAGATCAACATACGGGCTGAACAGCTTGAGATAGATATATTTTAAGGCTTTGCTCCGGCGGGCCCGGTCGACCAGGTTATCCACAACAGCCATGGTCCTTACCTCCTCTGTGGTGTTACAGCCGGAACCGGCGAAAAAAGATCCAGGTTGCGGTTGTAAAACGGATCGCCGCTGGCCAGGTATTTCTTGTAATAGCGGGCTGAAAGGGCGAAATCGCTCTCCGGGATGGCCAGGTTGCGCCGGGAGCGGGATTCAAGGTGATAGAGCCGCACCTCCGGATCATAAATATTGCGCAAGCCGTTTTCATGGGCGCGCAGGCAAAACTCCACGTCGCTGCCGCAGATGATAAATTCTTCGTTGAAGCGGCCGATTTTCTCCACCGTCTTCCGGGATACGGCGAGGCAGGCGCCGGTGGAAGCCAGGACGTTGCGGGTGATTAGCGGCGAGATGAAAGGCGAGCCGTAGTGCACCGGCTCCATCCCCTTGAAAACATGATCAGCCCAGCCGCCCATGCCCACCACCACGCCGGCATGCTGGATAGTGCCGTCGCGGTAGAGCAGCAGGGCTCCGACAGTGCCTGTTTCCCGGCGGACCGCTTTTTCCGCCAGCCTGGTCAGCCAGTCCGCGCTGATCACCTCTGTATCGTTATTTAAAAAGACAAAAACGTCCCCGCCGGCCACATCGATCCCGTGATTGTTGATCCGGGCCCAGTTAAAGGCGTACGGCGCTTCAACGATTTTAATTTTATCACTCCTGATGGCCTCGAAGTACCGGGCGGTCTCTTCCTCCACAGAGCCGTTATCCATGATAATGATCTCGTAGCGCGCGTAGTCGGTTTTAGTGATGATGCTGTCAAGGCAATTTTTCAGCAAGTCAACCCGATCCCGGGTGGGAATGATAATGGATACGCCGGTGTTCTCCGGCAGCCGGTAGCGCACGTCGTAGACGAAATCCCAGCGGCCTGACTGGCACCAGGCCTCCCCGGGCTTGTAGCGGCGCGCCAGGTGCTCATTAAGCGCCCTGAGGCCGCTGGTATGCGCGTAGGGCTTGGAGGCGGCGCTGGCCGCGGTAGAGGTGGCAATTTCACGCCAGGAATAAAGGACGCGGGGTATATGATAGATCTTTTCCGTTTTTTCACAAAGGCGCAGAACCAGGTCGTAGTCCTGGCTGCCTTCAAAACCTTCTCTGAAGCCGCCCAGCTCTTTAACCAGGCGGGTACGGTAGACGCCGAGATGGCAGGTATACATCTGCGACAGAAATGTATCGTAAGACCAGTCCGGCTTAAACAACGGGGAATGACGCCGGCCGGTTTCGTCAATTTTATCTTCATCGCTGTAGATCATATCGGCGTCGGGATGGCGGTTTAACAGCCGCGCTACCTCGTAGAGGGCGTCTGCGGTGAGTTCGTCGTCATGATCCAGCAGGGCGATATATTCTCCGCCGGCCAGGCTCAAGGCGGAGTTGCTGGCCGCGGCGATATGGCCGTTTTTTTCCCGGTAGACAACCTTGATCCGCCGGTCGGCCGCGCTATATTCCTGCAGCACCCGCCGGACATGGGGAGCGGTGGAGGCGTCATCGGCCAGGCACAGCTCCCAGTGGGGGTAGACCTGGTTTAACACGGAATCGAGGCAGCGGCGCAGCCATTTCTCTTCAACATTATAAACGGGGACCAAAACCGAAATGAGGGGCCGAAAAGGCATCTCCCCGATCCGGCGCGCCAGTTCAGCCCGGTCCTGTTCAGTGAGCCGGTTTTCGGCAAGAAGGCGCCGGTAAGAGTTCTTGGCGGAAAGTTTCCTTAAAAAGGCAACTTTGCGCCAAAGGCCCTTAAAACCTTCCCGGCGCAGCAGGCCGTAGGCTTTTTTACTGAGCAGAAAAATACGCCTGGCCGCTTTAATCATCCAGTTCTGTTTACCCCCAGGTTCCGAATATTATTGCCCCTCAGGGTCGCTTCCCTTTAGCCGGCCGCCAGCCGCCGGCTTCAGTTTCCAAAATTCCTGATCCAGTATTCCGGCCATAATTCCTGGCTGTTACCGTTAACAACCGGGTAGTAAATGGAAATTTAATATTATTCCCTTCAACCGCATTTTCATGCAGCCCCGCTGTTTTGGCTGCCCGCAGCCATGCCGGGCCTGGCTGCCGCCTTCCCGGTTATGGTTCACTCACGTGCAGGCTGTAAAAGTTGTTCCAGGTACCTGTCCCAGCGCTCCATCTTTAGATTAAAAGTGCTTTTAATTTTGCGGTTGTCCAAAACCGAGTAAAGCGGTCTCCTGGCCGGAGTAGGATATTGCGCGGTAGCGATGGGGATAATCCTGCGGCAGACCTGCTCTTCTTTCCGGGGATCGGCGGACAGAATCGCCCGGGCAAAATCATACCAGCTAGCCTTCCCCTCCGCGCTGAGGTGATAGGTGCCCGCAAGGGAGCTGTCTTCGCGGGCCCGGTATTCCCGTAAAACCATCGTTGTTACTTCAGCCGCCATGCCGCACCAGTTGGGCGTGCCGACCTGATCGTTGACGATGCGCAGCTCCTCCTGTTCGCGGGCAAGGCGCAGCATGGTTAAGAGAAAATTTTTCCCGCGCAAACCGTAAACCCAACTGGTCCGGAAAATCAGGTGGGGCGCTCCGCTTGCCCGGATCGCCTCCTCTCCGGCCAGCTTGGACCTGCCGTAAACGTTGAGCGGGTTGGGCCGGTCCTCTTCCCGGTATGGGGCCGTGCCGGTTCCGTCAAAAACATAGTCCGTGGAATAATGTACCAGCAGGGCCTTCAGGCGCGCCGCTTCTTCGGCCAGGATTCCGGGGGCGATGCCGTTTACCGCCATGGCTAGAGCCGCTTCTTCTTCAGCCCGGTCCACCGCGGTGTACGCGGCGGCATTAACAATAATGTCCGGCCTCACTTCCCTTACCGTCCGGCGCAGCGCTATCGCGTCAGCCAGATCGAGGCGGTCCCGGCCCAGGGCCACCACCTGCCCCAGCGTGGGAAGGGTTCGCTGCAGCTCCCACCCGATCTGGCCGTTTTTCCCCAGCAGCAGTATTATCACTTCGACAACATGCCTCGCCAAATATTTATGATCGTTTTCCCATCATCCTTCGCCATTGAGGATTGATGTAATTACTCCAGTTTAAACGGGCTTTCCGCGTCGTCCTCGTGCCGGATCTCATCCACCTCTTCCGCCCTGCCCCAGCCCCGGTAGAGCCTGTCGGGGAAGTTTAACACCATGCCGCGGCTATGGGCGGAGATATTCTTATAGCCATGCACAATGCCGGGAGGAATAATCACGGTAAGCGGGTTGTCTTCACCGGCGAAAAGCTCCATGTAATTCCCGCGGGTGGCGCTTCCCGGGCGGTTGTCCCACAGCTTCAGCAGAAAGTTGCCCGGCCCGGGAAAGCTGAAAATATCGGTTTGGGCGCGGTGTTCATGCGGCCCCCGGGCCATCCCCGGTTCAGTATAAGAGATATAGCTCATCACCGGCTTGAGATCCGGGGGCAGTTCGTCAAGGCGGAATGTTTCGCAGAGAAAGCCGCGGCGGTCCAGGTGTTTCCGCAAGGGCTTGATTACGACTCCGTCAATGTTACCCTTTTTCCATGAAGAAAGCAAAGAGCTCATCCTTTCGTGCTCTTCTACGAAACCAGCCGGCGTGCCTCATTGCTGCAGCAGCGTTTCCAGGTATTCTTTATAATGGCTTTTCGGCAGCCTGTCAATCAGTTCCCGCAACTGCTCCCGGTTGATATAGCCCATGCGGTAGGCCACCTCTTCAATACAGGCTATCTTCAGCCCCTGCCTTCTCTCGATGGTGGCCACAAAATTGGCCGCCTCCATGAGGCTGTCGGGAGTTCCCGTGTCCAGCCAGGCCACGCCCCGGCCCAGCAGCTCTACCGCCAGTTGCCGCCGCTCCAGGTAGGCCCGGTTCACATCGGTAATTTCCAGTTCGCCGCGGGCGGAGGGTTTTAAACTTTTAGTTATTTCCACCACCTGGTTGTCGTAAAAATAGATGCCCGGCACGGCGTAATTGGATTTCGGCTGCTGCGGCTTTTCTTCGATGCTGAGCGCGGTGCCGTCGGCATCAAATTCGATAACCCCGTATCGCTGCGGATCTTTGACCTGGTAACCGAAGACCAGCGCACCTCGCTCCAGCCCCCTGGCCCGGCGCAGCACTTCGGTCATGCCGTGGCCGTAAAAGATATTGTCGCCGAGAATTAAACAAACCTTCTCGCTGCCAATAAAGGTCTCACCGACCAGGAAAGCCTGGGCGATGCCTCCCGGTTTTTCCTGCACCCGGTAAGAGAGGCTTATGCCCAGCCGCGCTCCATCGCCCAGGATGGCCTCAAACTTGGGGGTGTCCTCCGGGGTGGATATAACCAGAATATCCTTGATGCCGGCCAGCATCAGCGTGGAGAGGGGGTAGTAAATCATCGGCTTGTCGTATACCGGCAGCAACTGCTTGCTCGTGGAGATAGTGCACGGATAGAGCCTGGTGCCGGCCCCTCCGGCCAGAATAATCCCTTTCATGGCCTTGCTCCTTTTCCCATACTGGATTGATTATTATGATGAAGAACCCCGCCTGTCTCCCCTGTTAAAGGGGGCAGGTGGATTTAAACCCTTCCCTACCCTGTCGCGCGCTGCTCATAATTCTGTTTCAGCCACTGCTGATACTCTCCCGTTTTCACGCTGTTAATCCAGGATTGGTTGTCCAGGTACCAGCGCACCGTCTTGCGCAAGCCCGTTTCAAAAGTTTCCTGCGGGCGCCAGCCCAGCTCTTTCCTGATCTTGGTGCTGTCAATGGCGTAGCGCAGATCGTGGCCGGGCCTGTCTTTCACGAAAGTAATCAGCTTCTTCAAGGCAGCGACATCTTTCTGTGTCTCTTCCGCTAAAACTTCACAAATTTTATGAACTATATCAATGTTTTTCCACTCATTATTGCCGCCGATGTTATAGGTTTCGCCGCGCCTGCCTTTCTGGATCACCGTCCAGATGGCATCGCAATGATCTTCTACGTACAGCCAGTCACGCACGTTTTCCCCCCGGCCGTATACCGGCAGCGGCCTGCCCTCCAGCGCATTGATGATCATTAACGGGATCAGCTTCTCCGGAAACTGGTACGGTCCATAGTTATTGGAGCAGTTAGTCACCACCACGGGGAGATTGTAAGTGCGGCTGTAGGCCCTGACCAGGTGATCGCTGGCGGCCTTGGAAGCCGAGTAAGGGCTGCTGGGGTCATAGGGTGTAGTCTCGGTAAAGTAGCCGGTTGCGCCAAGGGAGCCGTACACCTCGTCGGTGCTGACATGGTGAAAGAGCTTCCCTTCTTTCCGGCCCCAGAAATGGCGGCAGGCTTCGAGCAGGTTGAAAGTGCCGGTGATATTGGTGCGCATAAAGGCGGCCGGACCGACGATACTGCGGTCGACGTGGCTTTCCGCGGCGAAGTGAATGACCAGGTCCGGTTCATACTGCTCGAAAATTTCCCTGACCCGGTCGTAATCGGCGATGTCGCCCTTTTCAAAAACATAGTTTGGCCGATCCGCCACTTTTGCCAGGTTCATCAGGTTGGCAGCATATGTAAGGGCATCAAAATTAATAAATCTATGCTCGGGATAGCGGGAGACAAAGCGGTTTAAAAAATTCGAGCCGATGAACCCGGCTCCGCCTGTTACCAGTATATTCAAATCGTCGCCACCTCGCTGTTTATAATAAAAAACTTTCGGTTGGTGCCCAGGTATGAATCCTATTCGCCATTTCATCTCTAGATTCCTACTGGATAGTCCGCGGATGTTTACGATTGTTTTCAGCACTTCCGGAGATCATTTTAAACCGCGATTTAACTTGAAATGATCATTATGTAATGGTATAAATACTTAAAAGCATTTTCAATTGTCCCAAATATTTTTTCATATTAAAAAGCAAAGTTGGTTAGCCGTAATGCTTTCTGCCATGGACATTAGTCTCCCGGCACAACCCCAAAGCAAAAACCGGGTTAAAGTCGAAAGGGTTTTCAATAATATTTTTCTGGCTACCGGGCATAGCCGCATTCCTGTTTGGCCGGTACGGCAAAGCGCCGGGTAAACAGATTGCTTCTATGTGTTGCTGCTGGCAGTAGCGGCGCTGTCCGCTTATTCTTTCATGCTTATGTTTTGATTAATATTCCGAAAGCCTGGCCGGAAAACAACGATGGATCAAATAATCTCATTAACAAAAGAACACGGCAATATCGAAGCATCCGTACATTTTTTTTTAAGGCACCAGATATCTAACAATGCCAAAATACTCGATATCGGATGCCGCTACGGCAGCTTGATCTATAATTTGTACAGGCTGGGTTATCATGATGTTCACGGGCTTGATGTTAATCAACAAGCGATTGAACGGGGCAAGCAATCATACCGGGAAATTGCCCCTAATCTCGCCTGGTATAATGGGCAGCAGATTCCCTGTGATGATCAATCTGTTGATGTGGTACTGATGTTTGATGTGATCGAGCATATCCCCGCGGTAAAAAAATATCTGCGGGATGAAGTGAACAGGATTTTAAAAACAGGCGGATTACTGCTATTCCAAACACCGAACAAATATATAAATATCCCGTGGGAAATATTTTCTCAAAAATCGTTGACCCGGTGGAAGAGATATCATTGCTCCCTGCAAACGAAGGGCACGCTTAAAAACCTGCTGCAGGAGGCAGGTTTTCACGATGTCAACATCGGCAAATTTACCATACTAACCGACCATAACAAGAACAAGGCCAAAAAAAAGCTGGGCCTGCCAGGGATTATAATGCTTCATATTTTAAATGCGGCGCCCCTGCCGGTTTATCCGAATTTCTGGGGCAGCGCCAGGAAATAAAAATTTAGCCTGACTGTAGCCCGGACGGTTATTTCAATGAAAGCAGGTTGTTCATTTGCGCATAATCTACCTCTCCCGTTCACTACTGCCTTCTAAAGCCGCAAACAGCGTGCAGGTAATGAAAATGTGCCAGGCCCTGGCGCAGCAGGGCCATGAGCTGCATCTCGTGGCCGCCCGGTATACGCCAATGCCTCTCGATTCTCTTTTTGACTACTATGGAGTCAGCAACAGATTCAAAATTACCCTGCTTAAGGGCCGCACCGACAAAGTGCATGGATTGTTTTTCTACCTGCTCCGTTTTTATTTTTTTCTTAAAAAAACCGCTATTCCTGATCTCATTTTTAGCCGGGATTTGTTTACTTTAACGCTGGCTACATTTTTTTACAATGTTCCCTTTTATTTTGAAGCGCACAAACCTCCTACCTCTTTCATTCATTTTTGCCTGACCCGGCGGCTGATGCGCAACAGAAACCTGAAGAAATTGATCGTGATTACCAATGCGCTGCAGGAAGAATACCGCCGGCTATTCCCGGAATTACCGGAGGAAAAAATTATGGTGGCCCCGGATGGTTCCGATATACCGGATTCAGACGGCGTTGAAGATACTGTTTTACCAAATAGCAGGCCAACCATCGGTTATGTCGGCAGCCTTTACCCCGGCCGGGGCCTGGAAATCATCCTGGAGCTGGCAAAACGGCTGCCGCAATATGATTTCCTGGTTGTCGGCGGCTCTGAGAAAGATGTCGAGCGGTGGCGCAATTCCTGTATTTCCCAGGAAAACCTTTGCTTCACCGGACATGTCCCGCCCGGAGAGCTGGCCCGTTATTACCGTAAAATCGATATTGTTCTGGCACCGTACCAGGAAAAAGTGGCCATTCCCGGCGGCGGCGATACCGCCCGGTGGATGTCTCCGTTAAAAATTTTCGAATACATGGCCTACGGCAAGCCGATTATTGCCAGCGATCTGCCCGCTTTAAAAGAAATTTTAATCCATGGCCACAACGCTCTTCTTTGTCCGCCCGGCCGCCTCGACGAGTGGACCAGAGCCGTGCAGCTTTTGGCCGGGGATCAAAATTTGCGCGACCGTCTCGCGGCAGCCGCTTTTTCTTGCCTGCAGGAAAAATACACCTGGGAAAAAAGAGCAGCCCAAATATTAGAAGGTCTTTAAGCGGCAACCGCCCGCCGGTTTGATCAGCCCTTGATGGTGGGGCTCTGTGGGGGGGTAAAACGTTTTAAACGGGGGCACTATTCAATCGCAGCGTGCAGATCATGGACAATGTCATATCCCGTCACCGCGACCTTAACCCTGAAAATAGATCTACCCCGGGGCATGATCAGGGTCAACACCGTCACATCATGGCAGGAAGACGGGAGAGTCACTGGTTCCGGCAACTGGAACGGCGTCTATTTTCAGGGTACCCCGTTTCCCGGGTTCAATCTTTGGGGCGGGCGGTGAACGGAACACTTTTGGTGGCCGAAGCTTCAAGAAAAAAATCGTTGCCCGCGATGATTCTATCCATTTTATCGTACTCGATCCGTTTGAGGCGGTACAAAATTTCGTCGTTTACTTTCCGGCTGGCGGAAATAGCGTCGGAGAGCAGGCCAAAAGCGGCCAGTTGAACAGCGACAATGATTAAAATGGCTGCCAGGATCAGCGATTGCATGTGGCCTGAGCCGCTCCCGCTGAAGTAATAATATAAGTAGCGTATGATCAGTATAATGCCGGCCAGGGAAAACAAGCCGCTCAGGGTCAAGAAAACTTTCAAGGGCTGGCGCATGCTGTAAATACGCATGATCGTTGAGGCCGAATTTTTAATATAGGCCGAAGTGCTGGGGATAAGCCGCGATTTGCGCAATGGCTTATTGATCCGCACTGGAACATTGGCGATGGCCATCTTCCTGCAGCCGGCATCGATCAGCGTTTCCAGCGTGTATGAATAGTCTGAAACAACATTAAGACGCATGGCCGCCTCTCTTGTAAATGCCCTGAAGCCGCTGGTGGTATCGACCACATTGCTGCCCGAGGCCAGGCGGACAATCCAGCTACCGATTTTCTGCAGT
This sequence comes from Bacillota bacterium, assembly GCA_029552125.1. GTDB lineage: Bacteria > Bacillota > Dethiobacteria > DTU022 > DTU022 > JAKPEE01. The sequence continues at coordinate 28,525 of JAKPEE010000069.1, read as the reverse complement.
TTTTTCTTGACAAAAGAAAAGTGTTCGATACTGTCAACCTGGCGGTCACCGACAGCTATCTCCGCCTTTCCGCTGAGCAGCGGCTGCACCAGCCGGGCGATATCTGCACCGTTATACTGGTTGTCGCCATCCGTATTAACGATGATATCGGCGCCCAGCCTGAGGCAGGCGTCGATCCCGGCGATAAAGCATTTGGCCAAACCCCGGTTATTGGGAAAACCGATAATGTGATGTACTCCCAGCGATCGGGCCACGGCAACGGTCCGGTCGGTACTGCCGTCGTTAATGACCAGGTATTCGATCTCGTCGATACCGGGGATCTTTTTGGGCAGCGCGTTTATGGTCGCCGGTAGGGTATGTTCTTCGTTAAAACACGGTATCTGAATAATTAACTTCACTGGATCAACCCCCCACTTCTTTGAACGGGTGCATCAGAAATCCTTTCACCATACCCGCCAGAAAGATTATCGCCAGCACGATTACGGCCCCGGCGCACTGCACCGGGAAGAAAGCGCTCCGGGCCCTGTCTTCACCACAAAAAGAACGATGCAGCAGGCGGAAGGAATGTTTAATGGGATTAGAGCCGAAAGTGGCGCCGGCGCCATCTCTGCACTTCCTTTTTTTCCACAAGACCTGGCCCTTGCCGAGGCCGACCCGGTAACACTTGGCAGCCACCGCCCGCAGAGTATTGCGCACGGGATGCTGGACCACGGCCCCGGGACAGTAGTCAAGCGCAAAACCGGCGGTGACAGCCCTGGCCGTCCATTCCACGTCGCCCCCGGAAAGGAGGTCGCCGTCGAATAAACCGATCGCGTCAAACAGGGAGCGGCGCACGAACATGTTGGCTGTTTTGGAAACCCCGGCCCTGGCTGAATGTTCCAGGTTTAAAAAAGTGTTCCGATCGAAGTATCCCCAGACGCTGAGCGGTTCGGGCGAAAAAAATTCTACTCTGCCGGAGACAATACCGGCACAGGGCCGGGCGGCCAAGCAGCGCGCCGCCTGCTCCAGCCAGTTTCCGGCTGCAATACAGTCTACATCGATGAAGGCAATAATATGTCCCCGGGCCACGCTTATCCCAAAGTTCCGGGCTGCATATGACCCCCTTTTTTTTTCGTGAAAAACCTTAACACCGTCGAAGCTGCGAGCGATAAGGGCACTCTGGTCGTCAGAATTGTTGTCTACGACGATGACTTCATATTTATCCCGGGGATAGGACTGCTTGAGCAGACTGTCCAGGCATTTTGCCATAAAATGTTCCCCGTTATAAACCGGCACGATGATACTGACGAACGGCAGCTCCGTTTTACTTTCTTTCATCGCGTTTCCAGCTCCAGTACCAGATCGTTGAACCGGGTCACCTCAATAATTCAACTTATCCAGTCTCTAACCCTTGCGACACCTGCGGAAAATAACTCATTTTAATAATTAACATTACGGGAAATACTTGGAAAGAATATCGTTAATACCCTTTGAATTCAGCTCGCCCTAATTCTTAGCTTATTAAAACTACTGAATATCAAAAGCTCCCTGACCTGTTAGACTTGTCAATAATTTCTCTATATCATGGCTTTCTTAAAATCCTTGGGTTACACACTAAGCTTACTTGTCAAATATCCCGGTCTCAATTAGTAGATCTACCGAAACCAGCCCATTTAATGTTTTTGTTGCACTTGCATCTCCGGCTTCAAAGCGTCGTGTTATATCGTCAACAAATGAGTTATTGAATATTTGCCTTCCTTTTAACCGGTTTACCGATTCCAGGATCATATTCCTGAAACTCTGATTATTTAAATAGCATGTTAGTAAACAGAAATGGGCTGTGGGTTGGGAGGGGCGTACAAAACCGGATTGTTGGCCCGGGTTTAACCGTAAAGGATATTTATCACCGTATACTTTCCTGATATTGTATCTCTTGATTGAAGCCCGGTCTGCCACTGCTCCAGCTTCATTTAAATCAAAAAATATGTTATCTTTTAAGCTTTTCAAGAAATCTAGATACAGGCGCTGGCCATAAAGATCCTCGTACGGCATTCCCAGCCATAACCCGATCCATCGATAATCCTCGAAAGGTAAAACATACCTTGTGTGATTATTACTAATAGGGCGTACCCTCTGTTCCTGGCGCAGCGAAAGATCCAGTTGGCGGTCAAAAGATAAATATTCTTGGTCAACAAATGGCTTTATCGGTATTAGAGACCGTACCAGTTCCGGGCCAATATGCTCCTGCAAATTAAAGGGATTATTTTTCTTGCAGAACTTTTCAGTTGCTTCTTCCCAGGTTTCGCTCGGTTCAAGATCATCAGACTTGGTTAAAATACCGTTTAGATAGCCATGGATTTCAATGCGGTTGGGAAAACTTCCTTTCAATACCCAATCTGCTACAACACGAGGGGATAAGGGGTAATCCTGGAAATTATTGATATTAGCCTGATAATCATCCAGCGACCATGCGACGGTACTGGTATCAATAAAAAAGTTTGAGATGCCGCATCGATCGCATAACAGTTTTATAAAATCAAAATCAAGGTTTCCTGCCTGTCCATAAGTGTAAGTAAAAACAGGAACATTATATTTCTTTAAAACATAAAATATGGCCCGGGCGTCGTAGCCGGATGATAGGCCCATCGTTAATGGTAGATCACTTTCATGGTGCCTTAGTTTATCCAGCACAATCTCTTTGAGCAGTTCTCTGATCATAGTGTACAATTCTGCAGGAGGATATTGAGATAGATCCCGCCCCTGGGCAAACATCTTTATTCCTAAAGCTCTATACTGTGCCATACGATCAACGATTTTTTTTGCCTGCTCCCTGTTCGCAACTATTCCAAATGCAAGATAAAATAAAAATCGCTCTTCACGCCCAAAACCTCGTGAGCTTAAGAAAAATGGTTGTGCAGATGATTTGTTAACAAGGGGAGAATTAGCAGAAGTATTGGCCCGTGCCCTATTAAATTCGTACTGATAGTTACTGTTTTGGTATATTTTATGTTTATGGTTATGGGTTGCAGACAAAGATTCTATGCTATTTTTATTATGATAGAGCGAATCTACGTAATTAACTGTATCAATTATAACCTGATTCCTGACAATTGCTCGTTGCCGAGAATCTTGAACTAAACACTTACTACCGGAATAAAGCCGGGCTACCCAGCCGGCAACTCCAAACTGCTTCGCTTCAGGCGATAGTGCCGCCCGTTGCAGATCCCATGGTTCTATTTTCCAGCGATCCCAGGGGCCCGGTATGCCGAGGCGCCAAAAAAGTTCGACCTTATCCCGGCGCCCGTAATAAAAGTCCTCATTAAATCCTTCACCAGCATCTTGACGGAATACTAATTGTGGTTCATCAACCAAATTTGGAATAAAGTCGTCAGACAACAGCTCTTTATTATTGGCTACCCGTACCAACGGCACTACAAAATATTTCAAATATGGCATACTGACAATATCAGTTCGAATTTCCTCCCAGGCAGAAGATGTTAAAAAACAGCTGCCATCCCAGGGTAGTATCCATTTTGCCAATTTCTTACCTTCATGTAGGGCGGCGTTCCGGGCACCATTGACATTCATAATATAGTTAATTTTGTGCCTGTATGCAGCTACGATTAATTTATCGCGCATTATCGGATCGATTTGATTATACTTTTCATCGATCAGGTATAGTATACCTGGAAGGCATTCAGTATCCAGGCCAATTTTTTGGTATTCATTCGGGCAAAATGGAATATGGATGAACGATTGTTCATATGAGTTTAAAAGTTCTATAATGCTTTGCTCTTCATATTGATCAATTATGCGATTAATTACCCACTTCTTTTTACAGTTCATTAGTTCCGGTTCATTTTCCAGGATAAACTTAAGATTCTCCAGCGTCTGCCCTTTTCCATGAAGCGGATAAAGATTATTGCCGATAATGCGGTAAATAATGAAATCGTCGGGGACCTTATCCAATTCCTTTTGAACATATTCTTTCTTTAAACCGCCGACATTAACGGGATTTATACTAAAAAGAAGTTGCATGGGATCGTCATCGGGGTGTTCTATTTCTTGATCTTGCATACCTAGATTCCAATACGGTCTAACCCCTTCATGAATGGAAAACAGTGGTTTTACTTTATATTTAGAATCGGGGAAGTGGGCCGCCTTTACATGCATTAGATTGCTCTTGGGAATCGCAAACCAGACGGGCAATATGCGATCTAACATACTAGCGTCAGTTTGTGAAAGAAGCCATTGTGCCCCCTGGCGAAGGCTGGCTCCACTGGAAGCTTTATAAGCCCATAAATCAATTCCCCATCGAGATGCGATTTCTGCCAAATTAATCCATGCTTGAAAATTTAACATACAATCATGAATATTGTTGGCATTATGCTGGGATCCATCAGGACAAAACTGCAGAGTTATTCGTGTTTGTGCTCTCAACAGGGTCTCATATACCAGTGAATATTGACCAACGAAGGCTGCTATGGCTGCAATCTGAAGATCGTAATAAGTACCGTGATAATCAACTGCCTGTCGATCCTTTTTACCGTGGTTAATTAACCATTCCAGGTAATCACATAGCCACTCCTTAAACTGGTTCAGGAGAGTGTTTGTGACAGTCCCGTCCGATGCCATTAACTGCACTGCATCAAGATAGTAGTACAAATCCTTCATTTCAAAAATTTTAATTTTATTGAGTCCTAAATTGACCTGTTCATATTGCAAGTGGGGGATCATCCGCGTGCCGGGATTAATAAAAAAACGTTCAAGCAGCTGTGTACCGTATTCGGCAAATTTTCTATTACCAGTAAATTTCCATGCTAGTGCAAGAATGAGGGTATCATCGAATAAACGCTGCGGATGTATTCGGATCTCATTTTCCGTCGTATGCACTTTTGGATCAGCTATGTTCTTCAAATCATGAGGCACTTTATATTTTATGTCCCGGTTTAAACAGCAGTCAAGTTTTGGATTTGAGTAGCCATTTGCGTTACTGCTCGGATGACTTGTCTTGTCAATTATCGAACAGAATCCAAAGTTTATAATTGCCTCAGCATCTTTTATCAGTTGGTTGACAAGCTTTGTTAAAGATGAATTCCAACCGTTACGATAGATTCTATACTCTTTTTCTAATTGCTCGGCTCGTAAAAACGAAAGAGTATTAGTTCTTGCTAAAAATTTAAAATCAACATATTGTAGCGTATCAATAATTGCCTTTGTCCTTGCACGTCCTCTTTGTTTAAAACTTTCCAAACTATTTTGTTCTAACATTTTCATACCTGAAGACAATCGCGCCACCCAGCCGGCAACCCCGAATTGCCTTGCTTCCGGAGACCTTGCCGGCCGCTTCAAATCCCATGGATCATCTCTCCAGCGGTCCCAGTTACCCGGGATGCCGAGGCGCCAAAATAACTCCACCTTCGGACGCCGTCCGTAGCAAAAGTTTTCGTTAAATTCCTCGGTTGAATCCATTCTAAAAATAATCTGCGGCTCTTCGACCGGACGAGGAGAATACTTATCTGATAGTAATTGAGAATTGTCCGTCACACGTGCCATAGGGACAACGAAATATTTTAAATAAGGCGAAATGATTACAGCTGTCCGTATCTGTTGCCATGCCGAAGTAGTAATAAAACAGTTTCCGTCCCATGGGAGAATCCACTTTGCCCGCTTCCTGCCATCGCGCAGGGCGATATTACGTGCTCCATTGTTGTTCATCACATAATTATTTTTAAGACGATATGCAGCAGCAAGGGCCTTGATCCTATCTTGCTCCAGGAGAATTTCAAATTGCTCACTGGCCAGAAAACCCGGTTCCGGGAAGCAATCGGTGTCCCAGCTTGTTGCTCGATACTCTTTTGGATTGAAAGGAATATGAATAAAAGGTTGTTGATGTGAGCGCAAAAGTTTAATTATTTTTCTTTCTTGATCCGGATCAATAATACGATTGACCACCCATCTCTTTTCACAACTTTCAAGTTTCGGTTCGTTTTCTAATAGAAATTGCAAATTCTCAATAGACTGCCCCTTTTTATGGCGAGGATATAAATCATTGCCAATTATGCGATAGAGAACAAACTTGTCCGGGACTTTATCGAGTCCTTTTTTCAGGTATTCCTGTTTTAACTCATTTATATCGTGCGGTTTGACACCATGAAGAAGCTTTAAGGGATCATTAATCCTTTTAATGCGCAGCGGTACCTTATTCAACAGCTTATTGAAGCGTTGCCTTAAACGCATAATCATTAGTTTTGTCAAATTAATTAAAAGAATCTTATGTTTACTGTTATGATAATGGTTATTATTACCAGCCATATTAAATCCTTTCATACTCTCTTAATGCTGTTGGGCTTGTTTAAGGAGATACTCTAGACCGCGATAACGAATTGCTGCGTTAAAAAATAGTAAATAGTTATTGCTTAGCTCACTCCGTAACCGGTCACATTCTTTTTCGACATTGTGTAGTTTCGCTATCAGCCGTTGGAATTCATTTTTATTTTCAAAGTTTTTGCTTGAAGCATTTTGCATAGAGGACTTATAAGCTTTGTTTTCAGCCTTTAACTCAGAAATCTGCTTTTGACTTATGATTAACTGGCTTAAGAATGTTCCTGCGGTTTGCAAATTATTTTTTTTGATTGTTTCAGAAAACCAGGTAAAAGCATTCTCAAAACTTCGCCCTTCGTCAGTAGCATGCTCTGGTAATTGTATTTCGCCATGACGGCTGGCTGCGATAATCCCTGACAGTGCCAGTAAGGTAAACGCAACATAATCATATGGCTTGGCACGCAACAGTTCGTGGGGCAGCTTGCCTTCTTCATCGATCTGTTCATCAATTCGCTGTAGCACGAAATCACGTATTACGTTCTCTGCCAAATGGTTCTGTTTACAAAAACGCGCATAAATTACTCTCTGAAGATCATACCAAAAGCCAATATTATTCTTGGCCGATTTCGCTTTTTGGCCGTGTTCACTGTATTCAAGCCAATGTAACAATTCAACAAACCATTTAACACATTGATTATAAAAGCGATTCGTTATTGCATTTATACAGTGAAGTAATTGTATGGCCTCACAAACATAAATCAATCGACGTGCTTCAATAATACCATGGTAACGTAATTTATTAATTCCCGGTATTTTTTGCGCATGAAAAAAATGCGGTGTTTGCCGCGTTTCCGGTTCAAGCAACCAGGTCTCAATGAGACTGCTGGCTTTTTTGGCATAAATATCTTTTCCGGTTATGTATGCAGCTAGAGATAGCAGGAAAGTAGCTTCGGTAAAATCTCTCAGGCGAACGGCATCGTACAAATTTGAATAATACTCAGGATTAACTTTTCCATCCCGGCGGATGTATGGTAAGCCGCCGGGAGATTTGGTATTCGGCCACCAATAAAGGGCCAATGAGTAGTAATCATTGGGTGAGATACCTTTGGGAACGATAGGTTTTTGAGTTACACTAGGGTTTTTTATCTTTAGCAAACAATCCGCTTCGGATTGAAGACCTTCCAGAATTAGATTTGCCATATTATTACCCCGTGTTAACATGGCTTTAATGGCAGCCAACTGTTCACCCTTTAATAAGAATGTTTCAGGGGCATGATCAATGTTTAGAGCATCGGTTTCTCCAATTTCGGGAAACCAGGATATTCCGAAAGGAAAACCAAGAACAATATCAAGCAATAGTGCATTTTCAAGTGTTAGCATCATGATAAAAAACCTCCAGGTAACAACTTATAAGGACTAATAGGACCATATAAATAAATTAAATGTAATTTTTTAGCTATATATCGATGGTCCCTGCCCGAATATTCAATTCCAGATTAATTAAACCTGCCAGTTGCGCGGCTGAAACTCTCCGTTCGGCTGTACTTCCCTGCATAAATCTTGAAAAGATATGATCTATTAATTTAACAGGAAAAAGCTTGCGCTGACGGATACCTTTCAATAAAACCAAAAACATTTCTTTGAAACTGGGGTTATTATGAAATGCAGCCCATTCGCAAAAATGTGCGCTTTGCGACAGCGGTATTGCATAGTTAAGTCCATATTTTTTATTGGCATTAACTAGTCGCTGTGTTGACTGGTTATTAATTCTTTGTTTAACAATCATTGCATATTCAATACGATTAGTGATATTTGTTTCAATTAAATCTGGAAAAATATCGGGAAATTCCTGTTTTAATAATTTAAAATATCCTTTTTCCCGGTCAGATGAATTATTTAATAACAGCATGGTAGAAATACAATGTAAGTTGCTAAATGGCCTTATGACATGGGCATCGCGTTTAAGGCCAGTCATTTTAATCCGCTGATATTGCCTTAATCCAAAATCTATTAAATCATATTTATCCAGGCCGGGTATTGACAAATCCGGTTCATCTGGAAGTAACTTTTCTAAACATATATAGTGCGAAAAGAGCTCCTGAAACTTAAAGCGATTATTTTTTTTACAGAACAGGTTAATAGCATCATCCCATTTATCAATTACGGCACCTTTTGCGCCAAAAGGTCTTGCTCCACCGGACAAAGCATCGCCCATAAAACCATGAATTCTACATTTATCAATACCTTTGTCACGGAGGATGACGAAAACATGGGCCATAACGCTATAAGAGGCGATAATTCCTAATCTCTGCACTCTTGCCACTTCTGAATCAATATCCCAGTTGATATAATTAATATTAAAGTACAAATGATTATGTAAAAAACGAGGCCCATATTTGTGTATAAATTCGTAATCGTATTGACCAGGGCACCCAAAAGTGTATGAATAGATGTTTTCTGCATTATAAAATTTTTTTAATGCACCATATAAACACCTGGAATCAAAGCCGCCACTTACACCGATTGCTATCTTCGATGTATCCGCCAAAGAGAGTTCTTCTTGAAATGATTTGACCAAAGCCTGTTTTAATAGATTTACAACTTCGTCATCTTTCACTGGATCTGAAAAATTATGTCTATTTTCAGATGCCTTTGCCAGCATTAAAAGAACATCTCTGAAGGTTTGTTCACTAAAATCGTATCCAAAGCATAAAAACTTTAGTATCTTATCATTAGAAAGAATACGGTCACTGACAGAACCTGTTACGATCGGCTTGCCCTGTAATTTCTTATTGCAGTTTGTTACTGGAGATTGGCTACCGAAACACCATTTGATTAAGCCTTTAACAAAATAAAATAATTTTTTAATTATATTTTTTTTTGGAGCCATGTTGATCTCCTTTCTAAAACAGACATTAATTTAAGTCCTGCCGTCTGATGATTGGTTTGCTTTTATACTGTTCAATAACATCCGCAGGCTTTCCATCAGCCATGATTTTACCTTCTTCAAGCCATATTGCGCGGTTACAAACTTTCTCTACAAAATCAAGTCTATGAGTTACAATTATTACCGCCTTAGCCTGTCCGAGCATTTCCTGGATCCGGGCGCTGGCTTTTTCATAAAACGAGGCGTCTCCGGCGTTTAAAGCTTCATCGATTATGAAAATGTCCGGTTTAATTGCGGCCGCGATACTGAACCCCAGCCTTGCCCTCATGCCGCTGGAATATTCTTTAACCGGCCGGTCGATGAATTCATTTAACTCGGAAAAATTAATAATATCATCGATCATGTTGATGAGGTTCTTCCTGGGAATGCCCAGCATTAAACCGTTCAGTAAAATGTTGTCCCTGCCGCTTAATTGAGAGTTAAAGCCCGTTCCAAGTGAAAGCAGCGCGGTCGTGCTGCCCTTAATGCTGACCGCCCCCGTGTCAGGCTTTAAAATGCCTGTAAGTACCCGGCATAGAGTCGTTTTACCGGCTCCGTTGGCGCCGATGATGCCGACAATTTCACCAGCATTAACGGTAAAGCTAAGGTCTTTCAAGGCCCAAAAAAAACCCTTGCCCGGTGAACCAGTATACCCCGGAGAATTCTCTTTTTTTGATAGTAAAAATTTTACGCCCACACCTTGAACAGTGATAACCCGCTCACTGGAAATTGTGGTTTTGGTTTTTACCAGTTTAATCTTTCTACTTTTTGTTCTTTGCCAGGCCGGGACAGATTCTTTGTATGCGGCGACAACTTCGCCCGGTTTGCCGCAGGCCCTGAGTGTGCCCTGGTCAATCCACAAAGCGCGGTTGCAGTGTTTTTCGATAAAGTCGGTCTGGTGCGAAACAATCACCACCATTTTGGCCCGGGCTACAAGCTCTTGCATTTTCAGCGCCGCCTTTTCATTGAAGGCCAGATCGCCCGCACTGAGCGCCTCGTCAAGAACCAGGATCTCCGGCTCCAGCATGGCGGCGATGCTGAAACCGAGGCGGGCCCGCATCCCGCTGGAGTAACGCTTCAGCGGTTCGTCGATAAAGCGGCCGAGCCCGGTAAAAGAAATAATCTGCGGCAGCAGCTTATTCATCTCCGCATGGGAAAAGCCGAGCATATAACCGTTTAAGAAGATGTTTTCCCGGCCCGTCAGTTGTTGATTGAATCCGATTCCCAGAGAAAACAGGGCGGTCACACTGCCGTTTACGGTTATTCTGCCGGTATCCGGTTTAAGCAAACCGGAAATGACCCGGCAGAGCGTGGTTTTACCCGCGCCGTTTGCGCCGATAACGCCCAGAATATCTCCATTATACCCGGTAAAAGTCAATCCTTTTAACGCCCAAAATTCTTTGTATCGCCACCGCTCTCTGGAGATAAGCCTGTAGCTCAGCGACTGGATATCATCCCGTTTCCGGCCCAGGTTGTATTTAACGCCCACATTTACAGCTTCGATAACCGGTACTCTTTCTTTATGGTCACGGGAATAATGTTTGATAGTCTCTTCGGTAATAATTTTCATAACGCACCGCCGGGTTTTATTACAATACTTTAATTATTTTATGCTCATGTTTATTGAAGATAATTAACATAAGGACTATCACAACCAGGGAAGCAGCGCCAATAGCCAATAATGGGCCGATGTTAGGAGCAGCATGGAAAATAAAAATATTACGGTACGCCGTCAAAAAATGAGCCAACGGATTTAGTTGAATTAACCAGTTTATCTTTTCTGGAAAGTTCCGGCTTTCCCAGATCACCGGCGAAGCGAAAAACCACAAGCGCAACAGGTGTCCAACCAGGTTATCTATATCTCGAAAAAAAACGCCGATGAAGGACAGTATCATGGCTATGGCCAGTAAAAAGAGAAGATTGACTAACACGATTACCGGCAGCCAGGCCAGCTCCACTCCCGGTACTATTTTCAGAAAGAGCAAGAATATGGCGATTACAACCAGGCCGAACCCGAAGTTAATTAGCTGAGACAAGGCGATGCCGAATGGGAAAATTACCTTGGGAAGATTAATCTGGGCTATAATTCCTGCTTGAGAGACTATGGCTACTGCCGATCTTCTGATTGTTGTATTAACCCAGCGCCAGATGATCATGCCGACGACCAGGTAAGGCCCAAAATTTGGGCCGCCGCGTTTAAATATAATGACCACTACGAAGTAGTAAATGGCCACGTTCAGAAGAGGATCGAGCAGCCACCAGAAATAACCCAAAAAGCTGTTGCGGTGTTCCGCCTTGAGCCCGGAGGTAACCAGATAGAATAGTAAATCCTTTCTCTTTCCTATCTCTTTTAAATAATCCTTCAACGCGTCACTTCCTGTTTTTTCTAGGTAAACCCCAGTATGGGGAGGCAGCGGCTGAAACGACCAGCAGGATGGCCAGGGGCATGATATGAAGGAGCATCCGGTTTAACGAATCGCCCGGTCCGACGCGGTAGCTGCCTTCTCTAAAATAAGCTAACATAAACGCCAGGGGGATAAAAGCGGTCACCGGGAAGCGCAAATAAACCCGGTCCGGAATATCGGTAAAGGCCAGCACGGCAACCAGGAGCGCTCCCAGGAGAACCGGGAATACGCCCCAACCGCCGGAGTCAAGGGCCAGGTTCTGTATCGTTGCCAGGGCGCTCCGGTAAAGGAGCCGGGGGTTCCCGGCAGCCATGACCACCAGGGCCAGCCAGAGGCCGGTTTCCGCCAGGATGAGTATACCGGTTGAGCGCCGCTCCACCTGCCGCCAGGCGAGAACAGGAGCCGCCATGATGGCGGCAGCGCCGAGAACGGACATGTAAACCACCGCCTCCGGCGCGGCCTGGCCTGCATCTATAAATTTTTGCCAGAGGAAACCGTGCCAGGCGCCGGTGGAAAGTCCCCAGGCCAGCAGCAGCGCGGCTCGCTGCTTCCAGGGATATTTTGCAGATACCAGTACCGGCAGCAGGGCGAGTCCAGCCAGTAGCGACCCCTCCGGCCGGGTGACCGCCAGGGCCGGTATGGCCAGAAGCTGCATGATGAACAGGGCCCGCGGCGGCAGGGCGGCGCCGCGGGCATAGAGCCAGCCGCAGCCTGCCAGGAGCAGAAGTAAAACGGCGCTCAGGGTGTGCCCGTTCACATAAAAAGCATGGTAAACAAAGCGGTGGCTGGATAAAATCCAGAGCACTGCCGCGGCGCTGAAATAAAAAATGAGGTGGGAATCCTCCAGGGAGACCCGCAGGCCTTCCCGGCAGATCCATCCCAGGGTGATAAGCGCGGCCAGCGCCAGCAGCGGCGTAATTGAGCGCAGGTAAAACGCTCCGGCCAGGTTGGCCGGCGCGTGGATCAAGGGCACAGCCAGCGAGCGCTCCAGCAGCCTTTCCGGCGGGGCGGCGTCAAGGTGACCGCTCTCCAGCAGCGAACCGGTGGACAAATACTGGTATGAATCCGGGGTCAGGTTCACCAGCCCTGCCCCGTAGAGTGCGATTACAACAACGACCACCAGCAACAGCACTGCCAAAACCGTCTTGACCGGCACAGCGAGTCCGTTATTGCGGCGGCCGCTCCAGATCCACCAGCCGGCAGGCAGGAGCACCACCAGCGTCAGGGTCAGCGCGGGCGTGGTTGGCAGGCCGGTCACGACCTGGATGGCACCGCAGATGATCTGCAGGGCCAACCCCGCGACCAGTCCGAGGGCCGGCAAAGCGCAGCCGCGGATACCCAGGGCGAAGACAAGGGCTGTCCCTCCCGCCAGCACCGCCGTTACGCTGATCAATTCAACGGTCATCGGGTTATCTCCTCAAGGGCGCCGGGCGGGAGCAGGGCGGCATCAACCAGGTACCAGACCCCATTCCGGTTCAACACAACCAGAAGAGCTGCAGCTCCCTCCTCCTTTAAAGCCAGGGCCATTTCTTCTTTACGGTTCTGTTGGGTAATCCCCTCGCCGAGGGCCACCGCATCGCCTGACGGGTCATATGCGCCGGCAAAAGTAGCCGCGTTGTAGGCCAGGCTTTCTACTTTGCCGGCCCTGGCGAATGCATATAAACATTCCACGTTCAGCGAATCCCCTTCGGGCAGCAGGATCGTGGCTCCGGGGGCTCTCTGTGAAAGAGTAAGATATGGCGCATAGCGTGAATCCTGGCCAATTTCAACCAGGCCGGGACCATAGTTTCTGACCACCGGCTGGATATTCCATTCGATGGCCGGAAACTGGGACACGTTGGCCAGGATCGCGCCGATGAGGATCCCGAGAAGGATAAACCGGGCTGCAGCGGCCCTGCCAGAGCATCCCCCGGCAGGGATACCGGTATTGTTGGATTTGATCATTGGCTATAACTCCCAGCTTATCTACAATAAATCACGGCATACATCTCCCGGTTCTTCTTTTCCCGGGTTACCATTTTGTTATTCGTTACTGATTAATTTATTCCTCTTAGTGTTGACACGGAGCGCCGCCATGGAGCGTAGAAAATGACGCGTCGTTTTGCACCGTGCAGTAATGTTAAAGCCCGGCTTCCCTCAGGGAGGGGAGTTTTCTCCTTTTTGCCGGATATGCCTGTTGATATAGGGCAGCCACGGCTGCTCCTCCAGCAAGGCGATAATATTTTCCAGTTGGAAACTGCGCTTCCCCAGAAAGTGATAAATAGCCCTGATCAGCATCAAATCTTCTTCGGTATCGATGGTGATGCGTAAATCGGGGCGGCGCAGCCTGCCCCAGGCGCTCAGGTTGGCCCGGGAAAACATATGAGGATTATCTTTGATAAATGGGGTTACATGCTCCCTTTGCCAGCTTTCTTTAGCCAGTTGATGCATTTTTTCAAGAGTTGCAAATGAAAAAACGGATACATCAACCCCCCGGGGAAATGTTCTTTCCACGGTATTGGAGGCGTAATCGGCCCCTGTTTCTTCTTTTAACTGTATGACCCGGTCAATCAGCGAGGGATCCAGTAAAGGGCAATCGGCGGTAATCCTGACGATGGGGTCGGCCTGAAAGCGCCTCGCGGCATGGTAATAGCGGGAAAGCACATCATCCTCGCTGCCCCGGTAGAATCCAACATTGTTATCCCTGGCTATCTGCACAACACGATCATCTTCCGGGAGCCCCGTGGTGGCCACAATGACCTGTTCGACTTTCCCGGCATGGCAGCACCTTTCGATGACATGGGCCAAAACCGGCCTGTCGCCGAGCAGCATGGCTACTTTACCGGGCAGCCGGGTCGAACCCATCCTGGCCTGTATAATCGCTGTTGTAACCGGCATCGCTGTCACCTCTTTCGTTTTGCTACTGCAGATCGGTCCAGGCTATAATGCTGCCTTCTTCCAGCTCCACCGCCGCTTTCTTTCCGGGCAAAGCCGGCAGCCGGCCCGGTGAGATTCCTCCCCCGGGCCGGACGACTTTAAGATGTTCAGCTTTGGCCCTGGCGATGTCGCCGTTGTGATCGGGACCGGCTTCGGCGATAATGCAGGCCGGGCCGGTCCCCTCAAACAACCGGGCTTCCAGGTTACTCTGCAAACCTATCGCCGCCTTCCTCAAGAAATTAGTGGCTGCGCCAGCCCCAGATATAATCAGGAGCTTCAGGACCGACATGGAAAAGCAAGTCAAGAATGGTTACTTCATGCACAAAGGGAGGGTAAAACTGGGGATATTCCGGGTAACCGGAATAATCTTTATAAATTACTTCGATATTGGCCTTTCTGAAAAGTTTCTCATCCAGATAACTTCTGGCTGAAGGCCCGGTCAGGTAAACATCTGCATTAACCTTGGTTAATATATCAATGAGTCGCTCGCTTTTCTTCCCCTGGGCTTTAAAAATGCGGGAATCTTTAAAATCAGTGCGGATTTTCAGTATTTCAGCGATGCACTTGATTAACGATTGGTTCAGGTTTGATAATGAAGACCATTTTGTATGAAGGTACATGTTTTCCAAAGTCTTACGGTATAGCTCGAAAAAAGGCGCCCTGGCATAGTATTGTTGTAAAGTTTTCCAATGCCGTATGCCCCAATCCCTGTCGTCAATCGCCACATCGCAGATCAAACGATTAGAGCTTTTGCCCACTGGCACCGTTAACCACTTCGTTCCCCGGTCAGTTTTGATCTTGTTTCGGTTACGCCAATCACGAGTCGTATACTGCACGTCATCATAAAAAATAAACAGATCCACGTCGTTGATGATGTCAAAATAACCTTTCCAGGGTATATAGTTTGACTGGAGGATAGCAACCTTCACCTAATCAACTGCCTTTATCATCATGTAGTTCCTTGGACGAAACCTGAAAAGCAAGTTATATTTTACTAGAAAAAATCGTTTGCTGTTCGGCTAACCATATGTAAAAAATTATGCCAGTTTCAGCATGCACCGTACGTCTCTTGGGGTGGCCAGGGGACGTCCAATCAGCGCCGCCAGCTTGGCTACACGCTCAACCAGCATGGCATTGGTCGCTAAAATAGTCCGGGCGTCATCATACCAAATATTATCTTCAAGCCCCACCCGTACGCCTCCTTCACCGGATACAACCCCAATCGCATTAACCGTTTTTTGCCACGAACCGACGCCTCCAACAGACCAGATCGAATCATCCGGCAGCTCGGAAACAATTAACCCCAGGTGAAGCAGTTTCGCCTGGGCGGAGGCAATATTACCCAGGATAATGTTGAAATAATAGGGCGGTTCAATCAGGTCTTTCCTGATCAGGTAGTGGGCGTAGTTCACCATCCCCAGGTCAAATATTTCCAGCTCGGGTTTTATACCTTTTTCTCTCATTTTGCCGGCCAGCCTTTGTATGATTTCCGGAGGGTTAGGGCTGGCAATTTTATTGAAGTTTACAGAACCCAGCGTCAGGCTGGCCATGTCCGGCTTTACATCTCCATCCAGATCCAGCACCTCGGCCCGTTCCGCAAACTCCGTGTAGCTTCTGCCGCTGGTGGTGACAACAATTACCATTTCCTTGTTTATTTCCCTGACCCGGGCAATGATTTCTCTGAACACCTCTTTTTTGTAGGTGTTTTTTCCTGTTTCGTCCCTGGCATGGATATGGGCCATTGACGCGCCCAGCCCGGCACACTGCAATATTTCCGAAGCAATCTCTTGTGGAGTTTGGGGAACATAAGGGGTCATCTCCCTGGTCGGGATCATCCCCGTGGGCGTAAAATTAATAATCAGCTTCTTCATCTTGGCTCCAATGCTATTTTTTTTGGATTACTCTTGCCGGTACGCCGGCCACCGTTTCGCCAGGGGGGACATCCCTGGCGACCAGAGCGCCGGCGCCAACAACACTGTATTCGCCAACAACCCTGTTTAGCATTACCGTAGCCCCCGCGCCGATGAAACTGCCCCGCTTAATCACCGCATTGCTGCCGATGGTTACACCCGGACCGATAAACGTAAAATCTTCAATGCAAACATCGTGGCTGATTAGCGACCTCAGGCGAACAGAAACAAAGTCCCCTATTGTAGCATTGCTCCCCACGACACATCCTTCCGGTAAAATACACCCGCGCCCGATCTTCACATAATTCATATCGATGGACGGATGAATCAAATTGGGCACCCGGCAGCCGTAAGAATCCAGTATTCCCGCAATAAACTGGCTCTTGGTCCAGTGACCGGTTACATTGCTAAAAAAAAAGGTATTTCCGCCTTCCATTAATCCGGGAATGGCTTCATGTCCTCCTAAAACCGGGTAGCCCATCACGATCTCGCCATGGGTTTCATTATTATCATCCAAAAAGCCCAGTATGTTCCAGGTTGGTTCAGCCCTGTTTATGGCGTCCACTAATTTGATGATATCGAGATACAATTTGCCGTAGATGACCAGGTTCTTCATTGAGATATCCGCTCTCCGTAAAATAAGTACCGGTGAATCTTTAAAGCCTTCGCAAACTTCCTTGTTTCCTCTACCCGGCTGTGGACGGGCTAATTGCTCCCCGCATGACCCCTGGGCTGTCCTGTGCAGTATTATAGAACTGCCTGATCAAGCCAATGATCATTTCTACGCATTCGTCCTCCATCAGGCCGTACAGCGGAAGCCTCAACAGCCTCTCGCTTTCCCTGGTAGTATACCTGTCTTCTCCGCTAAACCTGCTGAAAAGCAACCCGGCCCGGGAGCTGTGCAGCGGAACATAATGAAATACGCTGTGCACATTATTTTTCCGCAAGTAGTCTATGAGCGATGTCCTCTCGGCCAGGCCTTTTGTCTTGATATAAAACATATGCCCGTTGTGAGAGCAATCGCGAGGAACCACCGGTATATCTATGTATCCTTTAAGTTGCAGCTGTTTCAAGCCCTGGTAGTATTGTTGCCAAATACGCCTCCTTTTTTCAGTAATTTCTTCGGCTTTTTCCATCTGGGCGTACAGGAAAGCCGCGATAATCTCACTGGGCTGGTAACTGGATCCCACATCTACCCATGAATACCGGTCAACCTCACCCCGAAAGAATTTGTTGCGGTTAGTGCCTTTCTCCCAGATTATTTCTGCGCACTCAATAAAACGATCATCATTGACCAGGAGAGCGCCTCCTTCGCCTGAGATAATATTTTTGGTCTCGTGAAAGCTAATGGCGCCAAAATGGCCAAGGCGGCCCAAGGGTTGTCCTTTGTAAGTACACATCAGGCCTTGGGCGGCATCTTCAATTACCAGCAAGCCGTATCTGGCGGCAATGTCCATAATCGTATCCATCTCGCAGGAAACCCCGGCGTAGTGGACGGGGACGATGGCCCTGGTTTTTGCCGTAATGGCGCGCTCGATTTGTGTTTCATCGATATTCATGGTATCAGGCCGTATGTCAACAAACACCGGGACGGCACCGCGCAAAACAAAAGCATTGGCGGTGGATACAAAAGTAAATGAAGGCATAATCACCTCGTCACCGGGGCCGATTCCGGCCAGTAGAGCCGCCATCTCCAGGGCGGCCGTACACGAATGTGTCAGCAGAGCCTTGCGGCAGCCTGTCTTCTCTTTGAGCCAGGTCTGGCAACTCTTAGTAAAATCCCCGTTACCGGAGAGATGTCCTTTTTCAACGGCCTGTTGAATGTATTCCAGCTCTTTCCCGGAAAAATAAGGCCGGTTAAAAGGAATATGCATCTTCGATCAGTCCTTATCATTTTCATGCTATAATACGATAAAATTTGACTAATTACCTTCTTTTTGACAAGGAATCCGGAAATATAATTATGATATCTTCACTTTGTGTATTTCTCCATAATTAATTGGATGTAGAATCGGCGCGGCCACCTACAGTGATCTGTAGCTCTTTTTCGATTTTATCCAACAAAGAATCCAGCTCTTTTAGAGATGATGCTTTACAAATAATATGGCCTATTCTAAAAGAGCCATTGGTAAACCTTGACACCCTCGAGCCAACAGAAATATCTAAAACGAGCTCGATTAAATTTTCTTTATATTTTTCTTTTAACTCTTGGAGGTTTTTAAAACCGGATACAACTCCGGCTTTACTGCATCCCAGGATACGAACACCGACCGGTAGGGCCTTGTGTGCCCTAATATCTGGTTGTTTGCCCATGGCCAGCATAATTGCCGTTTCAATTAAATCAAGCCCGGTACCATATTCAATTATTTTAGGGATACAGTTTCCCCCCAATCGCGGGCTCATCTCAATAATTACAATATCCTCATCTGTTACCAGTATATCAAAATCTAGCGCGCCAACCCTGATGTCCAATAAATTAACCACTTGTTGAATGGCAGCCATGATTCCGGCTTGAGTTCCTGCTTCCAACGCGCTGGGTATGGAATGACCTGTGGGAATCATCAAAGGTAGTTGCGTTAAATATTTGTTGGTTAGCTGGTAAAATACAACCGAACCGCCTGTTACCAGAGCACTGCCTCCGACATGTATTCCATTTAACAACTGTTCAATACAGAGGATTTTATTTCTACTAAATGAGAGAGACTGATGATAAATGGCCGCTAATTGTTCATCTGGATAAATTTGATCAATAACAAAAAGGCCTTTACTCCCTGAGCTGTCAGACGGCTTAACGACTGCAGGCAGCCCTACTTCGTTTAACCCTCTTTTAAATTCGGCAAAAGTTCTTGCCGGGACAAAAGCAGGAAAAGGTAAACCACTTTGCCTTTGCAGCTCTCTAAACTGATGTTTTATACATATTTTATCAATATTGGTGTAGGGCATACTTTCTACCAAACCCATCTCCCTGGCAATATAACCGACGGATTTGACTGCGATATCAGAAGCAATTGTAAATATTCCATCGACTTTTTCCCGGCGCGCCAGATCAAGCAATGAATTTTGATCTACAATACTTATAACCTCGGACACGTGAGCCTGTTTGTGCCCGGGGTTATCCCGCAAATAATCTGCGGTTACTACTCTTAAGCCCAAACCCTTCGCTTTAATTATGGCCGGCAACTGGTACAATCCGGCCGGGATAATCATGATTGTCTTCATCACAGTGTCCTTTTTAATAGGCGTAAAAATCACCCTGCTGAATATACCAGTCAGAATAATCCATCGAAACAGCCATGCGGTCATTAAAATTTTTAGCGCAAAAATAAGTTATCGGTATATTATTGCGAAAACCTTTCCGTTCGGCCAGGCTATGGTAAAAAGTGTGCCGCGGCGCCCAGGTAGTAACCATTCTAAGGTTTAATGTTTGGGCGTAGCAGATGGCGCAATCGAGCAAATAGCTGCCTTCTTCGTAACTACCAGGTTGAAAATCAATAATATTTAACCGATCCAGGTATTGTTTAACCACCATGTAAGACGATACCTTGTTTTTTTTATGCAAAACAAAGTTGCGGTACTGGTTAATCGGATCCCGGTAATATCTCCATCGCAAATATGAACTGTTTTTAACAATGCGGTTTAAATTGGGAAATGGACATATTTCGCTGTAATCCAGGGAAAATTGGTCGTCCGTATGACAATCAACAGGTCCTTGAACAGATTTACGCTCCAGGTTTAGAGTCATTGTCGGTATTTCATAAATATCAGTGCGTCCCAGCCTGGTAATCGTTGTTCTGTGAGAGAGATGATTGGGAAAAGAAATGAGAAATTCATAGCCGTCCTCAATAAAGCTACCATCAAAAAGCTCATGAAGTTTAACAAAAATGCCGCCTCTTTGATAATCCGGATGCACCATTGAATTTATGGAGATAAGCGCTTTTCTTATTATCCCATCCAGATACATCAGGCAGGGTGACCAGGCTGCACCGGCTACGACCGCCCCATTATCCAAAGCTGCGCCGACAAAATAATCTTCCATGGGGTTTTCCATGTACCGCCACCGGAGATACTGTTTGTTTATTTCGTGATTGAAGCTCAGACGATATAATTCATAAAATTGGGGCAGTAAGGCGATAAATTCTTCCCGTTTCAAGAGTTTATATTTGATCATATTTTCCCTCTGGATTAACAAAATGATCTTGCCGCCGGTAAATGTTACGGATAAAATACCTGGGGCTTCCGCTTACTTCGCCTAAAATTCTAATTAAATATTCTCCGATAATCCCGATCGAAAGTATAATTAATCCCGCGTAAAAATTTATGAGCAAGACTAGAGTTGTCCATCCCGGCAATGCAATATGGCCCATAAAATAGGCGAGTAAATAATACAAGGCTGCGGCAAAGCTGCCAATAGAAATAACGATACCGCTTATGCTCACTAATTTCAAAGGGACAGAGGTGTAATGAAAAATGCGGTCAATCCCTGTCACTGCTAATTTTTTCAGAGAATAATTGGATTTCCCCTGCGCCCTTGCATGGTGTTCTACGTCTACATTTGCGATGCGTCTGGTTGATTTTCTGATTATTGAGCCAATAAAAGGGGACGTTGTTTTATGCATTAGTATAATCTCGACTACATTTCGGCTTAAACATCTAAAAGAGGTCATTTTGATGCCAGTTCTTTGGCTGCCGCTTAACTTTTGCATAAATAAACTGCCTAGATTTCTAAAAAAGGAGTGTTTTTTTTTCAAGTATCTCCCTATGACCGCGTCCAATTGATCGTTTTCTTTTATTTTGTGGTATAATTTGTAAATCTCTTCGGGAGGATGCTGGAGGTCGTCATCCATGGTCACAACATAAGATCCCCTGGAAAGTTCCAGACCGCATAACAGTGCTTTGAACTGGCCGGAATTAAACATTAAATCTACGGCGATTACATTAGCGTTTTCCAGGGCAACCTGTTTTAGGATCGAACCGGTATGATCAGGCGAGTCATCGTTAACGTATATAATCTCATAAGCAACTTGCATAGAATCAAGGGCTTTAATCAGTCTCTGATGCAGTTCATGTATCAGTTTTTCGCTGTTATAGCATGGGATTACTACGGATAGCTCGGGGCAATTAGTTTTTTCGTTTTGCATTTTTAATATACCCCTTATATTATAATCCGGGCATGGTAATTACTTTAAGATTTCTCTAGTGATCTTTAAAAACCTTTCAAAAGCAGAATTATAAAACTGCTAATCGTCCCATAAAATTATTCCGCTTTATGAAAATTTAGAAATATATTTTCCCCATTCAACCATGAACAGCAAGCCTATTAAACCGAGGATTATACTAATAATATAAGTATACAGGGATAGCGCTGTTGCCAGTTCGCCCTCTATGCCATACAGCGATAGCAAGTAAATCATTGAAAATTCTCTAATCCCTGCACCCGAGATGGTTATGGGTACAGCCGTAACAATCCACACTAAAGAGGTTATTAAGCTAATTTCGAGAAATGAAATTCTGATATTTAACATGACCGCCAGATAATATGTTGTACAGAAAGAGGCAAGGTGTATGGGCAGGCATATTAGCCCGGCATGAAACACTTTGCGCTTGTTCAAGGAAAAGTATTTCACTGTTTCTTTCCAGATACTGATAACATTGTTTAACCATAAACCGATCTTTCCCAAACGGGCAAAACACGAAATCAATAACTTATGAAGATGAGAATTCAGGGCAAGGACAATAAGCACTATCAGGATGCCATAGAGAATTCCAAAATAAGTATAGAAAGCAGTTTTGTCCGGTATATCACTCAAAAGCAGAAAAGCAACTGTGCCCAAAAACAAAATAGACAACAAGCCAACAAAACGGTCTAAAATTATGGCCATAACATTATGGATTCTATGGTGTTCTACTGCTTTTAAAGTAAAAGCTGTTTTTACAAAGTCCCCTCCCAGGGCCCCGGGCATAACCAGGTTAAAGGTATGGGCGATCATGGCAAAACGAAAATAATGCCACGCCTTTAGCTGTGCAGTGACATCAGGATTTAGAAAACGCCAGCGAAGGCCTGTAAGCCACGTGCGGCCAATCCCGATAACAACAAGCGCAACAACCACATAAAGAGGCATACTGGCAATTATTTTAAAAACAAGATTAAAATCGATTATCCTTATCAAAAAATATATTGATAGTAGCAGCAGCAATAATCTCGCTAGAAAAAAATATGTTTTGTTCGCAACGCCTCTATTCATTCCATGTTCCCCCGTGAATGAAGCCATGATTATGGTTTGCACTTAAATCATGGGCTAAAGGGCCGCTTGCTTCATTGAGCGGCCAATATCCGATGAGACCGCTTTCCCGGCCCTCCAATTGCTTAAACATGTGGGCCTTTATTTCTTCCTGGCTGCGGGCTACGTTCCACAGCCGTGCTTCATGTTTGATACAGCGAACATGACCTGTTTCTGTCGATTCTCCATGTATGGTTTCCGGCAAATTTAACCCGAAGTTCTTACCGGAAAGGTTTAGGTCCTTCCCTTCAAGATGATCTGTTCCAATCAATTCGCCATCAACGTAAAAATATACTTTTTTTTCGTAGCCGTTATAAACTCCGGCCAAATGATACCAGGTATTAAGGCGATAATTTGTGAAATCAACCCTGGCCATATCCTCATCAGTACGGACACCGAAAGAAAGCCTTTCCTGGTAATAGGCGTGTAAACCGTAGGCTCCACTACGGCTTTCACGTGGGCCGAACAACACGGCGGATTTATTAACATCGCCCAGCAGCTTGATCCAAAGCTCAAAGGTAAAGCTATCCTCTGCATTAAAGCCGGGCGAGAAGCCTAAATCGACATAGCTGTTTTCACCGTTAAAAGTCAGGCCGCCTTTGATCATTTCTTCTTTATATTGGGCATATTCGTCATCATACTGAGCGCTGAAAAGCAGGTACCCTTTACCGGCCGCATTTAAATGTGTGCTGAGCAATTCGTAGTCTGCCGACAATATATCCAGTGTATGGGGAAAATCACTGATTTTATGATGCGTAAAGGCAATGATCATATAGTCGGATTTTTCGATTTCTCTTAGATCCCTGGCTCTGAAGAAATGGGGTATGTAATTATCCCCGCCTGCTAAACGCTGTTCTACCGAACGCTGGATGACACCATGAACGCGAACGTGATCACTGTATTGCTCAAAATAAAAATCCAACATGGGAAATCTGCGAAAAGTCGTTTCGTAAACAACATATTTATGATCCGGATCCTCATGTATTCTCTGCACTATCTGTTTGGCGATGCCGCGCCAATCATCCTTGCGATAAGTTGCGGCCCTAAGGCCTCCCGGCAAGACTAAAACGATCGCTGCCAATATCAGGTAAATTGTGGCATGGCGAAGGTAGTGACGCCAAATGGAAATTCCCAGTATACGCCTGGACATGCGATTTAAAAACAGAAGCCCCTGCTCCAGGGCAAGGACAAGCAGCACCATCAGCGGGGGGGTTGAATAAATCAAGTACCTTGGTGTTAATTTATCAAACTGCCCGATCGAAAAAATGAGATAGACCAAAACACACGGCAGAAAGGCGCACACAACCATATACAAAACATACAGGCTTTGGGGCGAAGCCGGATCGCTTTGGCTGCGCCGGTGGAGAGGCGCCAGGTATTTGATCATAGCAACAGTCAAGAGTATGAATAAGACCAGGTAAGCAAATGCCGGTAAATCAAGATTTGGCTTTACCACGTAATTCATAAAAATAATCAACGGATTTTTATAAGGCACAAATAAAGCGCTTCCAGTCTCATTGCCAATGCCCTGATCTGGCAACGCAGAAAAATTAAGCGCTGATCGGAGAAGGCCGCGGAAAATAAATGTCCCTGACAAGGCAAACAAAACTGCCAGTTGTGCAAGGTAAAGGGCCAAAACTTTGGCTATGCCGGACAAGGGTTTGGTAAATTTATTTTGATACAGCAAATACAAGAGCATAAAAAAGCTCTGTGCAGCGATAAAAATAAAGTCAAAGGCATGGGTAAGCATTAAAGCAACATTAGCAAGGGTTAGCAAGATAAAGTACTTGTTTAGAAATAGATCCCTCCATGAATTATGGTTAGCCATATTTTCGAGGTAAACATATAACAGGTACGATGACAGGGTGCTGAGAAAAAGCATTTGCCCGTAATAGCGGGCTTCCAGTGAATAAAAAACCGCCATATAGGAAAGGGAAAACATTAATGCTGCAGCAATAGCGATGCGGCGAGTAAAAACTTTAATGGAAAAAAGATAAATAAAAAGGATTGAGAGGGTTACATATACCGTGGACAGGGCTCGCGTTGCCATTTCTGAACGGCCAAACAACGACATCCAGTTGAATAAAATAAACTCGTAAAGCGGCAGCGTGGTTGGACGGGCCAGCCTAAACTTCATAAATTCAAAAACATTCGCGAATTTAATCGTATCACCGGCTTCTAGTAAATTAAGCCGGTAAACAGAATATAACTCGTCCAACCAGTACGAATTCCAATCCAGGAGAAAATAACGGATTATGAATGATAGAAATAGAATTAAAGTAAGTTCTTTATGCTTGCTGAAAAAAATGAACATCCTGCCGATATGTTTAAAAATCTGCTTGCCGGCTTTGATCACAATTGAAGTGATTTTCATACATGCCTCCTTGGTTCAGCGCACTTCGCGCAAGTTGCCAGTTCATGCCTTTTCCGGATCAATGGCTGCGCCGCACCGCGGCTCTCTTTTGCATATCCCGCAAGGCTGCCTCCATGGTCCAGCGCGGCACAAAACCCAGCTCATTCGCGGCTTTGCTTATATCCATTAAGCCGACAGAGCAGTCCTCCGGCTTTTCGTGGAGGAAAACGATGTTACCGGCGTTATTGTAAATATTGTTGATTAAGATGGCCAGTTCCCGGTATGAAATGTTAACTCCCGAACCGATGTTGAAAACACCGCTCACTTCGCTTTTGCTGATGGCGCAATGGAGGGCGCGGACAGCATCCTCGATGTAAATGTACTCCCGGCGTCCCGCTCCTGTTCCAAATACAGTCAGTTTTTCTTTGGCGGCGGCGCTGCGCATAAACTTTCCCACGACGGATTCGCTGCCCGCGCCGCAACCGATTACCTGGGCCAGCCGGAGCGATTTAATGTTCATGCTGTAGGTGCAGTTATAATAATGGGCCAGTTTCTCCGCGGCCAGCTTGGATATACCGTAGTAAGTGACCGGGTGCGGGTCCGTATCTTCCGACCAGGGCAGGCTGTTGCTTTCGCTGTAAACAAGGCGTGAAGAGGAGTTGACGATATTCTTTATATTTAATATCCGGCAAGCTTCAAAGAGCCGCTGGGTCAGCAGCAAGTTTGCATTGACATATTCTTCAAACCGGTCCTGCTCCCTGATTACTTTGCGGGCTGCCAGGTGCAATACGCCTTCTACACCGTCCAGGCATTTGCTTAAGCTGTCGACGCTATAATCGGTCGCACAGTAGCGGCAATCAAGGCCAGCCGGCAACCAGGCAGGTTTTTGTTTCGATCGTCCCAGGATGACGAAACGGTAACGATTTTGAAACCGCTTCACAAACCATGTACCGATGAAACCGCTACCGCCAGTAATGGCCAGGTTCATTGCTGGCATCACTGATCAACCCTTTTCAATATAGTGAGCGACCCGCTCCCGAATACCGTTAACAAGGTGGACCGTATCCCCTTCTTCGTAATACCATTGCACATACTGTGCCTTTAAATCCCGGTACTGCTTCTTTTCTACGGTTGCCCCGGGCTTTGCAGTAATATAGGTCAGGGTGTATGGGGTAAAGGTATCACTGCGCTCAAGCTTCACTTTCTCGCCCAGGAGATGTCTGAAAGTCACTTCCAGGAGATTGACTCCGCAGTAAAATTTAATTAGCTGCCACAGGTGGCATCCGTCCAGCCTCGGTGTCAATTCGATCAGCTTTGGCTCGCCGTCTTTCAACTTTAGCTGGATATAGAGGGGGCCGTTTTTCAAACCGAGCTTTTGCACCAGGGCTTCACAGAGCCGCCGAACCAGCGCTTCCGTTTTCCGGCCGGCCACGCGGGAGGGGATGCGGTGTGCCTTGACAATACCCGGGTACTGGGCAAAGACGATCCGATCCGTTGTTTGGGCAAAAGCAATACGGCCCTCGTGGAGGTAAAGGTTTACCGAAATCTCCGGTCCGTCTATATATTCTTCGATGATCGCTCTCCCGGCGGGTGAATAGTGCAAAGAGCGCTGGAGATGATTCTTTAACTGTTCCCGGCCGGTAACGACGGCGAATCCTCTTTGTCCCTGGCTATCCACCGGTTTTACTACGCAGGGGAAAATATCCCAGGAACCGATTTCATCTGCGCTATGCACGGAAAGGTACCTGACATTGCCAAAAAAATCACTGCCCAGGAAGGACCGCAGCTGATCCTTGTTGCTGCACAGGTTCACGGTAGCGAGATCAACGAAATGAGGCAGTCCCAGCTTGGCCCCGGCGTATGATATGGTCGGCAGCGCCAGGTCGGAGCCGGCGGAATAGATCACCCGGATTTGATGGTCCCGGGCATACCGGCAGATGGCTTCGGCATCCTTGATATCGATCGGTGCAAAATAATCGGGTTTGGCCAGATGCAGCCCTGCTTCACGATCAGCACAGGCATGCACTTCCAGGCCGAGGCTTTTACAGCAGGCGATGGCATCCGCCTGCGGGCTGGCCAGGCCAAGAATCAGTACTTTGTTGTTCATCGAACAATTAACCTTTCTTTTTATCTATGATTTTGACGATAGCAGGGGCCACCCCGATTCGCCCCGCAGCCGCCAACGAATTGCCGGTCCTGTTTGCCCATGTCAGCACGCCGCCCAATAAGGTTATCACTGTCCGGCGCAGCAGTTCCCGATCCGGCTGCGGCGGCAGACAATGTCATTGTATCTTTGAGGCCATGCCGCTGGCAATTACAAATGCAAAGCGATGCTTCCGGAAACTGTCGCCAGGGCCAGGCCGCGCATCAAGTGGCCCATGCTTATGCCGGTGGAAGCGTCCACGCGAAAATAATTTTACCTTTTATTTTCCGGCCTTGCCCAGGTTCAGTATTGAGCCAGGGTGCTCCCCTGACCCTTTCATCGCCTGATCATCCCAGTAACGCATGAGCTCCGGCCTGAGCTTGCGCCAGGTAAATTTTAATACCCCGGCATCGAGGCGGCCGCCCTGATTAATCAGCGCGAGATTATGCCCGGCGTCAAGGTAGCCGGGCTTATACTGCAGGAGCCCGGTCAGAAGCCGGCGAGCTTCCATCACGGAACCCCGCATGGCCAGCAGCGCCACCAGGTTGTTCGTAGCCGCTTCATGCTCCGCCTCCAGCGCCAGGGTCTGCCGAAATGCCTTTTCAGCGTTCGGCCAGTCTTTACATTTTAACCAAAACAGGCCAGACAAAAAATAGCCTTCGGCATACTCCGGATAA
Source organism: Bacillota bacterium (assembly GCA_029552125.1). Classification (GTDB taxonomy): domain Bacteria; phylum Bacillota; class Dethiobacteria; order DTU022; family DTU022; genus JAKPEE01. The sequence goes on along the minus strand of JAKPEE010000069.1, from coordinate 614 downwards.
GCATCAACAATCTCCTGGCTGATCAGAAAGCCTTCATTCCATTTATCCAAACGATATAATATCGAGACCAGATCAGCCTGATTAACTTCCGGGGGCAGGCGCCGGCGTTTAACAGCCTGCGTTATCTGGGAAATACTGTAACGGCTTAATATGCTTTTACCGCTTTCCAGCATATTGTTGACATTTCTGGAAAGGTTTAATTGATGCCGTCTGATTAAAACCAGCGGTAGATCGATATAGGCGAATCCGCCGAGCGGAGCCAGGCGTAGAAACAGGTCCCATCCTTCCGCATATTTCAAGTTTTCATTATAACCACCGGCCCGTAAAAACGCTTCCCTGGCAACAAAAACCCCGGAGTTGGGAACCTGATTTCTTACAAACAAATAACCGGAGACTTCATCCGGTAGCACCTGACGGGAACGATGAATTCCGGATATTCCCTTTCCCTCATGATCAATCTGCCGGTAACTGCTGCTATTTAGCCCCCTAATAGGTTTGGAGAAAAAATGCGAATATGTTAGCATAAATAATAGAAATAGGGGGTAATAAAATGGCTAAAAAACAATACAGTGTAGAATTTATAGAACAAGTAATTAAAGAGGCTCAAGAAACTA
>JAKPEE010000056.1 GCA_029552125.1 Bacillota bacterium | reverse complement strand
AGCTGTATAATCTTATCTGACATGGTACGTAACCTCCTTTGGTTGGTATTTTGTGTGCTAACTTAATTCTACCAAACGGTTACGTCCATGTCATTTTTATTGGACTTCTATGAATTTGCGAAAAATATTATACTTTATCATATCTGGCGATCTTAAACATGGATGAGACCTCTGCTCCTTTCTTGGGAGTTTGGCGGTTGAACCGATAGAGGTCTCATTCTCTATTCAACGCCTATTCTCATCCTGACCCCACTACAGCTTATTATATCTATCCTCTCTCCTCAACCTTAGGAAAAAAGATGAAAAAAGCACTCCCGCAGAAAAGCAGGAGTGTTAAGTGTGGCCTGGTGTATCGAGCCAAACTGATGATTATTGCCGGCAACAATACACCGGCTTATAGCAATCGAAATATATACCCTGTTCCAACCATTAGGACATTGCTGATGCTATGCATGAACATCGGATAGATGACGCTTCCACTATCCTGATAGGCTTTACCTGAAATAATCCCTTGCAAAAATGCATAGAACAATTGAGAATAATCCGCTTCAATGGTCAGCGGAAATACTGACCATTTTATATGGGCAATTGCAAACAAGAAAGAGCCGATAATTATTTCCAATGTAATGCCCCACTTAACTTCAATTTTTTTACCCAACACATGCACGAAGATTGTAATGGGCAGCGCCCGGTATAGCATCTCTTCGGCAGGTCCGGTTAACAACAATTGAAAGCAGAGGGTCCCGATAATATTGTTTTTATTTAGCGGAAAGGCATAGACTGGCAATGAGTTGTTTATCTTCATAAGGACATGGACAACAAGTGCAATCCCTGCAAAAATACCAGTGAATATAACAACATATCTAGTGCCTATTTTCCAATCACCAAAGCCAAAACCGAAATCTACCTTTAATACCTTTTTAAGTATCAGAATTGCAATCAGCGCAAGGAGCATTATGGTTATATGGTGAACATAATTCCAGGCATAGGCTTTATGGGGGTCAATACTCTCGTATGAAAACATATTGGCGACGTCTTTTCCCGCCACAAGCAATACTTCCTGGAAAATAAACAACAGCAATATAACGGCTCCATATAACAACACCCTTTTCCAGCCAGCCTGCATTTTTCCCATTTTGACGAACAGCCCTTCCTTTTTATATATAATGCTTTGGTAATAATTACATACAGTATTCATCAGCGTTTTCACATCGACTATATGTTCATGAATTTGGGGAAACATTGTTTTGTTCAGCGCGAAGATGAATCAACAACTTGCAGCAATCTGCCGTCATCAACGTACTTTCGACAGCTATGCTTTCGGCATCGATCTCCATGGCGGTAGTGATCATGGCAATCATGGGATCAAGGCACCAGCCGCGACACGGATTTGCTCCGCCCATCTTTTTTGATAGCGCACAAAGCTTACAGGCTGTGGCTGTGGCAACATATCCATCCTCAGTTTTCTTCACAGACCAGTTAGCGCAGCCATAGATTTCGGAAAGCTTATAAAAGACATCTTCAACGCCATTAATGTTCAACTGCTGATTTAAATAGGGAGCTGTCTGTGCTTGTCTTTCTTTTCTTCTCGTAACAATCGTTTCCAATGCTTTTAATTTCTCATACGTGTTTACTGTCTCTGCGACGGAAGCCGCGTAGGTGTTTTGTAAAAATGCAAGCCTTTTTTCGATTTCCATTGTTATCTCCCTTTCCAGTTAATTTATTAAACGTTCGTTAGAATAGGTGCAAAAATAAAGGGCCTAAAATGTACTCTTCTTTTTCCATCCCCCCGTTGCAATTTGCCGCAAACCAGGCCTGCTGCGCTCCCATGGCATCATGTGCTTTGAAATGCTAATCACTTTCTTTTGTATCGCAGCCTTGCAATACAATGGCGATCTCCTCCCTGATTTCATCCTCGGCCAGGTACCGGTTTTTCACGACAATGTTTATAATCAGCGTCTCCAATAAATGCACCAGTGTTCTTACTTTCGCTTTTTCATTTATCATATTTTTCGTGTAGGGTTTGAGAATCTCACGGTGCCTGGGCAATATACTCTTTTCCCACTCATCCATAAGGTTCATCAATTCCTCGTCTCCGTCGAACGACAAGTAGACTTTGATGCCGAGCCGGTAAACTTGTTTATCATAGCTGCCCAGGTGATTTAAGTGATAAATAAACTCGGTGTAAAAATCAATAATATCGTCGCTTTTCAATTGAGATGCTTGCCTCTTTATGAGATTAAAAAATTCCTTTTTAATTATTTCATCGAACAGCTCTTTTTTATTGTTGAAATAATAATAGATCATGGGCAGAGAGCAATTCACATCTCCAGCGATATTGCGTATCGTTGTTCCATGATAACCGTGAGCATTGAAATGCTCAACTGCCACTTCTTTTATTCGATCTCTTAAATCCTTACCCGTCATAAACATCACCTTTATTTAACGTTCGTTAAAATACTATCATGCCCAATCCGGTTTGTCAATAGTATTAGCGATAATGTTTTGGAATTTGATTTTAGAGTACTTTATTATCCGCTAATAAGACGGGCACATCTACGGAACCCGGAGCCGTTCAGCGCCGTGTTGGCCCGGACATTGTCCACAGCAGCTCTATTAATTAGCAGCATCCTACCGGACCTATAAACAGTGCCAGTTATCCCTGGAGGCAATTTCGCAGAAGGGCCGGTTCCTACCTTTTAAGCTGCATCTGCGCCTGCAGGGGCTGCCGGCGAAACACCAGCGAAAATCCGGGGGGAGCTCCCGCTCCGCTTCAGCCCGGCTGCTTGCCCGGTGGGTGGAGCTGGCGGTGTGGATGAAAACAACGGGCCGCGTTTCACCATCCCGGGCGGCGCAGTAATCCAGGCAGGCGGCGGCTGCCTTCCCGGTATAGCAGCCTTCAAGCGTTATTCCAGCCTTCTCCTTGAAGCGGCGGATGGCCTCCTGGGCAGCAGCAGTGTCGAAGCCGTAGCCCTCCCCCAGGTAGCCTTCTTCCAACTGCAGCCGCTCATCCAGCCTGCTTGCAGCCTCACCGATCTCCACGCCCCGGCGCGCCAGCAGTTTCAGGCTCTTCCTGGCAAGGCCCACTATTTTCTGCCGCCCCAGCAAGCTTGGATGAACCACGCGAACCGCATGCAGCAGGGTATCCATCCCGGCCAGGGCTATCCCGGCCAGCAGGCCGGCGGCGGTGCCGCCGGTACCCGCGGCTACAAAAATGGCGGCGGGATCAGGGAGCCCCTGTTCCCGGAGCTGCCGGCGAATTTCCAAAACGGCAGCGATATAGCCCAGCGTGCTCAGGGCGTTGGAGCCGCCCGGGAAGAGCAGGTATGTTTTCCGGCGGGGGTTTAAACGCCGGGACAGGTAAATGCCCAGGTAGTGCAGGACCATTCCGGGATAATCCCTGACAAAGTGCATTTCGGTGCCGAACTCCACCTCCAGGAGCAGGTTGCTAAGCACATGTTCGTTAACGGGCTGGCAAAAAAACAGTCCGGTTGTGCGCAGCCCCAGCTCCCGTCCCAGTGCGGCAACGGCCAGCACATGATGCGAACCCAACCCGCCCGCAGTGACAATCTCGCGGAAGCCTTTCCGCTTTACATCGGCCAGAATCAGTTCCAGCTTGCGGACCTTGTTGCCCCCGTAAAGAGAGTGGGAGAGATCGTCCCGCTTTACCAGCAGCAGCGGTTGGCTTGATATCCCGGGGACGCGCTCCAGGGGAGTGGGCCAGTTTCCCAGTTCAACATGGGGCACCGTATCCTGAAGAACAGGATAGTCTTCATATAAAAAGTTTGTGCTCATTTAGAGAGCCTCCCTTCATTGACAAAAAATTGTTGATGTTATTATAATCTACAATTTATTATACATCTTTCAACATCATTTTCCTTGATATTTCCCAGGTTATATATTTCTGTATGGCTGCATTGGGGATTAACCGCATTGCCACATTCGATACAAAATTCGGCGTCGTCCGGAAGCGCTGCGCCGCAGGCCGTACACACGCCGGGGGCGCCGGCCGGTATTTTTGCACCGCAGTCCGGGCAGAAAGCCGAGCCATCCAGTAGCTCACTTCCGCAGTTGGGACAAAACATATCCGTATCACTCCTTGCTTCGATTATTTGTGGGCATGACGGGTTTTCTCGCCAGTGTTTTCTTTTTATCACCACCTCTGGCTGTGCGCGTGATGAGCGGCGGCAAAAGACGACAAGCGGTGTTGGTGAGGATATGGCAGGCAATAGCCACTTCTACCATCTCGCCAGCTTAGCACAGCATGGCGGGCTTATTGATGTACGGAAAAACTGAGAGGTAGCGGATGCGCTCGGAGCGCGTTTCGCCTTCTTTCAAGCCCGGCCATGCCTCGTCGCTTTTATACATCACATGGCCCCGATATTCTTTACCGTTTGCCACAAACCAATAGCCCTTGGAAACGGTGCGAGAGCGGTTTGGCTCCGCTTTGCTATCGTCCAGCCGCGACCCATAGCTGTCCACCGTACCCATGACGCTTTCGCCCCATATCGCCAGCACAAGGGTGCTGATGCTGGTATATGTGGCATACAGCAGCACGGCACAGATAATAATGAGGATGGGCAAGGGGATGTTATTGCTTTTCTTCTTCTTTGCCACCGGGGCGCTCCTTTCACTGTTGTTCGTAATCCCGCTTTTCACGCCAGCCCGTACCGAACAAATACACGATGGTTACAAGAAAAAGCGGCGGCAGCGTGAGCATGGCATAGGGGAGCAGCGGAATGATCAACAGCACTCCCGCTGCCAGTTGGATATAGCCAAGCGCCCGGCACCAGCGATGTCGGTAGGACTTGCCGAGCCACACCGCCAAACAAATACTGGCTGCGAACAACAAGGTATATATTGCGCCGATTGCGGATTAATTTCATTTGCACCATACCTCCTCCAGTATGAACTTTAAGGAAGGAGTCCCTAAAAAGCATCGTTCGAAAGGATGAATATACAGAAAAAGCCTCTCACCCTTTTGAGTGAGAGGCCGGTTAATCTCAGTATTTATGCGGTTTTATGTATCATCCGCCGGTTTGGTTTTTAGAAAAAACCCCCATGCTGCCACCGCGCAGCCACTGCAGTATCCGCTGATAAACAATCCGCCCAACCATAGAGAGGAGGGAGCAAAAAAGAGGGGACGGTGGCAACAAGGCATACCCCCATGCCGCCGAGCATTATGTTTTTGGCTGCCGCCCGGGACCTGACGAACAGACCGCAGGTGAAAAGCCCCATGAAATGTGCAATCATGGCAGCCAATATGTAAGCAGAGACGTTTACCCCATGCATTTCCAGCAGGCTATACAGCACCTGTCCCTCAAACAGGAAAGAGAGCAGATACGCAAAGGTGAATGAAAATGCCGCAATAGAAAGCCTGCGGGGATTTAATAGATTATGTCCGTTCATCTTATACCCTGCAGTTCAACGGAGGTTCTGTCTTTATTATGTAATTGTAAAAGCCGTTCGTCAACTTCCAAGGATTGTAATCTTATTGAAAAAGAAATAGAGAGGCAAGGTCCAGGATCGATGTGAGTTCAGCCGGCGTGAAATAAAAACGCACTGGAGTTAAACCATAAAAAATGCTACCGTTCAATTTTTATGAAGGTAGCGCTACTGTTTCAATGGCCATAATTGTTGCATGGCTGCTGCCTATTGCTGCTCGAGCAAGGGCCGCTTAACTTGTAAGTTTAGTCGCGTAAGACATGATTTCTTCCTGGGTCGTGCTGCCTTTAGTATTGTCTAGAACTGCCGTCATGCGTCCCTCAGCCATAACGATAATCCTGTCGCTGGAACCAAGGATTTCCGGCAGTTCGCTGGAGATTATAATAATACCGATACCCATCTTGGCCAGGGATTCGATCAACTTGTGGATCTCTGCTTTTGCTCCAATGTCGATACCTCGCGTGGGTTCATCAAAAATAATCAACCGGGGATCGCAGGCAAATACCCGGGCCAGGTAACATTTTTGCTGGTTGCCACCCGATAGGTTGCCAATGGGATAAGTATCTGCAGGTGTTTTAATGCCAAACTTTTCGATATACTCCCTGGCAATTTTGATCTCCAACGGCTTGATGATCCGGCCCATGTTGCTGACTTTCTGCAGCGAAGCGGCAGTTATATTTTCCCTCACAGAGAGCAGGGGAATGATCCCTTCGCCTCTACGGTCCTCAGAAACGTAGCAGATCCCTTTTTGAAGCGCTGCCTGGGGATTGGGAATAACCACCTTTTCACCGTCGAGCATGATCTCACCGCTTGTAGGCCTATCCAGGCCAAACAGGCAGCGGGCTACTTCAGTTCTTCCTGCACCAATCAAACCGGCTATGCCCAGAACCTCACCGGCACTGACACAGAAAGAGACATCGTAAAAAACACCTTCCCGGGTGAGGTTATTGACTTCGAGAATCTTCGTGCCGATGGGATTTCTCTCCCTGTAAAATACATCCTTGATTTCCCTGTTCACCATGTACCGCACCAGGCTGTTTTCATCAACTTCGCTCATGGGCAGCGTGATCACATGCTTGCCGTCCCGGAGAACGGTAATCCAATCGGCAATTTCAAACAGCTCCTGGATCCGGTGAGAGATGTAGATAATAGTAATGCCCTGTTTTTTCAGCTCTCTAATCAGATCGAAGAGAATTTCTTTGTCTGATTCAGACAATGCCGATGTGGGCTCATCCATGACCACAATCCTGGCTTTGGAATCAATAGCGCGCGCAATTTCAACCATTTGCTGCTTGCCCACAGTAAGGTCTTTTATTCTGTTGGAGGGATTAATGTTTATGCCAAGGCGGTTAATCAACTGACCTGTTCGCGCGAGCATCTCCTTGATGTCCAGGGTTAGCCGGAAGCGGCCAGGCTTCTCCTTGCCCAGAAATATATTCTGCGCCACCGTGAGTTCCGGAATCAACGCCAGTTCCTGGTAAATAATTGAAATGCCTTTGCGCTGCGAGTCCTGAGGCGATCTTATTGCCAGGCGCTTACCGTCAATTAAAATTTCCCCGCTGTCGATTTGATACACGCCCAGCAATATTTTCATCAGTGTAGACTTGCCCGCGCCATTCTCACCGACAAGCGCATGGACTGTCCCGCCCTGAATATCAAAGGAAACATTATCAAGAGCCTGGACACCGGGGAAGTATTTGTTGATATTTCTAAATGACAGCGTTTTGAATTCTCCCAAAAAATCAACTTCATCGACATCGTCTTTGGCCGGCACTCTATCAATTTTCTTGGCCTCGGCACGAATCTGCTTGAGAGTAGCCAGCCTTGTCGAGATCTCATCGGTTAAAACAGCAAAAAGGATAAAGATGCCCTTGATGATGTAGTTGTAATAGATGGGAATATTGATCATGTTCACACCCATCAGCATAAAGCTCATCAAAAGGCAGCCCAAAAGGGTCCCGGCCAGTGTGCCCGCGCCGCCGGCCAGGGTAATGCCTCCGATAACCGCTGCGGTAATGACATCAAATTCGGTTCCTGTTGCCGCCAGCGGCTGCGCCGATGCCGATCTGCCCATGGTGATGATGGTAGCTACACCCACCATGGCGCCCATGTATACATAAACGAGCATCGTAACCCAGGGGACATTAATCCCCGAAGCTCGCGCCGCCCGTGGATTGCCGCCGATAATATAGACCTTCCTGCCAAAAACACTTTTGTTCAGCAGCCAGTACGATAGGAGAATCATCAGCACCAGCGGTACAATGACCAGCGGCACAATGACGCCTCCCAGCCGGAAATTGTAGCTGCCAAGGGCGTTAAAAACTTCATTGGAGACGACGATGCGCGAACCACCGGTGATGTGCAGGGTTAGGCCTCTCGCCAAAAACATGGTGGCCAGAGTTATGATAAATGGATAAACCTTCAGGTAGCCGATGAGAAGTCCGTTGATAAAGCCAAGTAGTATACCGGCAATAATACAAACCGCAAATCCAACCAGGGCAGATCCCGTGGCATTTATGGCCATGGCGGCCAGGGCGCCTGCAAGGGCAATAAAAGCGCCCGGTGACAAATCTATACCGCCCGTGAGAATCACAAAAGTCATCCCGCACGCCAAAATGGTGAGAACCGTTGATTGGCGAATGAGATTTGTCACAGTGTCAATGCTGACAAAATTGGGGATGGTAAATGAGTATAGAATGATGAAGGCAAGAGTAATGCCCATCAGGATCATGTACCGCTTAATTCTCTGCTGCCGATAGATATCTTTATCCTCAGCCTTTTTTCCTTTTAAAGCCATTTACCTAACCTCTGCTGAAATAAAATGTATGAAGAGATAAAGCTACCCACTTTTCCTTAAATTAAATAGAGCATCAATCAAGATGGCCAGCAATATGATGGCCCCCTTAACCGCTGTTTGCGCTGTCGAAGATACATTCATAAAGGTAAGGGCGTTTGAAATAACACCAAGAATCAAAACTCCCAGTAACGTTCCTAAAACGGTTCCTTTCCCGCCGGCAGGGCTTGTCCCCCCGATGATGGCGGCGGCAATACCGTCAAGCAAAAAACTGCCTTGAAGGTTTGGCGCAATCTGGCCTACCCGGCAGATGGCAATTAAAGCTGCTACTCCGGTTGTAAAGCCGGCATAAATGTACGTCAGCCATTTATACTTGGTAATGTTTATCCCAACATAGTGGGCCGCTTCTTCGTTTCCGCCCATGGCATAAATATAAGTGCCAAATTTGGTCCGGTTAAGAATTATCGAAGTTATCAGACACATGACTAAAAATATGGCAAACGGTATGGAGAGAAAACCCAAAATGTTCCCTCCACCGATCATGTAAGTAACAGGATGAGTAAGAAAAGCCAGTTGTCCTTCTGAAATGAGCAGGGTCATGCCCTGGGCCAGGGCCATGGTGGCAAGAGTGGCCACAAAGGGCTTGAGGTTGCTTTTTGTGATCAGAAAACCGTTGATAATACCGAGAACCAGGCCGCCGACAATCGCGCCCAGGATCAGTACGGCGATGTTCTCACCTGTGCGTAAATAGAGCACCCCGGCCAAAACTCCCGCCATGGCCAGACCGTTGCCGCTGCTCAGGTCTATACCGCCGGTAATGATGACGACCATGGCGCCCAGTGCGATTATGCCCATGGCGGCAACCTGCTGGGTTATGCCGATGATGTTGTTCCATCTTAAAAAAAGCGGATTGGCGATGCTGATTACCAGCACCAGCACAAAAAGTATACCCACCGCGACCCATCTTTGGGTGGGCACCTTTTTAATGGCTTTAATTATAAAATTTTCTGTTATTATATCCTTTGTCAAAACTCTTGCTCCTCCGGTTTGGATTATACCTTATCATAACCATTTTGGAGTGACAAGCATTTTTCTTGATTTGTCTAATTGTCAACCATCCTGAAATCAAAGTTGGGAGGAGGCAGTTTTGAAGCTCTTACCTCTTTGTAAAGTTCCTCCGAATAAGGCACGCCCCGTTTTTTCGCCTCTTGAATGGTGGCGTACTTGAACCACATATCCACAAGCAGGTTATCCCCTTCCCTGATGCAGGCAAATTCCCTGGAGGTCAGTGATTCAACAAAATCTGTTTTATCCAGCTCCACCGCGGCATAACCCGCCTGGATCAAGATGCGATCGGCATTTTTCCGATCCTCCGGCAGTCCCTGATAGAACGACCACAACTGCTCGAATCTTTCTGTCTTGATAAGCAGATCAAAGTACTCCTCCACAAATGCTCTATCGATTTTATTGTCTTCGAGCTTAAGCGCTTTTTCCATATACTCTATGGCTTTGTCATAATCGTTGTTCCGGACCATGGCAACAGAGAGGTTCCTCCAGGCCCACGGACTTTCATTCAGCTGCAGAGATTTCTTCCACTGGTCAACCCCTTCTGCAAACTGGAAACTTTCATAGAGCATTATTCCCAGGTGCAGCCTGGCGGTGGCATTGTCGCCACCGGGACGGCTTAAGCTTTTTTCCAGGAGTTCGCGCCATTGATCGTCTACCATCCAGGAAGGAGGCGTATCCAGGGGATCCATCTCGGGAAGGACGCCCGTTTGCAGCAGTGCCAGCCAGGGATACTGCTCGACTCCGATGGATGAAGGAGGAAACTCCAGCTCCCGGGGTATTTCCTTCTCCTTGCACCAGCTTCTGCGCATCTTCTCCAGGGCGCCCCAACCGGAACCCATGGAAAATATCTCGGCAATTTCCAGCCCGGCCATCTTCTCAAACTCGAGGTGTTTTTCCAAAATAACTTCTGCCGGCAGCGCCTTCTCTACTTGTGCAGCTACATAATCCTTGGCCCTGTTCCAATTTTCATCGTAAGGCGCCGTCAAATCTTTAAAGGAAGTCATGCCGAAAGCCTGGGTAAAGCTCCATGCCGTATTGGCCGGTATATTGATGCCGTTTAACTGCGTAGGAGCCAACCCTGCCTGCAGCTCAATATAATGGCTTTCATCACCGGGAACGCTTAAATATTCACACCAGCGGCGCCCGCCGCGGTGGCTGCCCCAGCAGAACATCTTGCGAAATCGCAATGGCTGCGTGGACCGGTCAAAGTAGAGGGTGCCGTCATTGTAGGCGGCAGCGCTCCACGGAGACGGGTGATCGGGTGGGTTCTGAAAGAAAAATTCATTGGAGTAGTTGGAATTCTGGGGATAGGTCGAATCAAAATCAGGCAAAGTCGGCAGAACCGGCAACCTGGCATGCCCGAAGATGCGAACCGGATCAATGTTGTTGCCGATGCTTTCAGGCCGTAAAAACATAACTTCATCGGTACAGGAAAAAACCCGCACATTCCTGTTTTCAGGCAGGGCGGCATTTGTCCACCAGTAAGTCGATTTTTCAACATCCTCATCGTTTATCAGGCGGATATAAGCATAAAGCACTTCGCTGCCATCGGGAAGATGAAAGTCTATATGGTAAAAGAGCTTCTTGCAGCGCTCATAGTCATACATGCGCAAGAACTCATAATTTCCAACTTGAACTTTGGCGAAATAAACAGGAGTATTGGAGGTAAAAGTATGCCCGTACTGTGAAACATTCCATTCAACTCCACCGGAAAACCATGCATCCAGAATCCCCAAGTTGCAGGGCTGGTAAACGGGATTCTTTAAAAAGACCTCTTTCCCTGTTTTTTTATTAAACATGGAATAAAGCCTGCCGCCCTGCTCGGGAAGAAATTGAACGCGAATAATGTCGTTCTCCAGGACCACAGTTTTGAGTTGGATCGGCTTTTTGTTGCGATCGTACTTGTCGAAAAGACGGTAAGGGAGGACCCGGTAGCCTGTTTCATCGCCAAGCTTATACATTTCTTCTTCCGAGAGGGTGCCGTCACTCTTTGATGGCTTGTCTTTCACCGGATCGCGAAATATTGGCAAGGGGTTGCTGCCCTTTACGCGCGTTCCCAATATTTGCAGAGTTGAAAGATATGTTTTCATCTTAAAAACTCCTGTTTCCATGATTTTTCTTCAAATTAAGATGGGATGAAAAATATTAAACTAGGCCGCTCTACAAAAAATTTTTCGTCGCGGGGGCATGCAAAGCACGCCCCCGCGACGAATTGGAATGCATTATTGTCCACTATTGGTTGGCTCAAATTTTTCAGGGCCAAATTCTTCCTGGTAGTTGCTGCCGAGTTCACGGGCTTCTTCCAGGCTGACAATCTGCATCTTCACACCATCAACTTCGTCCAGGCCCTTTTCGATAACCATTTCTTTTAACTCATCACTCATAACCTTGTAAAGCACGTTGACCTGTGTTTTATCCATCGGATAGTCGTTGGCGATAAAGTGGCACAGGGCAACGAACCAGTAGCCGATACGCTCCGCCCCGTTTAAGTTTTCAAGGATGTAATACCCTGCTTCAAAGTTGTCCAGGGCTTCCGGATCCCCATCGTTGGAAGACATGGGAATATTCTTGCCGGAGTTCTGAACAGCGCGGAGCACACCGTAGCTCATGCCGTCTTGAATAACATGAATATGCAGCAAATCATCATTGGAGCGAATGATATCCTCGGCAGCAGTCATCGCCTGGTTGGGATCCCAGTTGCCCAGGCCTGTGACCAGCTTAAGGTTTTCGAATTCGGCCAGGCCGTCCTCAAAGCCTCTCTGGCGGTTGTCGGATACCAGGTTACCCGGGGAACCGACAATAAGACCGATAGTGCCTTCCTGTCCCTCATAGATGTGGCCGATCACTCTTGCGGCAAACTTCGCATCAACATAGTCGGGATAGATGGCATTGTAGTTGTCCTTGCCCGGTATGGGAGAGCCGATGGCCAGAACCTTTACTCCGGCATCGGTAGCCTCGTTGACAACCGAGACCAGGCCGTTGACGTCCACCGAGTCTACCATGATTATGTCTACACCCTGCTGGATGAAACCGCGGATTACGTCGATCTGCTTGTCAAGGTTGCCTTCGCACCCTTTCCAGATGAGCTCAATATCGTAATCCTCGGCTGCCTTGTCCGCCCCGGTTTTGATGCCGATAAATCCGGGGTTGGTGTAGTCAATCATCGACATGCCAACCACAATCTTGTCACCGGTTTCATCATTGCCACCGGTTTCATCGCCTGGCTCTTCTCCTCCCGAACATCCCACAAGAGCAAGAGAAATCATTACTACTGCCAGAAACAACAACAAGCCCCTCTTCTTCATCTTTTCTTCCTCCCTTACTGTAAGTTGATTGATGCTGATACTTAATTGCTCGTCTCAAACGGGCATTGAGACTGGCCTAGCCCAAGCAATTGCCGAAAAACCCCCGATTAGCACATGTCGTTTATGACACGCCTGCACACTTGCACGTAGCGGATGCAATTGTTGGGGTTGTTCCCAATAGTATGGTTGTCTTTCATGATCAATTCCAGGTTGCGTCCAGCCAGGCTAACTGTTTTCCTAATCGCTGCTTCCATCATCTCCTCATCAGCATTTTCACACGCCAGCCATGTTGAAGGCGGCTTCCTGGAATAGATGTAATCATCTCCCAGTAGCTCAGCCATCAGCTCCTCATTAGACCATGGAGACACCGATATGCGCCTCAAATTGCGTATTTGCTTGATATAATCCCATCTCAAGTCCACCGGCTCGCAGCAGCCGTAGCAATTCAGCCCGAATTTATCCTGAAGTTCCTTCTGATAGGGGAATATGAATTCCCCGAACATCTGCGGTGATATGGATACTGTCTCCTGACTTTCCGAGAGGCCCCAGATATCACAGAGTCTCACCTTGCCGTCAAAACCGGGAGCCGGCAGCTCAGTTGTCCATCCGTAGCCCCCTGTCCCCACATACATGTCGTTATTGTTGAGGCAGAGCAAGCCCCGGCTCTCTACGAATTCAAATTTTGCCAGGAACTCGTCACACAAAAAGCGCATCAACTTGTGAATTACATCGGGTTCCTCAATTAACTTGTAAAACATCGTCTCCATGCCGATGAGGAAGATCAGATCCGCAGTCATCCCGCAGGAGTTCCACCACATGGTGTCAAGCCTTACTTCCAGGATGCCGTCAAATACATCCTTGAGCATGTTATAGAATTCATCTGTCTCTTTTTCGTAGATGATATAGTGCTGAGGCTGGAGCTTATCTATATCCTCCATATTGGTAAGCGCCGGCTTCCAGGTGTAGGAACCGGTGGTGCCGGTCCCGATATCCACTTTATCAAATCCGCGGCTTGATTCTTCAAAGATGTGATGGGCGCGAAAGATTGGCATAATCACCGTGTCATCTTTCATTTCCTCGCCCCAGAAAATCGTCTTCCTTAAATAAAATTCGATCACCCTCCCCAGATCGCTTTTGCATTTTAACTTATCCGGGGTGATGATCTCATACCAGCCGTTTTCAGGGTCGCAAACCACCATCGGCCGCTCGGCCTGCAGGCTGTTAAGCTTATACCAGAGACGCTTTTTTTCTTCTTCTTCCGGGCGGGCGGCCAACTCCGCCACTTTCTTGGCCGCTTCGCGCAGGACGGCTTTGTCCGAATCCGGTATCGCAGCTCCCTGCTTCAGAACAATTTCGGTCGTTATCTTTTGCGCAAAATACTTCAACGAAAGACCCAGGCTGTCTCCCAAACCATTTCCCATGCGTTCACTTTTCACCTTTTTATCCTCTCCAATGCAGCAGCAATATTATCGTTCAATGGTCACGGGCTGGCCCGTCTCAAGAGACTTAAAGCAGGCGTCTATCGTGCGGACCGCTTCAATGGCGAGATCGGTATCCACAAGGTACGGCTGGCCGGATAATGTAGCATCAACAAAGTGCTGAATTTCTTCCCGCACTTTCCCGGCGGTATGCCCGAAGTACTCCGGCCAATAGGTTAAATCGGGATACCTGAGCCCGGTTTCACTGAAAATCTCGAGTCCCTGGTTTTTTACATCAATATAACTGACGCCCTTTGTGCCCACCACTTCGGCGCAGGCGACAAAAGCAAGCGCTTCGTTATCGGGAAGCGCCCAGCAGAGCTGGATGCAGCCGACAATGCCGTTGTCAAAAGTAATCACGCTAAAGGAGGTATCCTGGGCGTTGAAAGAAGCATTCTTCTTGGCCACCCACTGGGAATAAGCTTTCACCGGAAGAGCCGGCCTGGCAAAGAGCAGCATGGCTTCAAAATCGTGCACGCCCATGTAATGGAACATGCTGACCTTGCCCTTTAACCTTGCCGCGGTGGACTGCGTGCTCGATCGCTTTAAATAGATGGAGATGATTTCCCCGAGCTCTCCCCTTTCAATAGCGTCAGCCGTATAGCGGTAGCGTCCGTCAAATTCACAAACGTGCGCTACCATGAGGCGAACATTGTTCTCCAGGGCAGCCTGCTTAATCTGCTCCGCCTCGACAGCATTCCTGGCTATGGGCTTCTCCAGCAAAATATGCTTCCCGTTTTTGGCGGCGCACAGGGCAGGCTCAAGGTGAAAGTCCTCGGAGACGCAAATTGAAACAGCATCAATTTGCTCTTTGTCCAGCATCTCCTGGCAACTAGTATAATTGTTCACGCCAAACATTCTACCGGCATTTCTTGCCGCATCTTCCTGAATATCACATACTGCTACCAGCCTGGCATTGGGGATCTGATTGATAATATCCGCATGCTTTTGCCCAAAGAAACCGCAACCGACTACACCCATTCTCAGTACTTTGTTATCCATAACCGCCTCCAGCAAGCATTATTGTTTTGCCCGGATAGGCAAAACCAGTCATCATCATGCGGGAACAAACTCAGAACGGGTTTATGATACATTATCAACTCCACTATAGCAAATTGACTTTCTTATGTATTTGCATGCTTATTAATTGTATTTATATAAAATGCATCAGTAGTTATCAGATCATGCTTGCAGCAAACCTTAATGCAGGGTTACATTTCCGCCATCATCCCGGCCGTATCCATGGGGATTGTTATACTGCCAGCGCCAGCTGTCCCGGCACATATCCTCCAGTGTTTTCTCAGCCCGCCAGTGCAGCAGCCGGTTCGCCTTTTGGGGATCCGCATAACAGCAGGCCACATCCCCCGCCCTGCGCCCAACAATTTCGTATGGTATATTCACCCCGTTAGTTTTTTCAAAAGTCCTCACCATCTCAAGCACGCTGAAGCCCCGGCCCGTGCCCAGGTTTATGGCATCCACTCCGGTAAAGCCCTGCAGGTATTTAATTGCCGCCACATGGCCCTTGGCCAGATCCACTACATGGATATAGTCCCTGATGCCCGTCCCATCGGGTGTATCATAATCGCCGCCAAAAATATGGAGCTTCTCCCGCCTCCCCACAGCCACCTGTGTAATAAAGGGCATCAGGTTGTTGGGAATATCCCGCGGATCTTCACCAATTAAACCGCTGGGGTGTACACCCACCGGATTAAAATATCTCAGCAGCAGCGCTGACCAGCGCCGGTCGGCGGCGGCCACATCGCGCAGGATCTGCTCGCACATATACTTAGACCAGCCGTAAGGATTGGTACAGCCTAGCTTTGACTCCTCCCGCAGGGGCAGCGGATTGTCGGGGCTATATACGGTTGCAGATGAAGAGTAGACTATTTTATGAACCAGGTACCTCTGCATGACCCGGCAGAGGGTTAATGTTGAAATGAGGTTGTTGCTGTAATAGGTTACAGGGCGGCTGACCGACTCTCCCACCGCTTTCAAACCGGCAAAATGAATCACCCCATCAAAGCTGTGCTCTTCAAATACCCGGCTTAGTGCATCTTCGTCACAGATATCGATCTCGTAAAATGGAAAGTCCCTGCCGGTAATCCGGCGCACCCGGTCCAGGGAGACCTGGCTGCTGTTTGAAAGATTATCGGCGACTACGATATCAAAGCCCTCATTTAACAGCTCAACACAGGTGTGAGAACCGATATAGCCGGCCCCACCGGTAATGAAAATGTTCACATTATCTCCTCCCGGCCGCAGCAGAGACGGCCCCAATGTTCTTTCCGCTTCGGCAAATTACAGGTGAACAGGCTCAACAACCCTGCCGTCAATAACGGTTTTCACAAGGGAGAGCCGGGAATCCAGAATAAGCAGATCGGCGCGTTTGCCCACCTCGATGGAACCGAAACTATTGTCGATGCCGATGGCCCGGGCAGGGAGTATGGTCGCGGAGGCCACAGCCTGCTCAAGGGGAATGCCCCAGGCAACGACATTTTGCAGCGCCTGGAGCAGGCTGATGCAAGATCCGGCCAGAGTTCCGTCCGGGAGCGCTGCCCGGCCCCCTTTTACCGTAACAGGGCGGCCGTCCAGCTCGTAGCTGCCGTCAGGCAAGCCCGCCCATTTCAACGAATCGCTGATCATCAGAACGCGGTCTTTAAACATGGCAAATACGCCGCGGACAACGGAGGGGTGTATGTGGAACCCGTCACAGATCAGTTCAACATCTATGCCTCCGTCCAGGGCGGCGCCGGCCGGGCCCGGTTCGCGGTGCAAAAAGCCGTTCATGCCATTAAACAAGTGGGTTACCTGTGATGCCCCCAGGTTTATGGCCCGCATGGCCGTATCATAGTCTGCCGTGGTATGGGCGATGGAAACCCTGCAGCTTTGGGAAACATGCTTTATAAAGCCGGCCGCCCGGGGAAGCTCCGGCGCCACGGCGACTATTTTTACCTTGTTCCCGGAAGCCCTGTTTAACCGTTCGAAAAGTTCGATATCAGGTGCCAGCAGATATTCCGCCGCATGAGCCCCGCGTTTTTCAAAAGAGAGAAACGGTCCTTCGAGGTAAACGCCGGCACAATGCGAACCGTTTTCCGGTCTCTCGAATTCGCCGATAGCGCGCAGCGCTCTTTCCAGCTTCTCCTCTTTGTGAGTCATGGTTGCTGCACAAAAGGTGGTGACGCCATTTTGAGCATAATAGCGGGACATTGCCGCCAGCCCCTCCGCCGATCCGTCGCCGGCGTCACAACCGGCAGCGCCGTGGGTATGGACATCAATAAGGCCGGGAATGACGTAGCAGCCCTGCGCATCAATGTCGGGAGGGCCTTCAATGGAGCCGATCTCTAAGATATCCTGCTCCAACCTTATATCCAGCTCTTCAAAGCTGTTTCTTGATGTAAATACTCTGCCGTTTTTAATCAGCATGGTATCATCACTTCTATATCGGGAAGGCTGGCTGCAGCAACGGAAAGGCCCACACGGCGCATTTTATCATCAGGCAGATATAGGGAAAACTTGCCTGCAATACCGGGATATTCGTCTTCCAGGAGAGACCTGGCTGTCGAAACGATGATCTCTCCCGCCTTTCCCGAGGTTACGCCGCCGAGGAGCAGCAGGTGATCAAAGCCGTAATAATGATGATATAGGGGCAGCGTATGGCCCAGGTATACTCCAATGGAGACATAAATATCTCTTGCCACCGGGTGGTTGTGCTCCAAAAGCTCCCGAATATGATTTATTTTTTCTGCCGGTGCCGTATTTTGGCCAAAGGCTATCCCGCCCGCGCCGGCCAGCCTGATTACCGCATCCTGCGAGAGGTAATTTACCCCGCAGCCCAGGTCCCCGGACCACTCATCCCGGGCCGCATGAGGATTGGCGTCCACAGGGACAAAAGCAAGTTCGTTAAGCCAGCCGGTGATATTCCCATTACGGTCCACAAAGCCCGCCGCTTCACTCGTCCCCAAGGCAATACCCATTACATTATTCTTTTTCAGGCTTATTGCACCCGACAGGGCGGCAACATCTCCGTCATTGCAAACCTCAACCGGCACATCGCCAATTTCCCTGGCGGCGCGAATATAGATATTTTTTACCTTTTGATTGAACAAGTCTTCGGGCACGCTGCGAAAAAGAGATGCCTTCATGGTCCGGTTATTAATATAGATGCCCGCCGCCGAGATGCCGATGGCATCAACGCGGGGCATCTTCGAGGCCGCGGTCTTGAAAGCACAGACTATCTCATTAAAGTGATAATCGGGATCGGCACACTGCTGGGGGTGCCAGGGGACTACTTCAGAGTAGACAACCTCCCCATCAACCACAGCGGCAACCTTCCTGTTAGTTCCACCCGCATCAAAGCCAATCCGGCAGCCCCTTGTATGACCGCCGACGGGTCTTGTTTCTTCCCACGGTTCCGGAAGCTCATCACATAGTTCCACCGTAAAATCAGTTTCATATACATCCGCCATAAAGTTGCAGTCAAACTCACGTGAGCCGCCGGGCGAATAGGCTTTTTTAATGTGGGCAAAAATGTTTTTGTCTCCGGCAATGTATATTTTAAAGCCGCCTTTCATCCACAAGAGAGTCTTTACCAGCCTGTCGATATAGAAAGCATCGGCCTCCCACATCTGCGGGGTGCCGTGAATAAACGTGCGGTACACTGCCGTCTGCCCGTCATTTCGAGTAATGGCGATGCCGACAGGCTTGCCGGCTGTCCGGAGATAAGATTGGTTGAATTGATACATGGAAACAAAATTTCTATCCAGCGGGGGAATATTTCTGGCTTTTACCTCAATGCCGTGTACTTTCATCTTCTCGCCGCCCTTGCCACAATCTGGTTCATCTGCGAACTTTTCTTATCCATATCCGAAACAAGCTTGAATTGCGTGCGGCACCGCACCAGGTTGTGTTCGGGATAGCTGGTCCGGAAATATGTATCACCGGACAGATAATCCGTCAAGAAGCGCACCCCGCACTCAAGGGTCATCATTTTAGCACCGGTGGGGAAAAGCTCAATTTCCTCTTTGGTTATGTTATTCCCACAAGCTTCTATAAAGCCCTGGGCAAACGCGGCATACAATTCGAGGTCCAGCTGGACCCGGGAAAGGTCCGGTTCGTCTTCAGCGGCGGTGCTCGCGCCAAAGCGGATGGCATCTCCAAAGTCGTTCATAACCAGGCCCGGCATAACGGTATCGAGATCCACTATGCAAAGAGCGGTGCGGGTCTCCTTATCAAAAAGAACGTTGTTCAGCTTGGTGTCGTTATGGGTTACCCGCAGCGGCAGCGACCCCTTCTCAAGCAGATCCATGAACACCGAAGCAAAGGGCTCCTGAGAAAGGGCAAAATTGATCTCTCTCTGGGCTTTCTTGACCCGCCCGCAGGCGTCAAGCGCTACCGCTTCCTTAAAGGCACGATAGCGGGAAACGGTGTCATGAAAGCCGGGGATAGTTTCTGCCAGGATGCCGGCGGGAAAATCGGAGAGGATGTCGATAAAGCGGCCAAAAGCCAGTGCGCCCTGGTAAAAATCACCGGCAGAGGTGGCGCGATCAAGGCTGATGCTGCCGGTTATAAAATCGTATGCCCTCCAGAAGCCGTGTTTTTCATCCTCCACGTAGAGTTTTCCATCGGAAGCCGGCACCGGGGAGAGGGCTTCCCGCTCTGACTTGACGCGCTGCTTAAGATAACGGGTTACCAGTTCTATATTTTTCATCAAAGACACCGGGTCTTTAAAGGTGGAGGTATTCACCTTTTGCAAAATATATTCCGCGCCGCTGTCGCAGACCACATGATAGGTTTTATTAACCAGGCCGCAGCCGTATTCCTCGCAGCGCACAGGATTCCCCGCGAAGCAAAACTTGCCGGCGATCTCCAGCATGGGTCCATCTCCCATAACTAAGGGTTAAAATCAAAGCATTTGCATAAATTATAGTATATTTACAAAAGATCTGTAACAAACAATCCATTAATAAAAAAGGCATCGATTAGTTGGCTGCTTTCCAATTGATGCCTTTTTTAATTTATTCTTGGCAGTAGGGATGTCCAATACGCCTGGCTACTTCTTCATTTTCTCAATTATTTCTTCTACTTCTTCAACACCCTCGGCATAAAACTTTTCTTCTTCGGGATCAAGTTCCTTTAATAATCTCAGAAATTCACCGGCATGTACTCTTTCTTCGTCTGCAATATCCTTCAAGACCTCAATTGCCAGCTCATTATCGATTGATTCCGCCAATTGCATGTAAAGCTGAACTGCCTCATACTCCGCGGCAATCATAAAACGGATTGCCCTGATCAATTCCTGGTGAGTTAGTTTACGGTCTTTAGCCAGTCCGGAAAAAGCGTGTCCAAACTCGGGCATATCTTTCACCTCCAGCTTTTATTTTAGTATGCATAAATTTGTCCTTCAGAACACCACAAATGCTTCATTTTTATAGACTAATTTTTCAATGCTCCACGTAATCTGTATTAATTATAGGAGACTTCTTATTTTTGATCAACAAGTCAAGGGTTACCTTTTCATTAAAAAAAGGAGCCGCTTCCTGCTTTCGCTTAAGGAGGCGGCTCGCTTTAGGCTGTTGAACTATTTAATCTTATGCCGGGAGCCGTTGGCGCCTGGAGGCCAACTGTATTCCGGCCAGCAGCGCCAGGCTCCCCAGGAGGACGTAGGATGCCCATTCACCGCCCGTCGGAGGCAGAACCTCGCCGCTGGACTGGGCCGTGAAGATCCACTTTACGCCGGCGCTCTTGCCCTGGTATTCATTTCCCGTTGCCGGGCCGGGAAGATGCACCGTAGCCGTCAGCTCGCCGCTCTCTCCGGGGTGATAGCGGCCCAGGTAAATGGAGGCGTCTCCGGCAAAGCCGGCCACCGGTCCCCGGTAGAGCTCCTTGCCGCGATAGAGGACCGTCAGTTCCATTACCTCAAATAAACTGGGCTTCTCGGCAGTAACATCCTCAGCCCGCATCCAGAGATCGTACCACTTTGAATAATCATTTTTAATTGTTATTGTTGCCGTGCGGGTATCTCCCGGGCTCATATTCTGCAGGTCAAACAGCTTTCCTTCCGCCGGCAACAGCACCAGGCCCGCCGCTCCCCCTACCAGCTTCAGATCGGTAGTCGCGGCCAGTGCCGGGAAAGCGGCTAACAGCACCAGCAGCATCGCGCAGAAGGCCGCGGCCAACTTCGTCATCGTTTTCAAACGGCTGCCTCCCTTCTTTTGAGTTGGGGGGTAGGTAATTTTCCGGGCCGTTTTACCGGGATTACGGAGCCACCCATTGCTCTACGCTTGCCGGCAGGGATGTAAGCCCCCAGGCATCCTTGAATGCCTCATGTGAAGCCTGCACCGCTTCAGCGCTGACCACGATCCGCAGGACCTTCCCCTGGTACTCACTGCCCGCAGCATGAAGCAGGCTCACCGATTCCAGCAGCAGAGATGTTTCTTCATGTTCAGGGCAGAGGATATCCTTGCAGTAATACCAGCCGCTATCGTAGACCCATCCCGCTTGATTCCAATTGAAGACAACATTGTCAACCGGCAGGCTGGGCTCAGCGACAAAGATCTCTCCATCCATATGGCCCCAGACAGGGGTTAACGAAACCCGCACATAGGCGCACTTGCTGCCCAGAGTCTTCACGCTGACCTGTTTAACCGTGTTATCGCCCGGGTTCCAGTTTTCAATATCTTGAAAACCGTGCTCGTTAATTTCGATTTCCACCGTGCCGGCGGTAAAGCTGTTTACTGCCGGGTCTGCTTTAAAATTAAACCAGGTCCAGGTTCCCGCCGCCAGCAGCGCAGCCAGGGAAAAAAGCAGTATGCCAACCGGGACGAGCTTTTTCATCTAACCTATCCCCTCCTTCGGGGGCGTTCCGGGCCGGGAACCGGCGCCCGCTTCCCGGCATATTTCATTCAGCCAACCAGGGCAACTCATCCATACCCCAAACGTCCTTGTATGCGTCGTTCGTACACTGCACCGCGTCTGCCTCGATAAGAATCTGGAAGACCTTGCCCTGGTAGCTGTTGTCAGTATCTGGGCCAACCAGGGTCACTGAATCCAGCAGCAGCGGTGTTGTCTCACCTGCCGGGAGGGTGTTCATGTAGTAATAGTAGCCGTCAGCATGGAGCATCCACTCTTCCTCGTTCCAGTTAAGAGTGACATTGGTTGTTCCCAGATTCTCATCAGACACGAACTCTCCCTCCACCATATCGCCCCATGCCGGTGTCAACTTCACGCGGACATAGGCGCATTTTGTGCCCAGGTTCTCGATGCTGACATCTTTGTCCGCGGTGTCTCCCGGGTTCCAGTTTGTGATCTCTTCATATTCATCGATAATCTCAATTTCCACCGTGCCGGTAGTAAACTGGTTGATTACCGGTTCTGCCTCGGCGGTAAACCAGGCCCAGGTGCCCGCCGCAACCATGAGCGCCGCCAGAAAAATAACCCCCAGGCCAATCAGGATCTTTTTTTTCACTAAAAATCTGCCTCCTTAACAGATCTTTAAACAATGGGGTATAACCCGATAACAGCAGTCTGTTTTTAGAACCTATTAATCCTTAATTCCGCCACCTCCTCACCGGCGCTATGCAAGCCCTTTTTTTCTCTTAGCAAAATAGTGCGGATCAACTCCCCAGCTATAAACAATACTGCCAGGCAGCACAGAAGCATCAGCCCGGCCCGGGTGCGGAAAAAGAAAAGCAGGTAACCCAGGTAAGGCACGCTGAGCGCCACCTTGCCCACCAGCTGCCGTGCCTGAGCCGGCAGCGGATCAAGGGCTTCATTGGCATCCCCCATGGTGTAAAAGAGGAGGGCGCCTTCCGAATTAATGCGTGCCACCCGGTGGGTAATGAAGTTCCGGCCGGTCTCACTGCGGTAGGTAATGATATCCCCGGGCTGAACTGCCTCCGGCGGCAGCGGCTGCACCACCACCACGCTTCCCACCTTCAATGCCGGCTCCATACTGCCGCTCATAACGGTAAATAATTTGTAGCCGGCAATGGAGGGGCCGGCGCCGGTCAGCTTCCCCCGGAGCAGGAAAAAAGCCAGCAGGAAAGCGGCTGCTATCAGCAGGATAAAGGTGATAGTGTTAATCAGTTGGGCTGTTTTTTGCCACAGGTTTTCAGCCATTCATCCAGGAGCCTGCCTTTCCATAGCTCAAACTTCAAAGACAAGCGTTTTGTACTCCGTAACAAGGATTAGCAACCGAGATCCTTCGCTGCGCTCAGGATGACAGATAATGCAGTTCAGCAGAGAATGCAGCTCAGGATGTTGGAGAATGTACCTTTGGATGACGGAGACTACTTCAGGATGACGATGAAAATACTTTGATGACAGAAAAAGTGTTTATTTTTTCATCCTCATCCCAGAACCAGGCATCGTTTACCTTGCGGTTGGCAACAGTAACGTGGCCGGTTGGATTGTCAGGGCCGATGTTTACAGTCTGCGGGTTGATGCCGGCCGGACGGTAATACATGGGGACCACTTCACGGACGGTGTAGGTGCCCGGCTCCAGCCCTGTAATGGTAGCCGACTCACCGGCGCTCAGCAGCATGCTCCAGGTATGGCCGTTGCCTTCCACATAGATGGGGAAAGATCTGGCGCCGCCCGCGCCGTTCTCCATCACCTTTGAGACAGTGATGGAGCCTTTTAAAATCGTTACAGCCACGTTATCGGAAACAGTGCAGCCCTTGCTGTCCTTGATAGTTACGTTGTAGATGGTATCTCCGGCGGGCGATACCTGGGGGTTTTCTTCGTTGGAACTCCAACCGGGATCTGTATCACAGGTCCAGAGGTAGCTGTAAGGCCCGGTGCCGCCGCTTACCAACAAATTATCGCCAATCCCTATGCTGCCGCCCGGTGGCAGCGTCCGGTCAACTCCGGCATCTACCGCCAGCGGCGGCGGAACATCTACCCGCGGCAGAGGAAATTGTTTCTGGGCTGGGGATCCGTTTACATCGGCGTAATCGAGCTTTGCCCAATCGCTGATGGGCATCTGCAGGCCTCCGGGATTCGATGAGCCGGCCCTGACCATGTAAGTCAGTGCGGCCTCGCCCTCGATTTCCCCCAGGTCCCATGTTATAGTCCTGGTCTCTTCGTCATACACCCCCGGCCCGGAGATGCTGCCCGGAACGAGCTCGAAGCCTTCGGCAATTTTATCCGTTACCACGGCGTCAGTGGCGACGGGCACAATTTGCGCGTAGATATCATTCAGGATCTCTTCCATATCATCTTCGCTTACAGCCTCGTATAAACCGGCGTTGCCGGCCCAGTCCAGTGTTTCCCTGGCTATATCACGGCTCTCTGCGGGAACCTCTTTAAATAAGCCCACGGTATAGATCCTTGCTGTGATCCAGGCAGCCTGCCCGGCGGCAACGGCAGCGGCAGTGTGGGCATTATGATGGATAGGCCAGTCAGGACCAGGCAATACGTCGTTGCTGACATTGGCCAAGCCGTCGGAGAATAACACAATAACCTTGTGGGCATGGTCCCGGTTTTCTCTATTAAGCAGCTGCAGCGCCTTTCGCAGACCGGCTTCTATGTTGCTGCCGCCGGAGTACTTGTTGATATTGTTAATACTGCTGTTAATATCGCCTTTATGACTGGTAAAATTTAATTTTAAAAAGGTATCGCCATCAGTAGAACCGGTTAAATTACGGTTGGCCACGCCCTCCCCGTTTGAGTTCATGTTATGGGCAAAGGTAACTATGGCCACGTAACTGTCAGTTCTGGCGGCGATATTTTGCGCAAAGGTAACCGCATGTTTCTTGCCCTTGGTCCACACCGAAGGAGCACCTTCATCCATGCTCGCGGATACATCGATTAAGACCACCAGGTCAATAGGCCGCGCATCAGTAATATGCGGATCTCCGGATATGCTTAGATTAACCTCGTATGTGCGGCAGCCGGGCACCTCTGCAGCAGTTTTCTCCACTGTCACGGTATCGGGATAATCGCCACCCGGCGGCCCCGGCGGAAGCTCCCTGGGATCCGGCGGCTCCTCCAGGGCCTGGCTCCCCCCGTTGTCGTCCAAAGGAGGCTGCCCGTATTCATAGGGCTTTGAACCTGCACCCGCCGTTTGCATTCCGGTAGCTGCCCCGGCCGGATAAGCCGTTGAAATCTGCTCAGCAAGGCCGATCTCCTGCAAACCGGGGCTTAGAATCAAAAGCAGGGCTGCGCAGGCCAGGATCAAGCTGGATGTCTTTATCCTCAATATCTTTCTACCTCCTTTCGATCCAAATTTGACGGCCTTCCAGGTTAAGCCGGCCTCTGCCTGCACTACCTTGTAATCAGCAACCAAGATGCGGCAGCAAGCTTCCTTTTGTGTCGATTAATTGTATGATTTCACGATGACCGGTATGCAAATAAATCGCCGTGAGCCGGTATGAATCAGTATGAATCAAGGGGGTAGTAAGGAGACGGGGGACGAGGAGGTCTCCCTGTCTCTCTCCTTTTACTCGCGTGACCTACCACTAAAAGGCAATTTTCGGTATAATATCGTAAATAGTATAAGTTGTTTGCCAACTGTGACGGGGGCATGAAGGGAATTGACGCACGTTGTGGAAAGGAAGTGCAAGATGACAGCGCAAAAGGAGAGTTTAACAGTAAGAGATTGGGCCCGGAGAAATCCCCCGGCAGCAGCCAAAGCGGCACTCTGCATAATCCTTCAGTTTGTAGCGGGTTCGGCCCTGGGCGGAGTGATCTGTTTCGGTCCGCTAAATACTGGCTGGAGCATATTTACATTAATAGGAGGACTTCTTGCCGGTTTCCTTTTCGCCGCATTGACTGCCTTTCAGAAACTTTACGCAATCAAGGGCCCCCCCGGCAAAGCCCGTAAGTGGAAGAGAGCGGTAATATGGGGCAGCCTGACCCTGGCCTTATCCATTGGCATTTTGGTTTTAATCCAGCTTTACCTGGCCGGCACCATCCCTGTTCCTTTCCTGGGCAGGTCAGCCGAATTCAACAGGCTGTGCCGGGCGCTGGAACTGCATTATCCTTACTTTGAAGAGAAAGGGATTAACTGGAACGAACTAGAAAAGCGCTACGCTCCCCGGATTGCCGCCGCTGTAGATGATGAGGCCTATTTCAAGGAGATCCGCAGCATGCTGGCAGAATTGAATGACGCTCATACCTCTCTGGTTGCGCCTTCTCTGAAAGAATTATATATGCTGGGCTTAGTCAGAAAGATCGGCGAGAGCGCCATATTAATCCGGGTGCGGGAAGATATCCATGCGCCGGGGCTGGAACGGGGCGCGGTAATTACCGGCCGGGACGGCATGACTGTAGCAGAATATCTGGCTACCCTTGAACCATGGCAGATCTACGGCTCCACTGATAGGCAGCGGTTAGAAAAAGGGTACGGCAGCCTGATGACCGTCGCAGCCGGTGAAACAATTGAGCTGTCCTACCTCGATGCTGGAAGAAATAGCCGCCGGGTTCAGCTTACGGGAGCTCCCGCGAAGCTCCCCCATAACAGCGCTCCGTCACCGGGCGGCGCCGGGCCCCTAATCGAGGGAAAGATGCTCGACTCGGGGATTGGCTATATTAACATTCCCATCTTTAGTTCGCGAGGGAAAGATCTTGTGGGTGAATTTGACCGGGCCCTCGATGCGCTCATGGAAGCGCCGGCGCTGATTCTTGATTTGAGGCTGAACGGAGGCGGCAGCACCGCCAATTCCGACCGCATAGCCGGCCGCTTTTTCGAAGAACCCTTTGCATACGGAACCGAATATTATACCGTGCCGCTGCCCCTGCGCGGCTGGACGCGGACGTACCGCTACCGGGTTGCCCCGCGGGGTGAATATTATGCCGGCCACGTGGTCCTGCTGACAGATGTTTTCACGATGAGCACCGCCGAGAACTTCGTAGCCGCCATGAAAGACTCCCGCCGCGCCATGCTGGTGGGACGCTCCACGGCGGGCTCCAGCGGAAACCCGGTGCGTTTTAACTTTAACGGGGGATACGCCCGCTACTCTACGGGAGATTTCCGGCGTAATGACGGCCGTCCCATTGAAGGCATCGGCTTCCGGCCTCATATCATGGTAGAGTGGACCGTGGAAGATGTAATCAACGGGCGCGATCCCGACATCGCCGCTGCTGAAAATTACCTGTTGGATCAGATCAGGTAAGCCCGGGCGGGAAGATATATAAATATGATTCAAAGAGCTTTATTTCTGATGAGTCAAAGTCACCGTTCCCCTGGTTCACTCTGAATATTTGACCCTACCCTATACTGTCTATAAAAGTGGTGGAGTAGTGTTGCAAGGTTGCTTTTATCTTCTCCAGTGAAACCGGCTTGGCCAGATGGTGATGGAAACCGGCCTCCTTAGCTTTCTGAATATCTTTCGGCCGGGCATAACCGGTCAGAGAAACCAGATAGACATTTTTCAAATCCGCGTCGGCGCGGAATGACCGGGCCACCTCGTATCCGTCCATACCGGGAAGCCCGATATCGCATAATAACAAATCGGGTTTGAATTCTTTGGCCCTGTCCAGTCCCTCCGTACCGTTTTGAGCTACCAGTACCTCGTGTCCTTCTTCGACCAGCAGAAGCTTCAGGGTGTCAGCCACATCCTTGTTATCTTCAATCACCAGCACTCGCAGCCTATGGCAGGACGCAGTGGCGGCAGCCTCGTCCACCCTGGCCAAAGCAGGCCCGTCTGCCAGGGGCAGGCGCACCGTAAATACCGATCCCTTACCCGGACCGTCGCTGTGGGCACTCAGGTCACCGCCATGCAACTGGGCCAGCCCTTTGGCCAGGAACAGGCCGACACCCAAACCGCTGCCGCTGCGGCCCATTGATTGATCGGCCTGCATAAAAGGGACAAACAGATTCTTCAGCAGTTCCGGGCTCATGCCGGCACCGCTGTCTTCCACGCGAATCACCGCGCACTGCTGGATACAATTTCCGGTAACGGACACAAGGGTATAACCGCCGGGGTCGGTATATTTGACCGCGTTATGAAGCAGATTTCCCACCACCTGGGTGATGCGGGCCGGGTCTGCTTCGGCATAAAGCTCAGTTGATGCCGGCTGGAAGCCCAGGGTGACTTCTTTTTCCTTAAATTTTTCCCTGTAATCATCAACAGCTTGCTGAACCAATGCGTTTAGCTCTAGCCGCTCTTTTTTCAGTTCTATTTTGCCCCGGTTAATCCGGGTGACGTCCAGCAGGTCGTCCACCAGGCGGGAGAGATGGGCTGCCTGCCGTTCAATGATTTCCATGGCTTTTTTTGCCTGCTCACCGCCCGGTTCCGCTTTTTTCAACAGGGAAAGGCAGAGCATGATCGACGCCAGCGGGTTGCGTATCTCGTGGGAGAGAATGCCTATAAAATAATCTTTCCGGCAGTCGATCTCCTGCAGCTCTTGCGCCAGGTTCCGGTATCGCTCTTCGCTGCTGCGGAGAGCCTGTTCAACCTGTGCGCGCTCAATTAGATCTGCAGCCAGGCGGGCCAGGACATCAAGAATAATGATTTCGCTTTCTGTCAGCTCATGGGGCCGGCGCCAGTATGTGGAGAACATGCCGATGAGGGTGCCGTTGCGAGAAATCAGCGGCGTTGTCTGGACTGCACGGATTCCTATTTTATTGTACGTCTCCAGGTATATGCTGCCGGCCATGTAATCGCACTGCAGCACGTCCGGAAAAAATACTCTTTGGCGGGTATTCAGGGCCAGCCCACAGGAACTCCGCGAGCGCGGGGTTACCCATTCCCATGCCCCGATGTCTGACTCGTTAAATCCACGCTGCCTCAGGAAATAAAGTTCGCCTTCCTCCCCGCGCTCTGGTATAAATAGTTGAAAACAGGCGTAATCCGAGTGCAGGAGCTGCATCGCCGTCTCAAGGATCTGATCATAAAGTTCATCGATATTATTGGCTTGAATCAGCCTGGTGCTGATATTTTGCAGAAGCCTGGCCGCCTCAGGCTCCAGGATATATTGCTTCTCACCCTCACGCCGTGAATTCTGAACCTTTGCCTGTCCGGATATCTCCTGGATAGCCACTATCGCACCGGTTATGCTGCCTGATTCGTCCTTAACCGGCGCCCCTGACAACGCGATCGCAGCCGCTGTGCCGTCTGATTTCTCTATGTCCACCAGCAAACCCCGGGTTTCCCGTCCCTGCAATAATGCTTGAGCCTCAGGGCATTCCTCCGGATGCCTTCGTTCCTCTTCCGCATCAAACCGGCAGCCTTTATCTTTGCCATGACCGCCAATAGAGTCCAGGGACACTTTACCGCCAAGGATACGCCTGGCCTCTTTATTGGCAAACAAAACCCGGCCGTTGGCCTCGGTGATCAAAATCCCGGCAGGAATGGCGTTAACCATCTCCTTAAAAAGGCTATTATGAAGAAGCTGTTCTCGACATAAGTTAAGTATAATTTCATGTTCTTTTTCGGAGGGAAGATTCACTCTCAAGATATCAAGCCCCCAGTAATATTGTTATTTCAAGCACTGAAAATACAAAAAAGCGCAGAATGGTCACACCGGCGGCACGAAGAATTTTCTTGAACTCGCCATTCTTTGCGTAACAAGCTTAAGTCATTCTTCAATGTCCAGGTGAGTGTGAACGTTCGCGCGACATTCATCACTTATCCGGTTGTCGATCCTGGTTGAAAAAATCGAGAGCGCTGTAATTGCCGGAATTTTATAATTACTTCTGCATGATGCAACTTTTTCCTGCTTCGCAAATAACCTGTTCTGCGCAATACCCTGCGAATAACGGCGCCAGGTCCCGGATTCCAACTTGAGAGGCGCTGATGGAGCTACTGCCTTGAAGCCGTCGGCCGGTTTTGTTGCATTCATGCTGAGGATAATTGCATCGCATGTCTCCCCTTACCACTCGCCTCTTCCCGGCATCCACGCCACGAACAAGTTTTCCCCGTACGACAAACCGCCTTGCTCAAAATAGCTTATCAGTGTTCCCGTTTGCCGGTATGCCGGCAGGATGACGCCGTCGATCTTCCGGGCTTGGTAATCATAAGCGGCCCGCTGCACATTTTCCGCGCTTAACTCCAGCAGGTCAAGCTTCAGATAGGAATTAAACGGGGCCAGCTTTTCCCGGTAAAAGTCGAAGTTGCTCTCCAACCCCAGCATAATAAGCCTGGGCTTGCGCTTTAAATGGTTAAATCTTAAGAGCGCGATGCATTTAAAGGTGCTCAGCAAAACCTCTTTTGTTGTTTCCATCTTGTTCTTATGAGCCAGTGAGCGTTTGTGAACCCGGTAGCTGTAGAGCACCTCAGGCACCCTGGAGATCTCGCCCAGCTCGAACATTCTTGTCCAGAGATCGTAATCGTAGGCAATCCTAAAGGAGGTATCATAGCCGCCAATCTGGTCAAAAGCTTTTTTTAAGAAAAAACCGCTGCCGTGGCATATGGGGGTGCTGTAAAACTGGTAAAGCCTTAAATTGTTTTTCTGGTTAAAAAAGGCTTCTTCCCAGAGCAGTTCGCCCGGGGCAACAGGCTCATTTCCACCGATACACTTGATCAATGAGCCCACCGCTACCAGCCCGGGATCGCCCTTTATGTATTCCCACTGCTTTTGCAGGCGCTGTTTGCTGCTGATATCATCGGCATCCTGCAGGGCAATCCACTTTCCGCGGGCAGCCTTAATGCCGGTATTTAAAGCATGCGCCGCCCCGCTGTTTTGCTCCAGATGAATGACCTTCACCCTGGGATCGGTCATGCCGTCCAATATCTCTTTTGTTCTATCCCTGGAGCCGTCATTGACAATAATGTATTCAAAATCCTTGTGGGATTGCTCAAGTATACTTCTAACCGCCTGCATGAGGTACTCTTCCCCGTTATAGACCGCCGTTATCACCGAAATCTCCATGGGCGACCTGCTCCTTAAGAATAATCTGCCTCATTATATGCCCCGGTTTTAACAATTAGCCTGGAGAGAAGGCCCAATCGTGCTTTTCTCCTGCAGGACGGTGTTGGGCTTAAAAGCACTAAAAAATGAGTAGGTGAATAAACTGGAGATGACCACTTTATGGGGAGCCGGATATGAGTACGGTCTATTGCCTCTGCATGATCAAGAATGAAGCAGATATTATTGAATCCTATCTGCGCTACCATCTCCATATCTTTGACGGCATCGTCATTCTCGATAACGGCAGCACTGACCGCACCATGGAGATCATCAGCCTCATGCAAAAAGAGGGCCTTCCAATCGAGGTTAAAGAAGATGACAGCCTGGCTTTCGCCCAGGGCGATAAAACCACAGAGCTGATTGACTACACCTTTAAGCATTTCGCTCCTGACCTTATCTTCCCCCTGGATGTGGATGAGTTTTTGACCGCTCCCGCATCGCCGGAAAACCCCCGCCGGCTGATAGACCGCTTGCAAACAGGAAAAAAAATATATTACCTTGAACAGGACTACACTTATTTCCCGGTTCACATTAATGAAAAGGAGCTTTTTATACCCAGGCGGATCACCTATGCCAGCCCGATTAAAGACTACTGGCCCAAGGTGGTGGTTTCCAGGGAAATCTGGGAAAGCTACAGCCCGGTCATCTCCGGCGGCAACCATGATCTTCTGTTTGACAAAGGGGATCTTGAGCAGGAAATACTGGCGCCGCTTAAAATACGGCACTTTCCCTACCGCTCTTTGGAACAGGCAAAGTCAAAGATAGCGGTGGGCTGGATCAACACCCTCGCTTCATATAGTTATAACGTGGGCCATAACTACCACTGGCAGGCGCTCTTCGAGATAATTAAGCACAACAATTTTAACCTGCGCCTGGAAGATATCCTGGAGCACAACGAGGAACATGTACCTATGAATTTTTTTTTTGTCACTCGCTGGATCTAAAGTATACCGGGAAGAACGAAGTTAACGCAGTGCGAAACCTGCTGAACTACACCGAAGCCCTGGCTGCCCGCTACCGGGAGCAGGTTAGACTCCAGGGGCAGGGGAAATAAATGGAGCCGATCACAATTGTCGCCATAAGCAACGATAGCTTCGCCGTTCATCTGGCGACAATGCTCTTCTCCTTATTTGAAAATAAAGAAGCGGGCACCAGGTACCGCATCTATATCATCGACGGCGATATCTCCCGCCACAACAAGGAACAGCTTAACGAACTGCTGAAAGGCTATCATGTATCTCCCATCTACTTAAATGTGGATCAAAGCCTCTATATTCATTGCCCGGCCTGGGGTCATGTGACCCGGGAAGCCTTTTACCGCATCTCCATCCCCGATCTCCTGCCGGGGAAGATTAAAAAAGCGCTTTACCTGGACAGCGACATGATTATTAAAGGCGACCTGTCGGAGCTCTGGCATAACGAGAAGCTGAAGCACTACCTGCTGGGAGCAGTGGAGGACCCCGTTGACTTTGCCGGGGTAAAGCTGCCCCCGGGCTATAAATACTTTAACACCGGCGTGCTCCTGATGAATCTCGAAAAGTGGCGCCTGGAGGATATTCCTTCTAAGGTTTTAAAATTTATCGAAGAAAACCCTTCTCAAATCATGTGGTGGGATCAGGATGCCCTCAACGGCGTCCTCTATGACCGGTGGTACCCCCTCGATTACAAGTGGAACTACCAGGTCTACCGCATGGCCCATCTCAATATCGACCCGGTGATCATCCATTACAATACCCACATCAAGCCCTGGAATGGCCGGACCTATCTACAGGAAGAATACTACTATTACCGCAGCCGCCTCCGCTGGCTGGAGCTCCCC
>JAKPEE010000046.1 GCA_029552125.1 Bacillota bacterium | reverse complement strand
GCGGCCATAGAAGCGGCCCGGGCAGGGGAGGCCGGTAAAGGGTTTGCGGTGGTGGCCAGCGAGGTCCGTAAATTGGCCGAACGGAGCCAGGGGGCTGCCACGGAGATCCTTAAGATTTCTACCCAGAGTGTGGAAACCGTGGAAGAAGCGGGCCGAAAGATAGCGGCCTTCTTGCCGGATATCCAAAAGACCGCCGAACTTGTCCAGGAGATGAACGCGGCCACCCGGGAACAGCATATTGGAATTGATCAGATTGTAAAGGCGATTACCCAACTTGATACGGTGGTCCAGCAGAATGCAAGTTCCAGCGAAGAGCTAGCATCCATGGCTGAGGAGCTTTCTGCTCAGGCAACAACCCTCAAAGATGCGGTAAGCTACTTTAAAATTGCTGAGGAAGCTCAGGCCTTAGAAAAAACGGAAAAGAAAGCCGATTTTGTGCGGAGTCCAGAAAGGGAGCCAAAAAAGGTGGTAGGGCAAGGGCTCGGGCCACAGATGAAAAAAATACCCATGCCTGAGCATCATCCAGATAAAGGAGAACCCCCAAAGGTTGAGGAATCGCATAAAAAAGATGTTCGCCTTAGTTCTTTGTCTCCTGTGAAAGGGCGGTTAAAAGCAGGAACGGCTGAATCCCTGCGAAACGAAACCAAAAGAGAGCTCAAAGGTGAACCATCCAGTCCTGCTCGAAAAGGAGAAAAGCTAGAGGATAGCGATTTTGAAGAGTTCTAAGAACGGGAAGAAAGAAGCGGTATTTTACGAGGGGGAAAGACGGTGAAAACCCCTCACTAAGGATCTGGTGGGGCCCCGGGGCGGGGGCCTCAGTTTTCTGTGTCCGGTGATTTCAAGGGCCCCGCGGCTCCCCTTCTTTTTCCCGTTCCGTAACTTCGAAGGGCCCGGCGGGAAACGGGCCCGGTGAAACTTCTCTATGTTTGAAAAACTCCTATTTCCACGTAAGCACCGAAGGATCGTAGTCCTCCGGCGGAAGATATCCCAACAGTTCGATACAAGTTGCTGCCAGGGAACTGATCCCGAGGCCGGCTTTCAGGCTTTCCTTGCCGGGGATATATTCATATTCACCCTGATAGGCGGGATCGAATACGATGCAGGGCACGGGGTTGAGGCTATGGCTTGTTTTTGCCTTCGGTGTGCCATCACTCTTATAAATAACGGCCCCGGTTTTCTTGTC
>JAKPEE010000040.1 GCA_029552125.1 Bacillota bacterium | reverse complement strand
GGACACTTTGGCGGCCAGCAGGCGGGCCATGTGTTTTAAGAAAAGCAAAACGGCGCCGGACTTTTCCATGAGCTGGCGCTTCTGCCCGGCGGTAAAGGCGGCCAGCCCGATCACGCCGATACTTTCGCCGCCCAGCATGATAGGGCTGCAGATCTCTCCCAGCTCCTTGGTGGTGCCGTTTAAGGAGGAAGGATCGTACTGGGGGTCGCTTTTGGGATCAGCAACAACATAGGCCTGGCCGGTCCGCAGCGTCCGCGCATAGAGGAAATCCCCTTCAACCTGGCCGTATTCCTCTTTCCGGCCGATTTTCCCTCTATAGCGGTTGCTGGCGCCGACGACAGTCAGTTCATTATCGACAATCTCCACCTCAATACCCAGCGCGGCTGAGATGGCGTCCGCCGCCTCCTGAACTGTGGTGCGAATGTTCATCAGTCTGGACAATGGTAATACTCCTTGCCGTCAAATTAAAAATTAAGGTCAGCATATGGAAGATAATATTTACTTAAGTTATTTTCTCTTTTTTTCCGGGCTTTCCCTGCTCAGCCGGCACAGAAGTTTCCTCCGGGGAGACCGCGTAAACCTCCCGCCAGATGACATCTCAATATTGAGACGAAAGGACTGCTCTGTCTAAATAATGAGACGTTTGTCTCTCTATTGTCCGATAAAGTCAACCGATTTAAAATTAATTAAATATTGGCATTGATTTTGCATTATAATAATTAAAACAAGCAACCGTTAATTAAACTGAAGGGAGCGTGGCCCTATTTTGAAAAATATAACATTCACCTTCCCGTGACTGTGATCGGCCTGCAGTAACTGAACGTTGATCATAAAACCCCGTAAACCCCAGAGCTAGATATGGCACCTGCCTCTCGGATCGGGCAATCAAAATAGATTAGAAAGAAATGGCACCTGACCATACAAGCACTATTTCTAACGATTATAAAAATTTGGCCCTGATTGTTTATCAAGAGAGAGCTCGCGTTAAGATTTGGCGTGTAAGGATTTGCTCCCCCAATTTAACACGAAGGAGGTCAAAGTAAGTGCCGGAGGTCGTGATTTCGCCTGAACAGCAAAAAAAAATAGAGTTTAAAAAGAACATGATCATTTATCTGGCCATGGCGGTATTCTTCGTTCTTGTGGGCTGGCTGATGCCCGCTGAAGTTGAAGATTTTGGTATTCTGACCGTTATCCCGGCGGCTTTTCTCCTGTTTTACATTTTTTATACCAAGCGCATCCTGGAAGCCCTGACCCTGGGTGCCATCCTGGGATATGTGATGAAATATAAGCTTGGGTTTTTTGAACCGCTTAGCGGGGAACTCCTGGAAATTATGATGAACGAGGATATCGCCTGGCTGTTTATTGTCTGCGGGCTGATGGGCAGTATTATCGCCTTAATTGAAAAAAGCGGGGGAGCATTTGCTTTTGGCGAATGGGTCGTCCGGAAGGCTAAAACCCGCCGCAATACCCTGCTCTGGACCTGGCTGCTGGGAGTAATCATTTTTATTGACGACTATTTAAACTGCCTTACCGTCGGTTCGTCCATGACCCGCGCTACCGACAAGCACAAGGTATCCCGCGAATTTTTAGCTTATATTGTCGATTCTACAGCCGCACCCGTATGCGTGCTGATCCCCGTCTCCACCTGGGCTCTTTTTATCGGCAGCCTCATGGAGCAAAACGGCCTGGCACCCGATGGGGAAGGTTTAATCCATTTTATTAAAACCATCCCCTTCAACTTTTACGGCTGGATCGCGGCTTTTATTGTCCCTCTTGTTATTCTCGGGATTATTCCCGTATTTGGACCGATGAAGAAAGCGGAGCAGCGGGCACAGGAAACAGGCGTCCTGGCCCCGCCGGGCTCTGAAAAAATCGACATGAAGGCCGGGGAGATTGTCCAGATTCCGGATAAACCTAACATCTGGAACTTTTTACTGCCGATCCTGGTGCTGGTCGGGGCGACCGTCTATTTTGAATTCGACATGCAGTTGGGTGTTTTGACCACCCTGGGATTCCTGTTCGTATTCTACATCGCCCGGGCGGTAGTATCCCCGGAAGAGTTTGCCGATTACGTGATTCTCGGCATAAAAAACATGCTCTTCCCCCTGGTGATGGTCATACTGGCTTACTGGTTCGCCGCCGCCTGCGAAGAAATCGGTTTTATCAACTATGCCATTGATGTAGGCCGGCAATTTATGACCCCGCAGTTATTGCCCCTGGTTATCTTCCTGATTTTCGGGACCACCGAGTTCATCATGGGCATTAGCTGGGGTATGTATGTCATTGCCTTGCCCATCGTTATCCCTCTGTCCATCGCTTTAGGGTCGAATCCTTACGTGGCGGTAGCCGCCGTCTGTTCCGCGGGAGTATGGGGCAGCCATATCTGCTTCTACTCCGATGCCACCATTTTGACCTCCGCAGCAACCGGCTGCGACAACTTCCGCCACGCCGTCACGCAGTTGCCTTTCGGTTTGCTGGGAGCCGCCTTGACCGCCATTGCTTTCCTGATTACAGGCTACGTGATGGTCTAGTATTATAACACTTTAAGAGGCATAACTACACAACTTGTTTGAGCGCTGCCCGGCTTTCAGGCAGCGCTCTATACGTTGATGATACACTCATATGGTAGTAACAATATAACTAAACTTTCCTGGTTTCTCCGGCAACGCAATAAAACAGAAGACTCATTAACCTCTTAAATTTAAGACAGAAAGTCTCTTTCGTCTCAAATATGAGATGTTTTACCCGCCGCCTGGCGGCTTAAGTCAACCGATTTAGACTAATTAAAATATTGGCATTGCTTTTGCATAAGTCTATTATGTATTGGATTCTGTAGATCTGTGCTCATTTTCATAATAATAGTAACTGCCATGATAATAGTTACTAC
The DNA here is from genome assembly GCA_029552125.1 of Bacillota bacterium. Lineage (GTDB taxonomy): Bacteria > Bacillota > Dethiobacteria > DTU022 > DTU022 > JAKPEE01. The sequence goes on along the minus strand of JAKPEE010000040.1, from coordinate 6,431 downwards.
CATGGAAACAGTTTAAATTAATTTTCAATGGCGGAGGCGTTATGGAAGGTTTTAAAATTTTCACGGCGAAAGTAAGTCGTACATTGATCTGAAAGGAGTGTGGCTTAATGAAAGCGCTAACATTTCATCCCGAAAAATGTACAGGCTGCAACCTATGCCGGCTGGCCTGCAGCGGGCAAAATGAAGGCCTGTTTAGCCCGCGGCTGGCCAGGTTAAAAATTTCTTCCTGCTATACTGGAGACGGCCTGGAGGTAAAAGGTCATACTTGCAACCTCGATCTGGCCTGCGTCAGGGCCTGCCCGACAGGCGCCATCCAGGAAAAAAATGGACGCCTGGCTTATGACCGGGAACTTTGCACCGATTGCGGTCTGTGTGTCAGTGTTTGCCCTAACGGGGTTATTGTCCAGAAAAAAGAAGGTGTGGGCGTGTGCGTGCAATGCCGCACCTGCGCTAACTGGTGCCCCACCGGCGCCCTGACCTTTGAGGAGGTAAGCCACTAATGTCATACACCGGTAAAGTGTTGCGCGTTAATTTAAGTAACGGAAAAGTGCAAAGCGAGCCTTTGAATGAAAAGTGGGCCCGTGATTACCTGGGCGGAAAAGGTTTGAGCATCAAGTACCTCTACGAAGAGCTCCCTTCCGGCATTGACCCTCTTTCCCCGGAAAACAAGCTGATCTTGATGACCGGGCCGCTCACCGGCACCATTGTCCCCAATTCGGGCAAGCTGGCCGTGGCGGCCAAGTCACCGGCTACCGGAACTATACTTGACTGCTCCATCGGCGGCCGCTTTGCCCCTGAACTTAAATACGCCGGTTTCGATGCGTTGATTATCGAGGGAAAAGCCGGACAACCGGTCATTTTATGCATTGATGATGAGACAGTAAAGCTGCGCGACGCAACACCCTACTGGGGCAAGGGAGCCCATGAAACCGAGCTGGCCCTGCAAGAAACCATGGCCGGCTACAAGTTTCTGCTGATCGGGCCGGCGGGTGAAAACCTGGTGCCCATGGCCTGTATTAGCAGCGAACTCTATCGCCAGGCCGGCCGGGGCGGCATCGGCGCTGTGATGGGTTCCAAAAATTTAAAAGCAGTGGCCGTCAGGGGAAGCGGCGGCATTAAGGTGCCGGATATCCGGAAGATAATGGTGGCGCTGAACAAAATTCGCCGCGAAGACACCATGAGCGACGACAACATGTGGGCCTATACCGACGGCACCCCCATGATCGTGGATTTAAGCCAGTCTACGGGAATCCTGCCCACGCGCAACTTCCAGGAAGGCACCTTCGAGGATTATCAGAAAATAAACGCGGAGGCGTTACGAAAAGCGCTTCAGGCGAAAAAGGCCTGTCTCGCCTGCACCCTGGCCTGCGGCAACTATGTCCGTCAGGGCAAGGCTGTTGTGGAAGGACCCGAATATGAAACCCTGGCCCTGTGCGGCTCCAACTGCGGTATCGGCGACCTGGAGGCGGTGATTGAGTTTAACCGCCTTTGCGATGACCTGTGTCTTGATACTATCTCTACCGGCAACGTTGTTGCTTACGCCATGGAGATGACAGAAAAAGGGGTGCATGATTTCGGCATCCGCTTCGGCGAAGTGCAAAAATACCTGGAGATGCCCGCGCTAATCGCCAGGCGGGAGGGCATCGGGGCGGAACTGGCCCTGGGCGTGCGCGCCCTGGCCGAAAAGTATGGCGGGAAACATTTCGCCATGCAGGTAAAAGGTCTGGAAATGCCCGGCTATGAACCGCGTGGCTCCTGGGGCATGGGTCTGGCCTACGGCACCGCCGACCGGGGAGCCTGCCACATGCGCGCCTGGCCCGCCGCCGTGGAAGCTTACGGCGATCTCGATGCCTTTACCATCGAAGGCAAGGCGGAGCTGGTTAAGAATATGCAGGATGAAAATGCCGTCAAGTTTTCGGCCATTTTCTGTGATTTCTGGGCGCTGAGCCTGGAGAGGCAGGCTGAAATTCTCTCCATGATCCTGGGCCGCCCGGTAGAAGCGGATGAACTGAAAACCATTGGCGAGCGCATTAACAACCTGGCCCGGCTGTTCAACGAACGGGAAGGGTTTACGCGCCGTGATGACTACCTTCCGGAGCGGATTCATGCCGATAAACTTACCACCGGTCCCACCGCGGGCAAACTGCTGCCAAAGGAAGAATACGAAAAGATGCTCTCAGAATATTACGCCATCCGGGGTTGGGATCAGGACGGTAAGGTAACGGAGTCAAAAATAAAGGAGCTTGGTCTGTAGAGAAGCTATAAGTATAAGCTAGAGGGGTTTTCTGTAGTTGATAGACAGATCCGGGAACCGCGAGTAATGGGGGAAGGGTGGTGAGGGCCATATGTAAAGGCAAAAAAATGCCTGTTAACCGGACCCAATTAATTAAAGGTGGTGAATACGGACGATGGAAGAAGTTAGTGTCAGTATAGCCCTGACATGGATTGACTGGGTCATCATTGTCGCTTACCTGCTGGGCATGATCTATATCGGTCTGTATTTCCAGAAGAAAAATAAAAGCTTCGAAGATTATTTCCTGGCCTCAAAAGGGCTGACCATGCCCCTGTTGATTGGGACCCTGGTTTCGACCTTTTTCGGCCTGGACACCCTCTTCGGAACATCGGAAATCGGGTTCTATGAAGGGGTCACCGGATTCTTCGCTTATGCCCTTCCTTACACGGGCATGTATATTATCGTAGCTTGCCTGGCCCCAAAATTCCGCGAACTAAACAGCAACACCTTTGTCGATATTATGGGCGACAACTATGGCAAGTTTTCGCGGGTAGTTTCGGCTTTGAGTTCCTTCTTTTATTCAACCAATACCATGGAATTGATGGGCATGGGCTTTATCTTCGCCCTGGTTTTTAAAATGCCTTACTGGCTGGGCGTGCTCATCGCGGCAGCGATCGTGGTCATTTATACTTATACCGGCGGGTTGTGGGCGGTTGCGACAACCGATATGATCCAGTTTTTAGTGATGACGGTTACACTGGGTGTGGCCTTGATTCTGTGCTGGGTTGATGTGGGCGGTTTTCACCAGGTCCAGGCGGGTATAGCAGCATACCTGGGCGAAGACCCGTGGTACTACTTCCATCCTTCCGGGGGCTACCTTACGGCAGGAGTAATCGCCGCTTACGCCTTAACCTCGCTGGCGGTCCTCTGCGAGCCGGCTTTCCTGCAAAGAATATTTGCCTCCCGCTCACCCAAAGAGGCGCGCAACGCCCTTTTCATCGGCACCCCGATCTGGACGGCCTACGAGTTTGCCTGCTGCATGCTCGGCCTGACAGCGGTAGCCGTGGTCGGTCTCGGAATGATGGAAGAACCGCACGCCAACCAGGCCCTCATCGCCGTGGTCATGAAATATGTCCCTGCCGGTTTTGTCGGCCTCTTCCTGGCCGGGGTGCTGGCGGCGGCCATGTCCACGGCAGATTCCTACTTCCTCGTTTCCTCGGGCAACCTGGTCTATGATTTTTACCGCCCGGTCTTCAAACCGGATCTGAGCGATGAGAAGCTGGTTGCTTATACGAAGCGGGCCGTGTTGATTTCAGCGGTCATCTCTGTAGCCCTGGCCTTCTACTTCGAGCGGATCATGGGCGTATGGGTCTTTCAAGCCAGCATCATTATCAACACGGTGCTGATCCCGCTTTACGCGGCAGTATTTCTGAAAAAACTGAAGAAAACCAAACTCAGCGGCACACTGGCCACGGCGGTGGGCTTCTTCGGAACTATCGCTTATTATATCATGATTACAGTGGCCGGTTACTTCTCGGAAGACTGGGAAACCATGGTCATGGAGTTAAATCTTTTCGGCCGGACTTATGTACTGTGGCAGGAATACGGGATCTTCCTGATTCCTCCCTTCGTCCTGCTGGCTTATATTATCGGCTTGATCTTTGGCAAAAAAGACGACACCAAGGGCCGGGCGCCGGCCAGGGAGGGAGCATAAATGACCGGATGGGATATTGGTGTTTACGTGGCCAGTGCAGTCCTGATCATCGGCCCGTTGATCACTTTTGCCTTGTATCTTGCTGAAATACGGCGGCGCATTAAAGAGGATGATTTTGGCGCCAGTCAGCCGCAAGAAACAGGCACCGCAAAATAGCTTCAATGCAACAATAGGTCAATAATCATAGAACTGAAGGGGTTAGTTGCTTATACCCCTGTTGGAACATTAAGAGAGGAGACGGAACAATGATCATCCAGCTAAAGCTACAGGGACCGCTACAAAAATACGGCAAATCAGCCGGGATGTTCGAGTACGAAACAGCGGCCAAAACTTGTAGCCTGGATGAACTGCTCCAGGATCTGGGCATTCCCGCCTCCTCTGTTTCTTTTATCACCGTGAACGGTTTGAAAAAAGAGTGGCACTGCTTGCTGAAGGGAGGAGAGACCGTAGTAATCTATCCCCGGGTGGCCGGAGGCTGACGCCATTAAATATCATCTTTCCCCTGGTAAAGGATCAGGCCGGATACTTCAGTTCATTTACCGTCAACATCCGAAGGCGGACCGAACTGTTCATCTGAATCGCAGCCCGTTTGCCGGAAAAGTGGTACCTTATTTACTGCAAATCTGTGAAAAACATATCTTAAAAAAAGCTTGAGGAGTGAATACAAGTGAAAGCACTGTTGTTGGGCGTAGGGGGAGTAGGAACTGTCATCGCCAAAACCCTGGCCAAAACCAAAAAATTCGAACATATTGTCCTGGCCGATCTCAATGAAAAACAACTGCAGGCGCTGGTTAAGGAGCTGGGCGCCGGGTTCAGCGCCAAAAAATTAGACGCAGCCAATGTTGAGGAGATGACTAAAGCCTTTAAAGAAGTGGACCTGGTCATTAACGCCATTTTACCGAAATTTAATTACAATGTCATGGATGCCGCCGTGGCTGCCAGAATCCATTACCTGGACCTGGCTTCGCACGGACCGATCCGCCTGCCAGGCCGGATTACCATCCTGGAGCAGATCGAAAAGTATGACGCCAAGTTTAAAGAGATTGACCGCGCCGCATTTCTCTGCAGCGGCATCGATCCCGGCTCGTCCAATATCTTTGCCCGCTACCTGGCCGACCAGATGGACGAGGTAGAAGATGTCTTCGTTCGGGACGCCGACCTCTCTACCGTGGAGGGCCTCAACCTGGCCATCGGCTTTTCACCGGATACCGCCATTGAGGAGTGCCTGCAGCCTTACCTGAACTACGAAAACGGAGAGTTTGTCCAGGGCGAACCCCTGACCTGGGAGGAAGAATTTATCTTTCCCGAGCCGGTGGGCAAGTTGAAAATATACTCCGTGTCCCATGAAGAAGTAGGCACCATTCCCCGCTATTTAGGGAAGCCGATTAAAAACTGCAATTTTGGTTATGCCCTGCCCGATGACTTTGTCAATGTGCTCAGGGTGCTCCGTCTAATCGGCCTTGATTCAACGGAACCCGTTGAAGTCAAGGGGGCAAAAGTGGTGCCGCGGGATGTGGTCACTACCCTGCTGCCGGATCCGCTGGAGCTGGGAGGCAAAATTAAAGGCTACCTCTGCGTCGGCACCCTGGTAAGGGGCATCAAAGACGGTAAAAAAGTGGCCAAATTTATGTACTCCCTGGAAACGCATGAAGAGGCTTATGAAAAAATGGGCACCGGAGGCGTGTCCTTCCAGACCGGTATACCGGCAGCTCTCACCGCGGATTTATTTGCCGAGGGGCTGATCACCCAGCGCGGCGCTTTTCCCGCTGAAACCATCGACCCGAAACCCTTCGTGGAGCGCCTGCCGGAATACGGCCTGCATATCTTCATCGACGACTACACCGACAAATAAAACCGGGAAATATCGGTACTATTACAACCGGAAGTGGGGGCTGCAAGACGCAGTCCCCACTTTGGTATTGCGTTATGAATTGCGAGCCGCGGGCGGGATTACCTCGCCGCCGCGCTCCTCGCAGCGGCATTAAAGCTTATTTTCGCTGGGTGGCTATAAAAACCAGCACAGTATGACAGTATGGAAGTTAAATTCTCACTTCCAACCTCTCAACCTCTCACCTCTCACTTAGCAGCTGCAATCCCCGCAGCTATTGCCGCCCCCTTCAGGGGTTATGCTGAACCCTTCCTGGACGCCGGTATGATAATCGATAATCTTACCCGCCAGGTGAGGTTTGATATGCTTATCGTAGACGATTTTTAATCCGGCGAATTCATCAACCAGGTCTTTGTCATCTTGAACTGACTCTTCCAGAGCCAGGCCGAACCGCGGTCCGCCTCACCCCACTCCGCTGATATAGATGCGGACGTAAGCATCTTCTTTGCCTTCCTGGGCTAGCAGCCTGTGTGATTATTAAAGCTAAAATCAGCTGTGCCGTTATTAATTAACCCATAACATAGGGCGCATAAAAGCTAAATTTTGATTAAACAGCAGCCTACAGTACCATGATTAATCTTTAGTATCCCTGTATC
>JAKPEE010000007.1 GCA_029552125.1 Bacillota bacterium | reverse complement strand
CGATGACGGCAACATTTGTATCAAATACTTCCCCAGTGTATATAGTACAGGGTAATCCACGCATAGCACTTACAACAACTCCTGGTTTTCCCCATGCGTTTTTTCCACGGATATATGCCTTGCCAATTTCAACAGCCCGTTTAAAATCTGCGTTTTGCCAAAGCATTAGCTCTTTACCGCCATAATGTTGATGCACCGTAACAGTTGACTGCCAAAAAGACCATTCAGGGCAACTAAAACCACTTGATGCTATTTCCCAAAAGAAACGGCCGTAATGTGGAAAGTCTGCAGGCGATATCCCTTGAAATGAATCTGCATATTGTGACAGCAATTTTTTCGAATTAAGCAAATCCAAAACTACCCGCGCATCCGGATTATTCAACTGCTCCGCCTGTATCACCGTTTTAAGTTCGGCGTCTTGAAGAAGCTCCGCTTTTTCCCGCGCTGTGCGGGGGGCGGTGGCGTCGAGGCCGGCGAAGGCGTGACCATCTGGCGGAGCAGAGGCGGAAATGGCCAGTAAAGCAACATTAACCACCTCGCCTGATATAGCTTCGAATGCACCCGGGCCAAGTTTAGCAACAATATCCCATCGTCTTGTTTTCAGCATACGCATCCGAAACTTCTTATAGGTGGTCAGGAAAAGCCAGTTCTGCGGCAGGACCAGGGCTGTAGTGCCGGCAGGTGAATTGAGACGGAGCAGGCGGTCCAGAAATACAGTAGCAATATCATTTTTAGCTTCATCGTAATATTCGGCACAAAATTCTTTGAGCGAATTGGTCTGTTTGCCCCGGGCCAGGTACGGCACATTGGTGATAATAAGGTGGTAGCATCCGCCAAGAATTTGAACGGCATCAGCGATACCGCAGGCGGCAACCCCTAACTCGTGTTGCTCGTAATCGTCTTTTTCCGCGGACATTGCTTTCTCCAGCAAGGGGCGGAGTTCATCAAACCGGGCTTCAAACAGGCTGTTTTCTAAAGCGGAACTCGGCTTGATGAGGCTTCCTAAAATGGGCGCATCCCGGAAAAGGTCATAAAGCCGGGCCATGCCGTTGCGCAGGCGCTCGTCATCTCCCGCTAGGGCAAGCCAGTTTTCCTTTTTCGCATTTGGAGCGATGCCGGAACAGGCTATTCGCAACTTGGGCAGCAGGCGGTATCCACCGGCTCCGGGATAAGTCCAGGCCGCCAGCGCCAGAGCAAAGGCGGCGATCTGCGTGCAGCGCTCATCGATTTCCAGACCATGGAGATTATCTCTAAGTACGGCGTCGCATGCCTCCCGGGCCGTAAGGCCTTCCTCGGCCATACGAATCGGGACCAAGTGGTAGAGAGCCGCTACGAGGAAATGGCCCGAACCGCAGCATGGGTCCAGGATTTTAAGCTCGGCTGCCCGTTTCGGCCAGCCCTCGAACGTGCCACCGGCAGGACGCCACGGCCCCTCCCCATCGCCGGTTCGGACGAAACGCAGGTAATCCCAGGTCACACCAGGCAGTGCAACCGCCTTACGAAGCTCTTCCTCACTTTCTGCCTGCCCGGCCAGCTGCGGATTCTCCGCCAGTACCCTGCCCGCGTACCAGGTGCCAATGGTATTGTGAATAAGGAAGTTGACCATATAAGGCTCTGTAAAGAGCTGGGTAACAGCCGGCAATTCATCAGCGCCAATTTTATTGCCCGACTCGTTCACCTGTTTCTTCCGCTTGCTCTGCCAGAACTGATAAACCCAGCCAAGCGCGTCGCTGGCTTTAAAGATATGTGGCTCCAGGTCGTCAAGCAACTGCTCCAGCTTCAATTGATATTCGTACGGAAAAGTAACCTGCAGCACCGGGTCATCCGGGCGAAAGATCTGCGGCAGCATCTGCTGGGCAAAACGGCTGGCCAGGGTCCAAAGATCGGTACCTTCCTCCTTGGCCAGTTCCTCACACTCTTCCAGACTAACGGCCACCCCCATCTCCGGCTCGATGAGGAGGTCATTTTCCGCCAGGAAACGGGCAAAGAGCATCCGATGCCAGTGCTCGTAAGCACACTCCTGAATCAGATGCGTGATCTCCAGTTTTCCGTTTTTGTCCTGCTTATCCCCCAGTTGCCGCGCCCGGGCACGAAGGTGGTTGCGAAGCAGACGCTGTTCTGGACTCATATGGCTGTAAGGCTCGTGATGATGCACAGCCAGGGCCTCCAGGGCCGCCTTGGCTCCGGCTTCGGCAACGTCCCGGGCTTCGACGACTGTACGTTCAAGTTTATTTCGCTGTTCTACTGATAGTACCGGCATCCATTTTCCCCTCCTACGAGATCACGATGGGGCCGTTCTTAATCCTTTCTAGAAGTTCTCTCTCAATTTTATCCACCCAGGCTTTAACATCATTTTCTGTCCTCAGAATGCTGCTGGTCAGTTTTACCTTTTGCGTTTTTGGCTCAAGCAGCTTCGCAGCTGCCATTGCAGCATTGCTAAACTGCTGAGGAAGGGCATCTGTCTTGGTTTTCCAGCTGGACAGAGGGGTTTCCTGGAGGCTTCGCAGCAAGGACTCGTCATCTTCTATGGAAAGTCGGGGAACGCTGGCAATACCTTCAGCCGCAAGAATTTGTTGCTGCTGTTCCGGAGATAGTTTCTGCCAGTTCTCATTTTCCTCAAGAGCCGCTTTCTCCCGGTTAT
>JAKPEE010000005.1 GCA_029552125.1 Bacillota bacterium | reverse complement strand
GAAACTACTTGGAGAACCATCCGGAAATTATACCTGAGTTGAGTGATATTGATGCCTTCAGAAAAAAGTTGTGGATATCTTATTATTTTTCAATAAAAGAAGAACTGGAAGAATTCGCAACGACATATTTACAAACCAAAGAATCAATAGAAAAGATAATTAAAGCTGCAAAGGAACAAGAAACTAAGTGGAAAAGGGTATTATCAATATTCCAGCGAAGGTTTACCGTTCCTTTTGTTTTAGAAGTCGCAAATCAGCACGATGTCATATTGAAGGATGAAGCGCCTAGCCTTGTTTTTAAATACCAGGATGGTGATGATCATTGTGAAATAGGAAGAAAAGAATTAATGAATGTTTTAAGCGCTGGCGAGAAGCGTGCGCTATATTTGCTTAATATCATCTTTGAAATAGAAGCTAGAGCTATACAACAAGAAAAAACCGTTTTAGTTTTAGACGATATTGCTGATTCATTTGACTACAAAAATAAGTATGCGATCGTTGAGTATCTAAAAGATATTTTAGAAACCGATAAATTTATCATGTTAATACTTACTCATAACTTTGATTTCTTCCGAACAGTCAAGAGTCGTCTTAATATACCTAAGAGACGGAATTGCTTTATGGCTATCAGATCAGATAATACTGTTGAGCTTAAACAGGCGGATTATCAGTATCTAAAACCATTTTCATACTGGCGCAACAACTTGCATCAGGATAGGAAATTTTTGTTGGCATCAATCCCCATGGTACGCAATTTGATAGAATACACAGAAGGCGCGCAATCGCCGGATTTTAAATTTTTTACCTCTATCCTTCACAGAAAGCCGGAATCATTTGAAATAACAATGTCAGAACTTGCTGATAGAGTAAACCGTTTTTTAAAAACTGAAGCCACTTATGGAGAAGAAAAGGTAGCTGATGTTATTTTTGAAGAAGCAGAACTTTGTCTAGCGAATAACGATCCAATCAACCTTGAAAATAAGGTAATTTTATCAATGGCCATAAGATTACTGGCAGAAGATATCATGATTTTTAAGATAAACGACACTGCTAGAATTAATAGTATTACCTCAAATCAGACACGAAAACTTTTTAACATTTGCAAGAATATGTTCCCTGAAGATTTAGAATTAATCGCCGTTCTTGACAGAGTAATGCTTATGACCCCAGAGGCTATTCATCTCAATTCTTTTATGTATGAACCAATATTAGACATGTCTGATGATCATTTGAAAGCTCTGTACCTTGACATTAAGGAATTATTTACACGCTTGTGCAATAACGATTTTATAAACCTATAGCAAATGTATGAATAAGAAAATTTTTTACTAATAAAGGGATAATAATTTCATTTTTCTGGATAGGTATAATATGGAATTCCGCATTGCCGACACATTTACAGACAGCTTGGCCAGGTTAACTGGTGAGGAGCAGAAGGCGGTTAAAACTACTGCATTTGATTTGCAGTTAAACCCGTCCAATCCGGGTATGCAGTTTCACAAGCTTGACAAGGCTAGGGACAAGCGCTTCTGGTCGGTACGGGTAAGCAAAGATCTCCGGATCATTGTGCATAGAACCGCTTCATCTCTTATGCTCTGTTATGTTGGACACCATGATGACGCTTATCGATGGGCGGAGCGTCGCAAGCTGGAAACACATCCGAAGACCGGTGCAGCACAACTGGTGGAGATCAGGGAAATAGTAAGGCAAGTCGCTGTTCCTCAATATGTGCGGGAAACGGTAAAGCCTTTACTCTTTGCGGATATATCTGATGAGCAACTGATGAATTATGGAGTGCCGGAGGAATGGTTGGGTGAGGTGCGCAGAGCCGATGAAGATACACTTTTAGAGTTAGCCGATCACCTGCCGGCGGAGGCGACGGAAGCATTATTAAACCTGGCTGTCGGAGTTACACCCGAAATTGTCCAGCCCGCTGCTGCAGTTCAAGATCCCTTTGAGCATCCTGATGCACGGCGCCGTTTCAGAGTTATGCACAACATAGAAGAACTGGAGAGAGCTTTGGAATATACATGGGAAAAGTGGATCATTTTTCTCCATCCTACGCAGCGGCAACTAGTTGAAGGATATTACAACGGTCCTGCACGGATCTCCGGTTCGGCGGGGACAGGTAAGACCATCGTGGCATTGCACCGTGCTGTATACCTGGCACGAACCAATCCCGATGCCAGAGTATTGCTAACAACCTTTAATGAAACTTTGGCCAATGCTTTAAGAGCGAAGTTGAAATTGTTGATTGGTAACGAACCTCGTATCGGTGAGCGAGTCGAGGTATATGCCATAAAAGCCATCGCCCGGAGATTGTATGAATTGAATTTTGGCAAACCAAAGATTGCATCACGGAAAGCAATTCGTAATCTTATTAGAGAAGCAACCCGAAAATTAAATCAAAACCAGTTCCATGAGAATTTTTTGATAAAGGAATGGGAAGAGGTTATTGATGCTTGGCAGTTGGATTCCTGGGAGGCCTATCGTGATGTAATGCGCTTGGGCCGCAAAACACGTTTGACTGAAAATCAGCGTGCCAGGCTCTGGTCAATCTTTGAACATGTCCGTTCAAGTTTACAAGCAGAGGGGTTTATAACCTATTCCAGCCTGTTCGGTAGGCTAACCTCCTTTTATTCAGATAGTAAAAATCTTCCCTTTGATTTTTGCGTAGTAGATGAAGTCCAAGATATTAGTATTTCTCAGTTGCGGTTTCTTGCTGCATTGGGGACAGGTAGGGCAAACAGCCTTTTCTTTACCGGCGATCTCGGGCAGAGGATATTTCAACCACCCTTCTCTTGGAAAGCGCTTGGTATTGATATCCGGGGACGCTCCAGAACCTTGCGTATTAATTACCGGACTTCGCACCAAATCAGGAGGCAGGCGGACAGGCTCTTGGGTCCGGAGCTCTCTGACGTTGACGGTAATACAGAATTACGAAAAGGTACTATATCGATATTCAACGGGCCCGATCCAATAGTGTCAACTTTCAATACACAAAATGCCGAGGTAGAAGCAGTCAGCAATTGGCTTAGAGAACGAATTAATAGTTCCATAAAACCGCATGAAATTGGTGTTTTTGTCCGTTCCACGACCGAACTGGAGCGGGCATGTGCGGCAGTTAAGAATGCAGGTCTACAGTTCATAATTCTTGATAATAATGTAGAGACAACCAGTAATTATATATCAGTTGGCACCATGCACCTGGCCAAAGGCCTTGAATTCCGTGCCGTGGCTGTCATGGCCTGCGATGATGAAGTTATCCCGCTGCAAGAGCGCATAGAAACCGCTGCCGACGCCTTAGATCTGGAAGAAGTCTACAACACCGAACGCCACCTCCTCTACGTTGCCTGCACCCGAGCCCGCGACCACTTGCTGGTAACAGGTGTTAACCCGGCATCGGAATTCCTGGATGACTTGTTGGCATAGCGGCTTTACAAAAGATATTGTGGGGTGAAAGAGTGTTATCTAACGACACTGTCAGCTTCTTAAGGACTCATTTCCAATAACATGCTTACTTTTGAAGATATCAGCTATAAGGGGCTAAAAAGTATGGCAGAATTAGACTTTGCTCTAGAAGACACCTTGTATTTAACTCATGGCATCCATCCGTATCCAGCTAAGTTTCCGCCACAGATTGTTCGCTGGGCTATTAAAAAGTTTACTGTTGAAGGTGAACTTGTTTTAGATCCAATGGTAGGTTCCGGAACAACTCTAGTAGAATGTGCAGCCGAAAAGCGAAAGGGAATAGGAATCGACATAGATCCCCTGGCCCGATTGGTATCTATGGTTAAAACCACACCGATTGAAAATCACTCACTTAAGTTGTTAGAGGAAAATATTAATATATACCTTTCAAAACTGCAATTTAGTGCTGATATTGACAAAGGCATTATCTTACCTAATGTTAGCAATCTAAGCCTCTGGTTTTTGCCCCAGGTTGCAGTTCAACTGGCCTTGTTAAAAGAAGTTATTTCTATTTTCGAGGACGAGAGATTAAAAAACTTATGTATGGTTGTTTTATCAAGTTTGATTATCGCCAAAGATAGCGTTTCCAATGCCAAGGATATTGTTCAAACAAGACCTCATAAATGCCAGTTATCAAATGGCCATTGACAAAGAAGTAAATAGTGGAGAAAGCAAAAGCAAAGAAAAGGAAGATGAAGGAAAGGCAGCTTAAGCTATGAAAAGAAACCCAGAGGAGAATTTACACCAAAAAACGGACGTTGCCATCATTCAGGGTCTAGATATTCTTAGATAATAACAACACCTTTCGCAACCATGCGTTTAATGTTTTCTTCCAGCCGGCGGTATTCTTCTTCACTGTATACATGAGGTTCCAGGCGAGGCAGCGGTATATGCTTTCGCACCAGGGAATATGCGTCTTGCCGAGTCGTGCCCCGGTAAACGACCAGAAGATCGATATCGCTGGCTACTGTATGTCTGTTCCCGGCGTAGGAGCCGAACAGGATTACTTTCTGCAGGGATAAGATGACGTTCAACTTTTTTGCACCAGTGCGGATCTGTTCAATGACTTCGTCACGACTATAAGGTGGATAAAAGACCTTCACAGAACTTAATGATTTTTTCAGCAAGTGCAATCAACCTTTCCGCTTCACCGGCGGTATACCTGCTGCGGGCAGAACCCGAAGGGTGGGCATTGGGGTAGCGGGTTGGGATATAAGCTTTGTCCAGCTCGAGACCCGCCTCCAGTAAATCTTCGTAAACATCGTGTGCTTGGGCGAGTTCTTTTAACAAATCATAGACCGAGTGCCCCCATGCCTCGGCGCCTTTTTTCTGAAAGACGGCTTTAACCGCTTTTTCTGCGGCTTGTTGCGCCGAGAAACACGCCCAGTTGTAAAAACCGTGCTTCAGATCGCTGCGGGCATGCTCCAAGTCACTTTCCGCTTCAAAAAACCAATCCTGACTCCGTTCCAATTCCAATCTGCCTTTTATATAGTTTATAGTTGGTGTAATAATGACATGCATATTATATACTATCATACCAAATATTGCAAATCGTTGCTTGCCCTAATCGTGTCAAGACTATGTGAAAATCATTCGTCTATTAACAAAGCCCCCCGGGAGGGTTTCCCGGGGGGCTGCAAGGGGCGAAAGGATTACCAGGCTTTAGCTGCTTTGTGTTTGAGCAGTATTACTACACCGGCCAGGAGCAGCGCCGGCAGCAGGAAAGCCAGGAACAACCGGTAATTTGAATATGCGTAGATGCATGCATCATCATAACTCGTCATTTCATTGCCGGTGATCTCAACTGTTGTTTCATAAACATAGTTAAAATATAAAGAGCTGTAGAGGGATTTATTTTATTGCCCTCGATTATAATGGTGTTTGTCAATTGATCGGCATCCAGATCAATTCCATACTCAGGCTGCTCTTCTTCGGAGTCGTTGTATATCTCATTATTCCGGAAAGTTAAGTTGGATTCCTTAATTTCTGGGGCATATTTCCACAGATTGCGGCATTTCCATAGATTAATAGGGCTTGAAATATCAACATTAACGATTTTTTCTACATATATTTTTACAGCCCCGGCAGTAGCCAACTTCAATTCCGGCTTTTACATGAAGGTTGGCGTGACAAGCGCGAAAATATTTGCAAAAAAAGGGGGTCAGGCCTTGAAATTCACAAATCAAGACCTGACTCCCTCAATCCTTTTAAAGGTTACTGTGATGCCCGCATCGATTCGCAGACATTTGTTAAGGACTTAAATTCCTCCATCTCCTTGAGGAACTTATCCGCTTCCCTGCGGACATGGTCTGTCAGGAGAGGGTCGGGAACCGTGCTGAGAACCCGGCAAAGGACAACCAGCTCATGGGCCGTAGCCTTGAAATCACGCAGTATGGCTGTTTTCTCGTTAACTTCGAAAATGAAGCGAACTGCGGCGTTGAAAAACAGAGGCCTCGATTCTGACATGGACTCCAGGTCCCGAGCCGTCTCCAGCAATTTGCGAAATACCTTCAACAATTTTTCCGCCTGGTTGATTAAGAGACGCTCCGAAGGATCAAGCAGGTGGATGATAAACTCGATGTGCTCTTTCATCTGGCGGAGCCAAAATACCGCTCTCCTGATGGCCTGTTGTATCGTGCTTAAAGGCGGCTGCGGGTTTAGAAGAAGCTCCAGGAAATGGACGGCTTCTCGAGTGATGTGATCGACAAAAAGCGGAGGTATTGAAGGCCGTATGCTGCACTGGAGCATCAGCGCCAGTATGCCGCGTTGGAAGGCAATCAGCGCTCTTACAGCAGCGATGATCTCCTCTAGCAGTTCGGGTTCAATAGTTGTCACCTGCCTAACTCTTTCTTCCAATGTTTCAAACTGCTCCGCAAAAGCTTGAGCTTGTGCAATTAAATCTGTTTGATCGCAAGGCAAGCCCAAAGCAATAAACAGGGCGTGTTCTTTCATGATTGTGACCCAAAACCGGATTTCCTGCAGGCGGCCGTTGGTAACTGAATTGACTTGTGCCAAGCTCTCTTCTGGAGTTTGACCTTCTTCTGCCATGGTTCTTTCCTCCTTCCTTGTAATGCCGGAATCCATTAGTCTTTAAAACAGATCCCGGTAAAACAATTGAATAAAAAAGTGCAATACTACTTTCTATCTTATTCAGGCGCACTTTCAATCGTTACGCCTGGCATGCATGTCTCTCTGTAAAAACGTTGCATTTCTTTAAGATGAAACCCCAATAACGGTTTATATATTTTACAGAAGTGGAATGAGCCGAATGTCCCGCAATAAAGAACTTGTAGCAGGGGGCAGCACGCTTGCGAATAATACAACAGACGAACAATTTGCTCCCTTCCAGGACATTATCGTTACCGCAGAGCCGGCTTTCCCCGTTATCCAGCCCAATCTAAACCGCATTGCCTTAATCGGCCTGTTTGGACAGTGCCGTCCCCAGTAGGTCAAAAAACAGGGGTCAGGTCTTGGGAAATCAACAAATTTATGGCCTGATCCCATTTATATTTTGCAGGATATATTAACCCTGTTGCGAATAACTTGTGATGGATGAGATTTCTAACCTGAAGGCCAAAGGAGGCAGATTATGATGTGGTGGGCAATAGGAATAATTGCAATTTTAGCCGTAGTATTGGTCTCCATCTATAACCGGTTGGTAACCTTGCGGCAGAGAATAAAGAACGCCTGGGCCCAGATCGAGGTGCAGCTCAAGAGGCGCTATGATCTGATCCCGAACCTGGTATCCACGGTGAAGGGATATGCCGCGCATGAGAAAGAGACCTTTGAACGAGTTGTCCAGGCCCGGAATGCGGCCATCAGCGCTCAAGGTGTCCAGGAGCAGGCCGGGGCGGAAAATATGCTTAGCGGGGCGCTGCGGCAGCTCTTTGCCCTGGTTGAAAATTACCCCGAACTTAAGGCAAACACCAATTTTATGCAGCTCCAGGAAGAGTTGACCAACACCGAGGGCAAAATTGCATTTTCTCGCCAGTTTTATAACGATACCGTTTTGAAGTACAATACGGCCATTCAGCGGTTCCCTGCGGTTATGGTTGCGGGCATGTTCGGATTCCACCAGGAGGTTTACTTCAACCTGGATGACGAGGCGGAAGCTCGTCAGGCGGTTAAGGTTGAATTTTAGGCGAATTTATGAAGAGGGTGAACCGTAAAATGGCAGCTCGACGCAGGTTTTTTCTTAAAATACCTTTGCTGTTGATGTTGGCGCTAATTGTAATGGCGCAGTTTGCGGCGCCGGTCCGCGCCGATGATCGCTCTTATTATTTCCCCCAGGTGCTTATAGAGGCGGAGATCCATCCCGACGGCTCCATGACCGTCGTGGAAAAACGCACCTTTAGTTTTGATGGGCGTTACAGGGGCGCCTGGGAGTATATTTATTTAAAGCACAATGCATCGATTAAAGACGTTCTGGTCAGCGAAGGGGGCGAAGCTTACCGGCAGGAGGCTCCCGGAACGCGCGATATACCCGGTATCTTTTACGTTGAGGAGCACCCCGACCACGTTTATATTGACTGGAGCTTTGAAGCGGCCAATGAGCAGCGCACCTTTACAATTTCCTATACTGTGGAGAATGCTGTGCTGGTGCACCAGGATGTGGCCGAACTGTATTACCAGTTTATCGGGGGCGAATGGGATGAGAGCACTGATCATGCCCGGGTTGTATTAACCCTGCCCGAAGGCGCCACCGACGAAGAGCTGCGGGTTTGGGGACATGGCCCGCTACAGGGATTCGTTTCAAAAGAGGAGACGAACCGGGTTGTCTGGGAAGTTAAGGATCTGCCCAGACGGACTTTTCTCGAAGGAAGAGTGGTCTTCCCGGTGAAGCTGGTCCCTGAGGCGGCCAACTTTTCCGGCCGGGAGGGGCTTCCCGGGATTCTCGCCGAGGAAGAAAAGTGGGCCGCCGGCGCCAACAGGCGCCGCCTGCTGGCCCGGTTCGATGTTTTCGGCGGTCTTGCAATCCTGCTGCTGGCGTTGATCTATTACCTGGTATTGCGGCGCAAGGCGCTTCGCCACCCGCAGGCTTACCAGGGAGATTACTACCGGGAGCTGCCGGGGAATTATTCGCCGGCTGAGGCCGGTTACTTCTTCCGGCTCGGGCGCACCGCCCCGGAAGACATCACGGCCACAATACTGGACCTGGCCCGGCGGGGGCACCTGAGCCTGGAAGAGTACCAGGCTGAGGAAGGGCTGATATTCAAGCGGTCCCAGACCGATTACCGGGTGCTCCCCGGGGAGGGTAAAGATAAGCTGGCGCCTCATGAAATGGAAGTCTATCAATTTATTTTTAATCAGGTGGCGCGGCAGCCCGGAGAGACTGTTACTTTTAATGAAATCGAAGATTTCGCCAAAAAGAGCCGCATGAGCACTGCCGCTTTTCTACATAGCTGGGGCGAGAAGATCAAGCAGCAGGTCCAGAACCTGGGTCTTTTTGGCCCCACTCTTTGGGCCGGCATCATCTTCGGACTGGCCTTGTTTATCGGCGGGTTTGTTTTGATCATGACGGGATTTCTGACGATAGCCGGGTTTGTGGTTACATTTACCGGGGCCATTTTTCTGATCCTGATGGCGATGCTGAAGAACCTTACTCCTACCGGCGCGGATCATTACGCCAAGTGGAAGGCTTTCAAGCGGTTCCTGCTGCATTTTTCAGAGCTGGACCGCTCCAGCATCCCGGCCCTTGAGATCTGGGAACATTACCTTGTTTACGCCGTTCCCCTGGGCGTGGCCAAAGAAGTGATCAAGCAGCTCGAGGTGGTCTACCCGCAGGTACGAGAAGAACCCCACCTGGCCCGCACGACCTGGTTCGGCATGGCCATGACGAATCCGGCTTCATTTAACAATCTGACTTCGTCAATACAGCAGACTTTCCGCACGGCCATGAGCACTTCTTCTTCCGGATCCGGCCGGGGGGGCGGTTTCTCCGGCGGCGGCGGAGGCGGCGGCGGAGGCGGCGGCGGGGGCGCGCGCTGAGCAGGAAGCTTCCGCCAGGTGCATGAGACAGTGGTATAAGAGCGCGACCGGAATTGCTTTCCGGGCGCGCTTATTTTATAATTGGCTTATAGGGTAGGGGGGTATGCTATAAAAAGGGGTGATCAAATGGAGACGGCGGGAAATAGTTGCTGCGGCGGCAAAGACGGCCTGAGAAAGCGGAACTGGCATGATCAGAAAACTGTCCGGCAGCTTGCGGTGCGGCTCAATCGCATAGAGGGGCAGGTGCGGGGGATCAAGAGAATGATCGAAGAGGACGTTTACTGTGGCGATGTCTTAAACCAGATCTCCTCGGTCCGGTCTGCCCTGGACGGCGTGGCCCGTTTACTGCTGGAGAAGCATATGAAGCACTGCATCAGGGATCAGCTTTTAGAAGGCAGCGAAGAAGTGTTTGACGAGGCGCTGAAGACGATCTTTAAATTGATACGGTAACCGGTTATAGATTAGGAGGGTACATGATCATGTCCGGAGCGGAAAAACAAAGAGGAAAGCAGGCCACCATCACCATTCCCATATCCGGGATGAACTGTGCGGCCTGCTCCGCAAGAGTAGAAAAGGGTTTGCTTTCACACCCCGGTGTTTTATCCGCAAATGTCAACTTGGTGATGGGCAAGGGAACGATCAGTTATGATCCGGAGAAAATCGAGCCCCGCCAGGTCGTTGATCGGATCAAAGAGCTGGGATACGGGGTTCCAGAAGAGCGGCAGGATATAATCATCTCCGGCATGCATTGTGCGGCATGCGCGGCGCGGATTGAAAGCAGGCTAAATTCGCTGCTGGGGGTGCGGGAGGTGGCGGTTAATTTGGCCACCGGCAGGGCGGCTGTCAGCTATCTTCCCGGCGTAATCACTGCCTCGGAGATGGCGGCTGCGGTCAGAGAACTGGGCTATGAGGCGCGCCCGGCCGGCGATATTTCCCGCGGCGAAGCGGCCCGGGCCAGGCAGGAGGAGAGAAAGCGGGAGCTGGCCAGGTTCGTCATGGCGGCGCTTTTCACCCTGCCGCTGGCCGTGATGATGATAGTGTCGCATGCCGGGCATCACCTCATGATCAATCCCTGGCTGCAGCTGCTCCTGGCTACTCCCGTTCAGTTTATTGGCGGGTGGCCCTTTTACAGCGGAGCCTATCGCTCTTTAAAATCGGGCAGCGCCAACATGGATGTCCTGGTGGCGCTGGGCACATCCGTGGCCTATTTTTACAGCCTGGTCTCGCTATTGGCCGGATGGGGCGTCTATTACTTTGAATCTGCGGCCATGCTCATGACCGTGATCTTGCTGGGCAAGCTGCTGGAAGCCCTTGCCCGGGGGAGAACCTCGGAGGCCATTGAGAAGCTGGTGCAGCTGCAGTCGAAAACCGCCCGGGTGATCCGGGGAGGCGTGGAAATGGACATCCCCGCGGAGGAGGTGGCGGTTGGCGACCTAGTGGTTGTACGCCCGGGGGAGAGGGTCCCCGTGGACGGTGTCATCATGGAGGGGCAAACGAGCATAGACGAGTCCCATCTTACCGGGGAGAGCATGCCGGTGGAGAAGAAGCCCGGCGACGAGGTGGTGGGGGCTTCAATCAACAACTTCGGCAGCTTCACCTTCCGGGCAACAAAGGTGGGGCAGGATACGGTCCTGGCCCAGATTATCCGCCTGGTGGAAGAGGCGCAGGGCTCCAAGGCTCCCATCCAGCGGCTGGCGGACAGGGTGGCCGCCGTTTTCGTTCCGGCGATGATTGCCGTCTCCCTGCTTACCTTCGGCGGCTGGTATCTCAGCGGAGCCGGCTTTGAAAGCTCTTTAATGCACATGGTTACGGTCCTGGTGGTGGCCTGTCCCTGTGCCCTGGGGCTGGCCACGCCGGCGGCGATCATGGTGGGAACAGGCGTGGGCGCTGCAAGGGGGATACTAATCAGGGGCGGCGAGCACCTGGAGCAGGCAGGGAAAATTGATACCGTGGTCCTCGATAAAACGGGGACCATTACCCGGGGAACCCCTGCGGTAACAGATATCTTGGCCCTGGACACAATTGATGAAAACGAGCTGCTGGGCATCGTTGCCTCGGGAGAGAACAGGTCGGAACACCCCCTCGGCCGGGCCGTGGTCAAGGAGGCGGAAGAGAGGGGCCTGGAGTTAAAAGAGGTTGAGAATTTCGAGGCTCTGCCCGGGCTGGGAATCAGCTTTGAACTGGCGGGGGAAAGCTGGCTGGCCGGCAATGAGAAGCTGGCGGACTCGCGCGGTGTGGATCTGGCGCCGCTTCTGCCGCAGAAGCGGCGCTGGGAAGAAGAGGGCAAGACTGTGATGGCAGTGATGAAGGGAGAAAGTCCATGCGGCATGCTGGCCCTGGCCGACACGGTTAAAGAAGGCGCCGCGGAAGCAATTGCGGAGCTGCGGCAGATGGGCCTCGACATTTACATGCTCACCGGGGACCAGGAGAAAACCGCACGGGCCATTGCCGGGCAGGTGGGCATTGACCATGTCATTGCCGGGGTGCTGCCCCAGCATAAAGCCGCCGAGGTGCAGAATTTGAAAGATGCCGGGCGAGTTGTGGCCATGGTCGGCGACGGGATCAATGATGCGCCGGCGCTGGCCACGGCCGACGTGGGCATAGCCATCGGGACGGGAACGGATGTAGCCATGGAGAGCGCCTCCATCACCCTGATGAAGGGCGACTTAAAGAAAATTGCCTCGGCAATACGTCTCTCCCGCCGGACCCTGCGCAAGATCCGGCAAAACCTGTTCTGGGCCTTTTTCTACAACCTGGTCGCAGTTCCCCTGGCCATTGCCGGCGTCTTCACGCCCGTTGTCGGCGGCGCGGCCATGGGGCTCAGCTCGGTGTCGGTGGTGACCAATTCTCTCCTGTTGAAGCGCTACAACCCCGATCGAACTTAACAGAAGCACCCTTCGCTTGGTTAAATTACATGGGGCTGTCCCTTTGCGACAGCCCTTTTATTATCATCCTAATCCCCTTGCTGTATCCTGGGGCGGATTCGATCCTTAGCTACGCCCATGATGACATAATGAGCACCTATGAAGATAGGTTAGGGCGGGGCCATGTGAATGTTTTCTAATTCTCCCCCCTTTGGAAAAGGGGGGACGGGGGGGATTTTGCCTTTATACTTTCATGCTCCGCAAAATTTGCGGATAGTAACTAACATTCCAAAAATAAATTGACACCTGGAACGGGGTTCCATTACTATTTGGTTAGGAAAGAAATAAAGGAGTGGAGCCCATGACCTTGCCGGTTCGTGAGAATCCCTATTCATTTGCCGGTTTTTTGGAGAAACGGGACAAACTTGATTTCTATCGTGACGATCCCTTTATTCAGAAGGTAGTAAAGAAATATGCAGCCGGAGAATGGGATAGCCTGCATCAAAAACTGCTGGAGTTTTCGTCAAAAGTGTCTTTCCGCTGGAGCAGACTGGCGGAAAAGAGTGCCTATCCGGAAGTGCGCCCATACATTCAACATTATGATGCTTATAACCGGAGAATAGATCGGATTGTGCGTCCCCTGGAAATGCACCAACTCGAAAAAGAGGTCTTTTCCGAGGGCCTCTTCTCGGAAAAAACATCGCCCTGGGAATACTTTTCTAAGCTGTTTCTCCTGCACCAGATGGGAGAAGCCGGAGTCATGTGCCCGGTAGCCTGCACGGAAGGATTGATCGCTTTAATCAACTATTACCCCGATCACGGGTTCCCCGATCTCGATTATATTTACCGCCACTGCAAGGAGGCCCTGGAAGGCGATTTTGCCATCGGGGCGCAGTATATGACTGAAATACAGGGGGGGTCCGATATCCCCTCCAATTTGATGGAGGCCGAGCCTGATGGCCGTTACTACCGTGTTTACGGAAGCAAGTTTTTCTGTTCGGCCGTGCACGCAGATTACGCCGTTGTCACTGCCAAGGTAACAGGCAGCGAAAAAGTGGGCACTTTTATTGTTCCTTCCTGGCTTCCGGGCGACAAGGAAAAAGAGAAGCGGAACGGTTATGTGATCAACCGGATCAAGTGGAAGTTGGGAACGGTGGAGCTGCCTACGGCGGAGATAGATTTTCACGGCGCCCTGGCCTATCCTATCGGCCCAACAGACAGGGGCGTAGCCAACGCCGTGGGGATAGTGCTGACACTGTCCCGGATGGCCGTAGGCGTCTCCAGCGCGGCGATCGTGACCAGGGCGGCAAGAGAGGCCCTGCTTTACAGTGAATTCCGCGATGTCTTTGGGGAGAAAATCAACCGCCATCCGCTGGCTGCCAATCAACTGGAAGACATCGTTGCCGCGGCAAAACGGGCAACTGCCGGAGCCTTCAAGATCTATGACCTTTTTATCAAGCTTGGCCGGAAGCTGCAGCCTGGCCTTTTTTCCAATGAGCCGCCCGAAATGCAGAAGGCTCGTTTTGATTTGAGAGAATTGATTTTGCTGCAGAAGATTTTCACTTCCTTTGAAGCCGTTGACACTGTGCGCAAGGCGATCAGTATTTTTGGCGGGCATGGGGTTATCGAGGACTTCTCCTCGCTGCCGCGTCTGCTGCGGGATGTTCTGGTCAACGAGCTCTGGGAAGGGCCCAGAAATGTATTGCTCATGCAGATTTATCGCGACTTGCAGCGGGTGTCCCAGTTCTATAGCCCCGGGGAGTTTGTCTTATCATTATTAAAAGGCGGTGATGAAAAGAAGGCCCGGGAGATGGCTTCCTGGTTGGTGGAGATCCTGGGGAAGTCTGCGCCAATTGACGCCGGCGGCCTCGGGGCGGCAGCCGAGTGGGAGCGCTTTTGCGAGGAACTTTTCCGCACATATCAGGGCATTGCTCTGGATGAAGTTGAGAGATGACTCCTAAGGAGTAATAGCCCCCTATGTTTTTAACAATAAGTAAGATTGATGGAGACTGTATACATTATGTGGTAAAATTCCTGTAGGAAAAGAAGCCCGGAAGCCTTAATAAAAGTATGCCTGTCCAACAACCGGTTGAAATCATGCTGTAACTCCGGGCCGGTTATGCGGTAAAGAATTAAGCGTTATAGGGAGCAACAGCCAGTCCGGAAAGGGGGTGCTGCTGATGCTGGAGCTATACGTGAAAGATGGCTGCCCTTATTGCCGGAAGCAGATTGAACAGCTGGATCAGGAAGGAATCTCTTACCAGTTACGCAATGTCAGCCGGGACAAGGCCGCGCTAAAAGAGCTCCGGGAAAGATATGGCGCTAAAATTGTCCCCGTGCTGGTAGAAGATGGGAAGGTCAAATCAATGGGCTACCAGGGCATGGGTTGAGGCGTTTGATTAAACACCGCCGTGAGCGGCAGGCTTGCAATTGTGTGAATATAACCATGCTGGACAGGGATCTACATGAAAGCGGAAAGTATCATTTTTAAAAGCGGCGCCCTGAAGCTGGAAGGACGCCTGGCGATCCCCCCGCGTGCAGGGACTGCGGCGGGGGTGGTGATCTGCCATCCCCATCCCTTGTATGGCGGCAGCATGACCAACAATGTGGTTTATGCCGTGAGCGGGGCCTTGACGAAAAGGGGGATCGCCGCTTTATATTTTAATTTCCGCGGGGTAGGGCGGAGTGAAGGCGTACATGACGGCGGGCAGGGTGAGATTGACGACGCCCTTGCCGCCATCGCCTTCCTGGCCGGCCGCAGCGAGATTGATGCCGGGCGAATCGGCCTGGCCGGCTATTCCTTTGGCGGCGCGGTTGCTCTCAATGCGGCAATGCAGAGCGGCAGGATCAGGGCAGTCGCCGCCGTCTCGCCGCCGGAGATGCCGGACCTGGGCGGCTTTACCCGGCCCAGGCTGATTCTCTGCGGGTCAGAAGACAGCCTGGTTCCCGCCTCTTTCCTTCTTCAGCAAAAAGAGCGGATCACCGGCCCGGACGGCGCCGGTGCGGTTGAAGTGATCAGTGGCGCCGATCATTTCTGGTACGGATACGAAGAAGTCCTGGCCGCCCGCGTCACCTCCTTCTTTCAGCAGCACCTGCCGGCGCCGGTTATTTAGAAACTGTCTCATATAGCCGGTTGCCCGTAAAATTGGTGGAAATCCAACTCGCTATCTTCTTCTTTTTTTATCTAAACCACTCCCAAAATCCAATTGGTTGCCGGTCGTTATCTGCAGGATTTGCTGCTTTAATGACGTATTATATAAAGAATACTGCAAATTAATTCATAAAATAGCTTGCTTTGCCAAAAGTCAGGACCCAAAAGCCAAAGGAGAGACAATCATGGATTTAAACCCGGCACAGAAAAGGCTGGTCGAGGCGGAGCCCAGCGGGCACAGCCTGATCCGGGGTGTGGCCGGTTCGGGGAAAACGACGGTGGCGCTGCACCGGGCCCTCTTTTTACGGCGCAATTACTGCTTCGAACCCGGTGACAAAATTTTGCTGGTTACATTTAACCGCACTTTGATCAACTACATGCGGCATCTTTTGAACAAGTTGGAGGATAAGGATTACTATCGCAACATTTTCTCCAGTGATGAGCGCACTGTCGATGTCAGGACGGTGGACAGTCTCGCCTATCAATACCAGCCTGTTAAAAGCGATGTCAGGCTGCCTGGTAATAATGAGAGATACTCTCTTATAGAGGAATGTATAGTCGAGTTAAGAAAACACCTGGATTCTCCGATCCTGGATCGCAAAAATATTCCATTTCTGCTCAATGAGATAAAGTGGATCAAAGCCTGCAACTACATGGAGCTGGAGGAGTACCAGCATGTTGACAGGATCGGCCGGCAGAGCTTTGAATCCGGAGAAGGTCCCCAGCGTCTGGCCAAGGGTTCTCCCGCCCGGAAAGCGATCTACGAGTTGATGCTTCTCTACACTAAAAAAATCAATGAGCGGGGGCACTTCGATTTCCTTGATTGCGCCCTGGCGGCGCTGAATCACGCCTCTATTGAAGAGAAGGATAAGTATACCCATATCATTATCGATGAGGCCCAGGACCTGACTAGGGTACAGCTAGAGTTATTAAAATTGCTCTATGCCCATAAAAAACACTCTTCCTTTACCGTGATCATGGATACGGCGCAGAGCATCTATCCCCATGCCTGGCTGGTCAAGGGGCGGAGTTTTACCAGCATCGGTTTTGATATGAGCGGCAAGAGCCACATTTTAAGCAAAAGCTACCGCAACACCCGGCAGATAGCCCAAACAGCTTACGGCCTGATTCAAGATGATGAAAACATCACCGGTGATGAGCATTATGTCATCCCTTCGGTTATCGACAAGCAGGGCACTGAACCTGTCTTCCGGAGGCATGAAAGTGAAAAAGAAGAAGCTCGTTATGTTTGCGCCAGAATCAAAGAGCTTACAGCGGGGAGGTACTCCTTTAATGACATCGCGGTAATTGCAAGGCTGCACCAGCAGCTTGATTATATCCAGGAACATTTAACAGAAGCAGGCATCCCCTGCTACCGGCCTCGAAAGAGAGGCGAAGCCATTGATGAACGTGCCGTTCACCTGCTGACCATGCATGCGATCAAGGGGCTGGAATTCAAGGTGGTCCTTATCATCGGCCTTAACGAGCGGGTGATGCCCCTAATACCGGGAGAGGCGACCCACGAAGACAGCAAGCTTATAGAATCCAACGAGCGGAAGCTGCTTTATGTAGGGATGACCCGGGCTACGGAGATGCTGTTCTTATCCAGCAGCGGAACGCCTTCGCCGTTTATTGCCGGCATTGAAGCAATGTTGCGCCTGAGCCACCGCGCCAAAATAAAAAGCTTCTACCGGGTTAATCCCGAAGATTACCTTTTCCGGGACCGGCTGCATTCATTATGGTCAAGCGAGGAGAAAGTAAGGCAATGGATGCTCAAAGAGCTGCTGCATACATATGGCTATCCTTTGTTGTTGATTGATCTGGAATACAAGGTCAGCAGCTTCTCGGGAACCGGCGGCTCGGTTGACATAGTTATCTACAAGCATGGCAGCCGGGCGCCGGATATTTTCATCGAAACGAAGGCGCCGGGAAGCGACCTGGCAAAGGGGCGCCGGCAGCTGGAAAGTTACATGAGCCACTGCCGCAGCTGCCGCTACGGGGTCCTGACCGACGGCACGGAGATGCAGGTTATCGATCAGGATTTTTCCGAAGTGGACGATATTCCCGCCTACATCCCTTCGCCGCAAATGCCGCAGGTGGAAGAATATTATTATACAGAGGTGCGGGCTCCCCGGGGTCATCGCTTTATTTTTGACGGATTCTTTCCCGGGACGATTATTGAAAAAATGGATGAGGCGGAAAGGGAATTTGGCGCCGCCGATCTGGTTGAAATACCGGTTTTTCACCGCATTGCAGCAGGAGCGCCTGGCTTTATGAATGATCAGTCTGAAGACCGGTTTTGCCTGCCCCGGGAGTGGGTCAAGGGCAAAGGAGACGGCAGGCTGTTTATGCTCAAGGTCGAAGGTGACAGCATGATCGGGGTGGATATTAACCACGGCGATTATGTCCTGGTCAGAAAACAAGAGACGGCGGAGAATACCGATATTGTGGTGGCCGCCCTGGGGGAAGAAGCAACCTTGAAAGAATTTATGAAGATCGGCGGCCGGGTCTTTCTCATCCCCAAGAACAGTAAGTACAGCCGCATCGAGGTGGAATCGGAACGGGCCCGGGTGCTGGGCAAGGTTATCGGCATAGTCAAACCGCGGAGGGCTGATGCCGGATAACAGTTCAGGCCGGGCGGGCTGTCCGGTCAGTTTATTGGTACTATTTCCCTGAAGCATAAGGTATAATAAGGGCGGGGCGGTAAAATGCGGGAAGCGCGAAAATAAAAGAACGGCACCTGAAGCTTCTCCAGGAGGAGTTGCTTAGGATCCCGGGCGAGTTGATCAGGCTAAACCCTGAAAAGATAATTTTTTTGGGTCGGCCGCCCGGGGGGAGCAATCCTTGACCCAGCGACCTTGACTTTATCGTAGTGGTTAATAATGGCAGCTTCGGGGAGAATTTTATCGAACGATGTGCCCGGGTTTACAAGACTGTGAAGCCCCGGACGGCAGTAGATATTCTGGTTTATACGGTCGAGGAATTCGAAGCCATCAAGGAAAAGAACCTCTCATTAAAGCGGCGCTGAAGGAGGGGAAAATACTATATGAAAAAAAGAGATAAAGACGAAGGCTACCGCTGGTTGGAACAGGCCAGCGCAGATTTACATGGCGCCAATGTTCTTTTGATAACAAAATATACCATATGGTTTGCTTCATTTCCCAGCAAATTGCTGAAAAGGCCTTGAAGGCTTATCTGTATGCCCGGGGCGAGGAGATTGTTACCGGGTACTCCGTCACTTCCCTATGCGAATGGGCAGAAAATTACACCGCGTCTTTGCAGAATTGAGGGAAGAAATTTCTTTTTTGAATGGCTATCATATTGCTGCTCGCTATCCGAATGGACTTCCTGATGGCATTCCGGCCACGGTGTTTAACCGGAAACCTGCGGAAGAGGCGCTGCGAGCGGCCAAAAGAGCCGTTGATTTTGTTGAAAAATTACTTAATGAATGAAACTCTCAAATAGGTGGATACAAGGGGGTCAGAGCCATGGATAAGATTTCGCTGCCACAGCCGGAAATAAAAGGATGTCTTTCGTTGGAGGAGGCGATCCATGACCGCATATCGCGGCGCAGTTTTAAAGACCAGGGCTTGAGCCTGGCCCAGGCGGGGCAGCTGCTCTGGTCCGCAGGCGGGCTGGGTGCAGAAGGCGCTGCCGGGGTGTCGCGGGCCGCTCCTTCTGCCGGGGCCACTTACCCGCTGGAGTATTACCTGGCGGCGGGCAAAGTAGAGGGCCTTGCTCCCGGACTCTATCACTATGTTCACCGGGCCCATGCGCTGGCCATGCTGCAGTGGGGTGATCTGAGGGCAAAGCTGGCCCGGGCCTGCCTGGGGCAGGAGATGGTGGCCCAGGCGCCGCTTTCTATTGTCCTGGTAGCCCATTATGAAAGGACCACCCGGCGTTATGGCGAACGCGGCTATCGTTATGTATATATGGAAGCAGGCTACGTATCACAGAATATCTACCTGCAGGCCGAAGCGCTGCAACTGGGCACGGTTGCCGTGGGCGCTTTTGATGACGCCGCGGTGAAAGAGATCCTGGCAGTAGAAGGAGCTCCCCTGCTGTTCATGCCGGTAGGCGCCAGGTAGCGCATCCATATTGCCGCATGGATAAAAGGTGGAACCTTTAGAGATAAATGGCTGTCTAAATAGAGAGAAGAGATAAAGAGAGAGATAGGGAAAGAGGGGGTCAATGCAATGCAGGGAATTTATTTCCCCAGGTTTCGCTATGTACTAATGGCGCTGCAAGCCGCGGTTATGGTCGTAGCCGCTTTGTTTTCAATTGCCCGGGAAACAACTTTGCTGGTATCACTGCGGTCATTATTTTTGCTTCTGGCAGCTTACAGCCTGAGCGTTCTCTTCCCATGTACCCTGGAAACATTAACATGGTTATGTTTTGGCCTTGGGCTGGCGGGAACATTCATGGGTATTACAGCTCTGGCCGGCGCAGCCTGCTCCCACCTGGGGCTGGATCTGCTCGCCTTTGCCATAGATAAGCCCAGCTATATGTACGGCCTGCCCCAGGTTAAATCCTATTTTGCCAACCCCAATGCCTTTGGGTTATTATTAGTTTTCTGCATCGCCGGTTTAATTATATTGTTTACTCTTTTCCGGGATCGGGTGGAACGTAAAGGGCTGGTGGTGGTGTTGTTTTATATTGTTTTGGCGATCCAGCTCTCTGCCCTTACCCTTACTTTTTCCCGGGCGGCCTTTGTAGCCCTGGCTTTGTTCGTCTCATGCTTTGCCTGGCTGAACAACCGGCGTCCCAGTGTTGCTCCTCTATTATTGCTGGGCGCCGTGGTCCTTTTCAGCCGCCAGGCGTTTGAAAGCACCAATATGAGTGAAATGCTGATTGCCTTGTTTAGCGGCCGGCTTAAACTATGGGCTGAGGGGTTCAGGCTGTTTACTCAATATCCTCTTTTGGGGACGGGCCTTGGCGGCTGGTTCGCTATCACCGGGAATCGCCTTTCGCCGCATAATACATACCTGCACCTGGCCGTAGAACTCGGCCTGGCCGGGTTAACATTGTATATTACCTGTATTGTCCTCTTCATGCGGGATCTAAAAAAAGTGATGCAAAAAGCGGTGACCTACAAATTCCACTATACTGTTTTAAGCGGTTTATATTCGCTTTGCCTTGGCCTCCTGGTGCACCAGTGCTTTGAATCATACCTCTACCACGGGTTGCCGCTGTTCTTATTTGTGATTATTCTGCTGCAGCCCCTGCTGCGTGAACCCGGAGCGCTCTATCTATTCCGCGAGCGTGCCTGGAAGGAGTACGGGGGCGTGTGGATCTACCGCAAGGCGGGCTAGGGCGGTGCAGGAAAGCCTGGCATCTCCTGCCGCCGGCAGGGCCAATTATTAATAGCCATATTTTTTCATTTTGCGGTACATGGTGGACCTGGAGATGCCCAGCTTTCGCGCAGCTTCGGAAACATTGTGGCCGGACTCATGCAAGGACTTTTTAATCTGGGCTTGTTCCGACAGCCCGCAGGCTTTGTTTAAGTTCAAGTCCGCCGTTTTGTTAAAGGCCAGTATTTCTTCGGGCAGCAGCTCCCTGGTGATTGGGCCGCCGTTGCTGAAGCAAACCAGCCGTTCGATGGCATTTTTCAGCTCTCGCACATTGCCCGGCCAAGGATAGCTTAAAAATAGCTCCCGGATTTCGGGATACAGTTGGCTAAATTCCAATCCAAATTGCCGGCAAAAATATTCTGCGAGGAAAAGAATATCTTCGATGCGCTCCCGCAAAGGCGGGATCCTGATGCTGAGCACATTCAGGCGATAATATAGGTCAACCCGGAAAAGGCCCTCTTTAACGGCCCTTAGGAGATCTTTGTTGGTTGCGGCGATCACCCGGCAGTAAGCAGGCACACCCTTGTCAGCTCCAATAGGATAGACAACCCTATCCTCTAAGACCCGCAGAAGCGCTACTTGTATATCCAGTGGCATTTCTCCGATTTCGTCCAGGAAAAGGGTGCCCCCCGCGGCGATTTCAAACTTCCCCTTTTTTCCGGTTTTTTCCGCGCCGGTAAAAGCCCCCCTGGTATAGCCGAATAGTTCGCTGGCAATTAAGTCCCGGGGAATGCAGCCGCAGTTCAGCGGGACAAAGGGCCCCTCGCTGTACTCGCTGTAATCGTGAATTGCAGGGAGTTGAAGGGTTGAAGCTGTCGAACCTCGCCTTCCATGATTTGACCTATATGTACATGGTCGAATAGCTGCGCCTCTGGAAGTCGGTGGAATAGCGTCCAGGTATTCAGTCCATGGTGGCGGCAGAGGCACCGTAAGGTCAGGCTGCCGCCACCGTTTAAAAAGGAGGTGCAATTCATGCTGCGCTATATTATCCGGCGCCTGCTCTGGCTAATCCCTGTCCTGATCTGCGTCTCGCTGACCATCTACATTTTAATGGACCTGGCTCCCGGGACTGTCATTGACGCGCTGATTACAGAGCAGATGACGCCCGAGGATATCGAGAAGCTGAGGCAGGAGTATGACCTGGACAAGCCGGTTATTTATCGCTACGCCAAATACATGTGGGGGCTGCTGCACGGGGACCTGGGCAGATCCCAGGTGACCGGTATAAGCGTTTGGGAATCCTTTGTGAGCAGGTTCCCCGCCACCCTGAAGCTGTCCCTGGTCTCCGTTGTCATCGGCACCGTGCTGGCCATACCCATCGGCATCTTCGCCGCCCGAAAGGCCGGAACGATCTGGGACAACCTCACCACGGGCTTTACCCTGATTGGGCAGTCCATGCCCAGCTTCTGGCTGGGGCTCCTGCTGCTGATTATATTTGCCTATAAAATTCAGCTTTTCCCGGCCGGCGGCTATCAAGGCCCTTCAAGTTACGTCCTGCCGGCGATCACCAGCGCCCTGATGATGACGGCGCTGACAGCGCGGCAGACGCGCTCCAGCATGCTCGAGGTCCTGCGGGCTGATTACCTGCGCACGGCGCGCGCCAAGGGCGTCCCCGAGAGGCTGGTCATCAGGAGGCACGCCCTGAAAAACGCGTGGATTCCCATCCTCACCACCATCGGCATGGGGATGAGCCGCTTCCTGGCCGGGTCGGCCGTGATTGAAACGGTCTTCTCCTGGCCTGGCATCGGCCGCTTAACCGTGGAGGCGGTTTCGCAGCGTGACGTAACCCTCGCTTGCGGCTGTGTTATCTTGACCTGTATCCTATACGTTATTGTCCTGCTGGTTGTTGACCTGCTCTATGCCTTTGTCGATCCGCGCATAAAGGCCAAGTACGCCTCCGGCGGCCGGAGAAGGAAGGTGGCGGCATGACCACGGCAACGAATACGCTTGTTTCCAGGAAATACGCCAAAAGAAGCAACGCCGCTGAAGTCTGGCACAGGCTGAAGAGCAACAAGGGGGCCATCGCCGGTTTTACGATTATTGTCATAATTCTCTCCATCACCCTCTACTCCATCCTCTTCATCAGCTTTGAAGAGGTTACGGCGATAAACGTGCAAAACCGGCTGCAGCCGCCCAGCTTGAAGCACCCCTTCGGCACCGATGACATGGGCAGGGATCTCTTCCTGAGAACGCTCTACGGCTCGCGCTATTCCCTCCTCATCGGCCTGGGCGGTGTTTCCATCTCCCTCATCGTGGGGTTGATCCTTGGCTCGATCGCGGGATATTTTGGCGGCCTTGTTGATGACCTGATCATGCGCTTTTCGGATTTTCTGGCTTCCATACCCACCCTTCTGCTGGGCATGGTTATTGTTACCGTTTTGGGGCAAAGCCTTCCCAACCTGATCCTTGCAGTGGGCGTTACCGCCATCCCTGAATTTATCAGGATCACCAGGTCCTCCGTTCTCGTGGTCCGGAACCAGGAATTTGTCGAGGCGGCCACCGCCATCGGGATGTCCCACCTGGGCATAATCTTCACCCAGGTTATTCCCAATGGCCTTTCCCCGATCATCGTTACCGTTACCTCGCGCATTGGCGCCGGCATTATTGAAGCCGCCTCCCTGAGCTTCCTCGGTTTCGGCATTCCGGTGCCTCATCCCGAGTGGGGCCTTCTCGTTTCCGAGGGGCGGAACTACATGAGGATAGCGCCGCATCTCACCTACTTCCCGGGCCTCTTCATCATGGTCACGGTATTTGCCTTCAATATTCTCGGTGACGGCCTTCGCGATGCGCTCGATCCGAAGCTGAAGAAATAGGAGGTGAGCATGATGGGCAGTGAAATCAAAGATAAAGCAGCACCGGGCTACAAAGATCTGGTACTCGAGGTAAAAGACCTGGTCGTGCACTATGTCCTCCAGGAGGAGACGGTGGAAGCGGTAAACGGGATCAGCTTATCCCTGGAAAAGGGGAAAACCATCGGCCTGGTGGGGGAAACCGGCGCCGGGAAAACGACCGCCGCCCTGGCGATTATGAACTTGGTTCCCGATCCTCCCGGCGTAATCAAGGGCGGGACAATCAATGTGTGCGGATATAACATGCTCAAGCTATCCTCAAGGCAGCTCGAAAAAATCCGCGGCAAAGAAGTTTCCATGATCTTCCAGGATCCCATGACCTCGCTGAACCCGGTGATCACCGTGGGCGACCAGATTGCCGAAAGCGTCATGCTCCATGAAAAGCTTTCTTATTCCCAGGCCTTCAGGCGCGCCAGGGAGATGCTGGAGATGGTGGGCATACCCGGCGACCGCGCCACGGAGTATCCCCACCAGTTTTCCGGCGGCATGAAGCAGCGCGTAGGAATAGCCATCGCCCTGGCCTGCAACCCCAAGCTTCTGCTGGCCGATGAGCCGACCACGGCGCTGGACGTGACCATACAGGCCCAAGTCCTGGACATGATCGATGAGCTTAAACGGGAGCTTGGGACCGCTCTGGTTATGATTACGCACGATCTTGGCGTTGTGGCCAAAACTTGCGACCTGGTGGCGGTCATGTACGCGGGACGCATCGTCGAATACGGCACCCTGGAAGATGTTTTTGACCGGACCATGCATCCGTATACCGAGGGGCTGTTCAACTCCCTTCCCGATATCAGGAACAGGAAAAACCAGCTGCAGCCCATCCCCGGCCTGATGCCTGACCCGACGAACCTGCCCCGGGACTGCTCCTTTGCACCCCGCTGCCGCTATGTTAGCGATGCCTGCAGGGAGGCGCAGCCAACCAAGCACCAGGTGAGCGATACGCACATTGTTTATTGCAGCGCTTATGATGACTCCAATTTCCAGATTGAAAGAGCGAGGGGGAGAGGCGGAAATGGCTGAAGTGCTTGTTCGGGTACGCAATCTGGTTAAATACTTCAAAACCTCCAGGGGCGTCGTGCATGCGGTTGACGACATCTCCTTCGACATTGAGGAGGGCAAGACAATTGGCATCGTGGGCGAATCCGGCTGCGGAAAATCCACCACCGGCCGGTGCCTGATCTGCCTCATTGAGCCCACTTCCGGGGAGATTATCTACCGGGGGCAGGACATTTGCCGGCTCAAGCGCTCCGAGATGAAGAAGCTCCGCAAGGAGATGCAGATTATCTTCCAGGATCCCTATGCCTCCCTCAACCCCAGGAAGACGCTGCTGCAGATTATTGCCGAGCCCCTGCTTTACAACAAAATTATACGCACCAAGGACAAGTTTGCCATTGAAAAGCGTGTCCTCGAGCTGATGGATAAAGTGGGCCTTGCCGAGCGGCTCATCAACACCTATCCCCACGAGCTGGACGGCGGGCGCCGGCAGCGCATCGGCATCGCCAGGGCGCTGGCGATGGAGCCCAAGTTTATCGTCTGCGACGAACCCGTTTCCGCCCTGGACGTCTCCATACAGGCGCAGATACTGAACCTGCTCAAGGAGCTGCAGCGCGATTTGGGCCTGACCTATGTCTTTATCACGCACGACCTGTCCGTGGTCAATCACTTTTCCGACGACATCGTCGTCATGTACCTGGGGCAGATCGTGGAGAAGGCGCCGGCCGACGAGCTCTTTGAAAACCCGCTGCACCCGTACACCCAGGCCCTTTTGTCGGCCATTTTAATACCCGCGGTGGGGGCCAACCGCGAGAGGATCAAGCTGCGCGGCGAGCTGGCCTCGCCCATTGACCCACCGCCCGTCTGCCGCTTTGACAAGCGGTGCAACTACTACTGCCAGGATTGTGACAATGGCGTGCCTCCGCTCTTGGAGATAACACCCGGCCACTTCGTGGCCTGCCACCTGGTCAAGCCGCGTGGGAATGCCACGGTGAAAGCAAGCTGATTTTGCCGGGGGGACGGCGCGGTGAAAGGTGAACGGCCTGGTTGATCGCCCCGTCCTTAAAACATCTCCTTGGCTACGTGGATATTCCGGCTTCCGGCCGGAACTGATCCTGGTTTTGCCGGAGACATTGCAGCAACGAAGGAGTGTGCCTACCATGAAATACCGCCAGTTTTGCAAGACGGAATGGAATATCTCCGCCTTGAGCCTGATGGTTATGCCCCTGTCCGCCATTGGGGAGGATGGGCCCGCTTCAAGCATCGGCGACCTTGGTGAAGTCATCCGCCATGCCATTGACGGCGGCGTCAATTACCTGGATCTCGGCTATCCCTACCACGTGAAGCGGCCGCAGGATTTTTATGCCCAGGTTCGCCTGGCCCTGGCTGGCGGCTACCGGGAGAAGGTTAAAGTCGCCCTCCGCCTCCCTTCCCTGCTCATCCGGTCGCCGCGAGACTTTGACCGCCATCTGGAAGAGCAGATGCAGCAGGCCCGGCTTAAGCAGGCTGATTTTTGCCTGTTGGAAGGATTGAACCGGGACATCTGGCCCAGGATGAAGGAGCTTGGCGCCATCGCCTGGGCCGAGCAGGCCATGTGGGAAGGCCGGATCAAAGAGCTGGGCTTTGTTTTTCATGACGATCATCAATACCTGCGCAGCGTCCTCCAGGGCTATGACCACTGGGCTGTTGCCGTTTTCCAGTACAGCTACATGGATTACAGGCATCACCCGGGTCTGAGCGGCCTGCAGATGGCCGCCCAGCATGGCCTGCCCGTGATCGCCGAAGATCCCTTCAAAGGCGGCCGGCTGCTGAAGGAGCCGCCGGAGGAGGCCGCGGCCCTGCTGGAGGAGGCCGTGCCGCAGCGGACCCTGGCCGAATGGGCGCTGCTGTGGGGCTGGCACCATCCCGAGGTGGCCAGTGTCCTGGCCGAGATAAGCACCTTGCAGCAGGCGAAAGAATACCTGGCCCTGGCTGAAAAGGCTGAAGCGGGCATGCTGGAGGTTAAAGATCAGCTGCTGCTGGCCCGGGTAAGGGAAGCCTACCAGAAAGGGCGGAGCGTGCCCTGCCCCGCCTGCTACTGCTGCATGCCCTGCCCCCAGGGAATTGATGCGCCGCGAATCATGGAGCTCTATAACGAAGCCTTAATGTTTGTGGATCCGGGGCTGCCGCGTTTCTTCTACCGGCTGGAAGGACATCGGCCTGAAGATTGCAGCGAATGCCTGCTCTGCACGGAGAAATGCCCTCGAGAATACCCCATCGTAGAGTTGCTGAAAAAAGCGGAGGCGCTCTTTTCGAATAATGCATCCGGCTGCGGCGCGGACTAATTATCCATGGGCCGCTGTTGCCGCAAGAGCCCCCTTTACAGGAAGTGCGCTCCTGCGGCGGCAGCTGTTAATCGTCCGGCATTGTTACAAACTCCGGCCTATGAGTAAAATGTTAGCGGGGGGAGAGGATCGAAAAAACCTGCTTTAAGCAGGAAAAGAGAGACCTCGTTCCAGAAGGTATAGGTTTGAGAAACAACACCCAGGAAGGAGGCCTCTCAAGAATGAACGATAAGATTAAATTAAACTTTGCTGAG
Organism: Bacillota bacterium; assembly: GCA_029552125.1. GTDB lineage: Bacteria > Bacillota > Dethiobacteria > DTU022 > DTU022 > JAKPEE01. The sequence goes on along the minus strand of JAKPEE010000005.1, from coordinate 93 downwards.
CTAGAGCAGCTACTGTGGAATACTGTGTTAGAGACATTTCAACAGGCGATGGTAGAAATCCTTTCTATGCTGGACAAGTATTTAATGGCGACA
>JAKPEE010000003.1 GCA_029552125.1 Bacillota bacterium | reverse complement strand
GCTGTATAATCTTATCTGACATGGTACGTAACCTCCTTTGGTTGGTATTTTGTGTGCTAACTTAATTCTACCAAACGGTTACGTCCATGTCATTTTTATTGGACTTCTATGAATTTGCGAAAAATATTATACTTTATCGATAAGGCAGAGAATGGGGCCTTTCAGCTTTTCCGCCAGATGGCGTACCGCCAGGTACTCAATAATCCGCTCTTTTACATTTTTCAGGCCATAGTGATCTTCATCCAGGATCTGTTCCGCCCGATCCAGGTCAAGGCGGTCTGTAGTAGCCACGGCCCAGGGCAGCTCCAGGAGCCAGTCCAGATAAGTGCGAATAACAATGCCCTCAGCGGCGGCCGGCGGCATCTTCTCCAGGCGCTCCACCTCTTTAAGGGCCTTTTCTTTCACCTCTTCGGGGAGGCTGGCTTTTTCGATCTTTTCCCGGTATTCTTCCGCTTCGGCGGCGCGCTCATCCTTATCCCCCAACTCTTTCTGGATTGCTTTCATCTGCTCCCGCAGATAATACTCTTTCTGGGTCGTCTCCATCTGCTTGCGTACCCGCAGATTAATTTTACGCTCGATTTCCAAGATCTCCATTTCCCGCCCCAGAAAAATGCTAAGCTTTTCCAACCGATCCTTCGCTATTACAGCCTCCAGAAGCTCCTGCTTCTGGTTAATCTTTAAAGTGAGGTGAGAGGCGATCACATCCGCCAGCCGCCCCGGCTCTTCTATCTCGGAAACCGTGATCAGGGTTTCCGGCTGAATGCGGCGGCTAACTTTAATATATTGTTCAAACTGGTAGATCAGGCTGCGCATCAACGCATCCACTTCCGGGGTCCGGGTTTCATCTTCCCGCAAATGGATCGCTTCCACGGTAAAGCAGGGTTCGGTGGAGATAAATTTGGCGATACGGGCCCGGTGTATTCCCTCAACCAGGACGCGGATGGTTCCACCGGGAAGTTTTATTAACTGCTTGATTTCGGCCACCGTACCAACGGTATAGAGATCTTCTTCCCCCGGTTCGTCGACCCGGGCATCCTTCTGGGCCACCAGCAGGATACGATTGTTGTCCACCATGGCCTGGTTCAAGGCGGTAACGGAGCGCTCCCGTCCCACGTCCAGATGCATCACCATATTCGGAAAAACGAGTACTCCTCTTAAGGGAAGCAGTGTCAATTTTTCTCTTTGTTTCATCTATAGCCACCTCCTCGAGGATATACAAATCAAAAATAAGCGAGAAGCTATACAAACAAGTTATTCGCTTCTCGCTTATAGTTTCCCTTTTTTTTAGAGAAATAGCTTACCATATATTTCTATTTAATGGGAAGGGAGCGCCGCCCTCGGCTCTTTGACTAAAAGGGCTTCCTTGAATACCTCTTCAAGGCGGTTCACCGGAATGATTCTGGCGGCAAAATTATGCTTGAAACCTTGCTGCCAGTTTTGCTGCGGAATGATAATTTTCTTAATCCCGGCATCAATAGCCGCTTCAATTTTGGCTTGAACGCCGCCGATAGGCCGGACAAAACCGCGCACGGATAGTTCCCCGGTCATGGCCACCAGAGGATCTACGGGCACTCCGGTCAGGGAAGAGTAGATGGCCGTAGCCATACTGATTCCGGCAGACGGCCCGTCTACCGGGGTACCGCCGGGGAAATTAAGGTGAATATCGTAATCGCGCAAATTTATCCCCATGTAGCGGCTGAGTACAGTAATCACATTTTCCGCGGCCCCCTTGGCCATGCCCTTGCGGCGCAGGGTATGCCCCATACCGCCCATTTCCTCTTCTTCAACAATTCCGGTAATGGTGACCTTGCCCTGGCCGGGCTTGACCGGATTGGCAGTAGCCTCTACTTCGATGAGCGTGCCCATGTTTGGACCGTACACGGCCAGTCCATTGACGAATCCTACCTGGGGCTCGTCCGGCGGTTTGCGTTCCGGTCGCGGCGGCAGTTGACCGCTGTTGACCACCCACTCGATATCTTCTTCCGTCAATATCGTCCGCCCTTCACCCTGGGCGATACCGGCCGCCATCTGGATAATATTGACCGCCTCGCGCCCGTTGTTGGCGAACCTGGTGACCACGCCCAGCGCCTCCTCCGTAATTTCAAAGTTGATCCGCCGACAGGCGTTGGCGGCAATTAACTCTATTTCCTTGGGGCGCAGCCCGCGAAAAAATATCTCCAGGCAGCGGGAGCGAATGGCTGGCGGCAGTTCGTGGGGCATCCTGGTTGTGGCGCCGATTAAACGAAAATCTGCCGGCAGGCCTTTTTGAAAAATCTCATGGATATGGCGGGGTATATTAGTATCTTCGCTGTTATAATAAGAGCTTTCCAGAAATACTTTACGATCTTCCAGCACCTTTAACAATTTGTTGATCTGGATGGGGTGCAGTTCACCAATCTCGTCAATAAACAGGATCCCGCCGTGGGCCTTGGTGACGGCACCGGGCTTGGGCTGGGGAATACCGGCCATGCCCAGGGGGCCGGCACCCTGGTAGATGGGATCATGAACCGTGCCGATAAGCGGGTCGGCGATACCGCGCTCATCAAAACGGGCCGTGGTGGCGTCCAATTCGATGAACTTGGCCTCTTTGCCAAAGGGGCTTAACGGGTTTTTCTTCGCTTCTTCCAGGATTAACCTGGCTGCGGCGGTTTTGCCGATACCGGGAGGACCGTATAAAATAACATGCTGGGGATTGGGGCCGCACATGGCCGCCCGCAGAGCTTTCAACCCGTCGTCCTGTCCGATAATTTCCTCAAAGGAGGACGGCCGCGTTTTCTCCGCCAGCGGCTCTGTCAGGGAAATAGCCCGTAATCTTTCCAACTGGTCCATCTCTTTACGCGATTCCCGATCCACGGCTACGCGGCTGGTTTGCTGGTTGCGCAGCAGATTGAAAAAATAGAGCCCGATGACCACGGCAAAGAATATTTGCACCAGGCCGAGGACACTGCCAAAGCTGCCCATGACCCCATCACCCTTTCAGGATAAGCTTGCCTTAATTCTAGCCATAATGATAGCACTGCATATTATCCCCCAAGGAGAGAAAATGTATCCTTTGGGAGGGAGTAACATTAGCTGTTTTAGCATAAAGTTTGTGCGGGAATTTAGAATCCAGAAGTCAGAATTCAGAATAAAAAAGCGGCCGCCCGTAAGGCGGCCGCTTTTTAAGTAAAATAATCGTTCTTACGCCGTTTCTTCTTTCTTGCGCCGCTTATCCCGCGTCACCAGGATTGGCTTATCCCGCTTCAAAATCACGTCCCGGGTGATGATACAGCGGCTAATATCATCGCGGGAGGGCAGCTCAAACATCACGTCCACCAGCACCTCTTCCATAATCGCTCTCAGACCCCGGGCGCCGGTGTTGCACTTAATCGCTTCCTCGGCGATGGCCTGCAAAGAACCTTCCTTGAATTCCAGGGAGACATCGTCCAGCTCAAACAACTTCTGGTACTGTTTGACCATGGCGTTGCGCGGCTCAGTGAGGATCCGCACCAGCGCCTGATGATCCAGGGGCTCCAGGGTGGCGATTACGGGAATACGGCCGACAAATTCGGGGATAAGGCCGTATTTAAGCAGATCCTGGGGCAGGATATGCTTTAATATTTCACCCACGTTTTTATTATCCCGGCCCAACACCTCGGCGCCAAAACCGATGCCTTTCTTGCCGATACGGTTTTGAATAATTTTTTCCAGGCCATCAAAGGCTCCGCCGCAGATAAAAAGGATATCCGTGGTATCGATTTGCATAAACTCCTGGTGGGGATGCTTGCGGCCGCCCTGCGGCGGAACGCTGGCCACGGTTCCTTCCAGAATCTTAAGCAGGGCCTGCTGCACCCCTTCGCCTGAAACGTCGCGGGTAATAGAGGGGTTGTCGGTTTTACGGGCGATTTTATCAATTTCATCGATATAGACTATCCCTTTTTCCGCCTTCTCCAGGTCGTAATCGGCCGCCTGGATCAGTTTGAGCAAAATGTTTTCCACATCTTCGCCCACATAGCCCGCTTCGGTTAAAGAAGTGGCATCGGCAATGGCGAAAGGCACATTCAGCATGCGTGCCAGGGTTTGGGCCAGCAGTGTTTTGCCCACGCCGGTGGGGCCGACCAGAAGAATGTTGCTCTTCTGCAGCTCCACATCTTCCAGTTTCTGGGCGGCATTAATACGCTTGTAGTGGTTGTAGACGGCCACAGAAAGGCTTTTTTTGGCCTCTTCCTGGCCAATCACATACTGGTCCAGGACCTGCTTGATATCCTGGGGCTTCGGCAGTTCCATCAACCCGATATCGGTGTCTTCGCCGATCTCTTCCTCGATAATTTCGTTGCACAGCTCAATGCATTCGTCGCAGATGTAAACGCCGGGGCCGGCTACCAGTTTGCGCACCTGCTCCTGGGTTTTTCCGCAAAATGAACATTTGAGCTGTCCCTTGTCATCGCTGAACTTAAACATGATTAAGATTCACCCCATCTAGATTTTAAGGTCGGTGAACCAGGATATCGTCAATAATCCCATATTCTTTAGCGTCTTGGGCCGAGATAAAGAAATCCCGGTCCGTATCCTGTGCGATCCGCTCTACCGGCTGCCCGGTATGGTTGGCCAGGATCTGATTCAAGGTTTCCCGGATTTTTAAAATTTCCCGGGCCTGAATCTCAATGTCCGCCGCCTGCCCCTGGGCTCCGCCCATGGGCTGGTGCAACATAATCCGCGAGTGCGGCAGGGCAAATCTTTTCCCTTTCGCTCCGGCGGCCAGAAGAACGGCGCCGAAGCTGGCGGCCAGGCCTACGCAAATGGTGGAAACCGCCGGTTTAATATACTGCATGGTATCATAGATGGCCAAACCGGCATAAACCGCGCCGCCGGGCGAATTGATATATAGATTGATGTCTTTATCCGGATCTTCTGATTCCAAAAATAACATCTGGGCTACAACCAGGTTGGCCACATGATCGTCGATGGCGCTGCCGATAAAAATAATCCGGTCTTTTAACAACCGGGAATAAATATCGTAAGCCCGTTCACCCCGGTTGGTCTGCTCTACAACCATCGGTACCAAAACGCTCATGCTCAATCAATCCTCCTCGAAACCCTGCCAGAGCAGTTTAATCGCTTTTTTTCACTTTATTGATCTGGGCCTGACTAACCAGCAGATCTATAACCTTACGCATGCGCATCTCTTCCCGCATAAAAGAAAGACGACCCTGTTTTTCAAAGAGTTCCCGCACCCGCTCCGGGTCATCGTTATGCTCCGCGGCGATAGCGGCAATCTTTTCGTCTACTTCGCTGTCTTCCACGGTAATTCCTTCTTTTTTGATCAGGGCGTCCAAAACCAGGTTGGCCTTAACTCTCTGGGCCGCCTCCTCCTGTTTATTCTGGCGCAGCTCTTCTATCGATTTGCCCGACATCTCGCAAAACTTCTCTAAGGTTAGCCCCTGGAAGCGAAGGTATTGCTCCAGTTCGCCCAGCATGCGATCAATCTGGCGTTCGATTAATACCGGAGGCGGCTCCACCTTGGAAGCCTCAGTGAGCTTTTCAATTAGCGTCTCTTCCAGCTTGATCCTTGACTGTTCCCGGGCGTTATTTTCCAGCCGCTCCCGGATTTGCGCCTTAAACTCCTCCAGGGTTTCTTTATCGCTTACTTCCTTGGCAAATTCATCATCAAGATCGGGTAGTTTCTTTTCTTTTATCTCTTTCACCGTAACTTGAAAAACGGCCTCTTTGCCGGCCAGCTCTTCTTTACGGTAATCCTCCGGAAAAGTCACTTTTACTTCCCGCTCCTCGCCGGCGGAGGCGCCGACAAGCTGCTCTTCAAAACCGGGTATAAACCTTCCCGAGCCGAGTTCGAGGGAGTAATTTTCAGCTTCCCCCCCGGAAAAAGGTTCACCATCGATAAATCCCTTAAAATCGATCAAAACAAGGTCTCCCTCTGCGGCGGCGCCTTCTTCTTTGGGTACCAGTCGGGCATGCTGCTCGCGTATCGCTTCCAGTGACTGCTCTACCTGTTCATCGGTAATCTCAACTTCCTCCTGTTCCACGACAATACCCTTATACTCGCCTAGCTCAACCGGGGGAAGTACTTCCACCGTGGCATGGACAATTAGCGGTTTCCCTTCTTCTATCTGGACCAGTTTAAAACTTGGTTGTTCAATGGGTTCGACGTCTGCCTCTTTGAGGGCTTGCTGGTAGGCAGGCGGCACCAGGATTTCCAGGGCTTCTTCATGAAGGATTTCCGGACCGAACCTGGCCTCTAAAATCCGGCGAGGCACCTTTCCTTTGCGAAATCCCGGCAAATTTACCTTCTTAACCACTTTGCGATAGGCCTTGGCCAGGGCTGTGTCTACATCCGGCGCCGCAACCTCAATTTCCAGCCTAACTTTATTGCCCTCTATTTTTTCCCACCTGGTCAGCATTTATGCTCCTCCCTCTACCTTCATATCATATGCTTCCTGATATAAAGTAAACCACAATTATAATGAGATAACAATAAAACGCCTCCCTAACAGGCGTCAAAACATGATTATTTTAACATAGAAACATTACAGTTACAACATTTTCCCACCCGTTGTTGAACTGCTTTGGGAATTTGCGCCCTGTTTTTATACCCGGGCGGCCCGAAAAGATCCCGCTCCGTTCATTGTTTCCAGAAAAAGGTGATTTTATCCTCTTTTAACAAAAAGGAGGGGTTGAAACTATCCGGCGCCAGGCAGCGGGATTTTTTAGGTAACCGGGTGACAGGAGGCAGGAAAAAGTTGGAGGATAGTTGAAATACTAATATTCCAAGGGTCTCTCTCCCATTGGGTATACCGATTTTTCATGATATGCATATATCACTTCACTCATGGCATAGACATATACAGAATTCAACAGGTATCGCTTGTATCCTGGCAAACTTCAAAAGAGGGCAAATTAATTAAATTGTCTTGATTTTTATCATAAAAGAATATACAATAACGGTTGAGAAGACGAATGATTATTCATTCATTTTTACTGCGGGAGGCTTCCTTGGCCAAGCGTACCGGAGAAAAATTTTTTGCCATCATCGATGCCGCCGTAAAAGTAATTTCCAGGCACGGCTACCACCGCACCCGGGTTGCCGATATCGCCCGGGAAGCGGGCGTGGCTGACGGCACTGTTTATATCTACTTCGCCAAAAAAGAAGACATCCTCGTTTCGCTATTCCAGGTGCTGATGGCGCGTTTTGTGGACGGCCTGCGCCTGAAACTGGAACAGTGCAGCAACGCCAATGAAAAATTAAAAGCGATCATTACATACCACCTGACCACTCTCGAAAAAAACCCGGACCAGGCCAGAGTAACCCAAATTGAACTAAGGCAGATTGATGAGGAGATCAATGAAGGGATTTCGCAGCCTTTGCTGGATTATTTTAAGCTGATTGAGGAGGTGATTGCCGAAGGGAAAAAACAGGGGCTATACCGCCAGGACCTGGACGTTAGAACCGCGCGCAAAGTAATATTTGGCGCGGTAGACGAAATAGTTACCTGCTGGGTCATGTCCAAGAAGCCGTATGATCTGGGTAACCTGGCCGGCCCAGTTTTTAACCTGCTGGTCCGGGGCATGCAGGCCGGACCGATACCGCAAGAATAAGAAGTAAGGAGGTTTAACAATTGTCCGTCAAAGAGATTAAAAAAGCTGCCGTGCTTGGTGCCGGTGTTATGGGCGCCACCATTGCCGCTCACCTGGCCAATGTGGGGATACCTTCATACCTGCTTGATATCGTCCCCCGGGAGTTGACTCCGGAAGAAGAGAAACAGGGTTTAACCTTGCAAAGCCCGGCGGTGCGCAACCGCCTCTCCAATGCGGGGAAAGAGGGATTAATCAAGAAAAAACCAAGCCCCATGAACCCCCTTTACAGAAACGAGTTTGCAGAATTAATTACTCCCGGCAACTTTGAAGACGATATGGATAAATTAAAAGAAGTGGACTGGGTCATTGAGGTCGTCGTCGAAAACATGGCGATCAAGAAGCAAGTGTTTAAAAACGTGGAAAAATATGTAACCCCGGGGACGATCGTCAGTTCGAACACTTCCGGTCTTTCAATCAATGAAATGGTTTCGGAATGTTCCGAAGAGTTCCGCAAGTATTTCCTGGGCACCCATTTCTTCAACCCGCCGCGCCATATGAAGCTTTTAGAAATTATACCCTGTAAAGAAACCTCCAAAGAAGTGCTCGACTACATGCACACCTTCTGTGAAAAAGTTTTAGGCAAAGGTGTCGTATTCGCCAAGGATACCCCCAATTTTATCGCCAACCGTATCGGCACCTATGCGATGATGCATACGATCAAGCTCATGGAAGAGATGGATTTAAGCATCGAGGCCGTAGACGCCATCACCGGTCCTCCCATGGGACACCCCAAGTCGGCCTCTTTCCGCACCCTGGACATGGTTGGCCTGGATACCTTCCTCCATGTGGCTAAAACCTGTGAAGACAAAACAACAGATGATTCGGAAAAAGCGATGATGCAGGCGCCGGAATGGCTGCGCCGCATGGTCGAGAAAAAAATGCTTGGCGATAAAAGCGGGGGAGGCTTTTATAAGAAGGTCAAGGGCGAAGGCGGTTCCCAGGTCATGGCCCTGGATTACAAAACCCTGGAATACCGCCCCCGGGAAAAAGCCAAGTTTGATATCCTCAGGAAGGTCAAACAGGAAGGCCTGCAGAAGGGCTTCAAAATTCTCATTGAAGGTGATGAACCGGCCAGCGAATTTGCCTGGAAGCTGACCAAGAAATTTCTTCTTTACTCGGCCAGCCTGATCCCCGAAATCGCCGACGATATTGTCAACGTGGACCGGGCCATGCGCTGGGGTTTCAACTGGAAGCTAGGGCCCTTTGAGAGCTGGGACGCCATCGGTCTTAAAGCCAGCGTGAAGAGAATGAAGGAAGAAGGCGAAACCATTCCCGCCCTGGTAGAAGAAATGCTGGCCAACGGTTTCACTTCTTTCTACACCGAAGACGCGGCCGGCAACCTTTACTACTATGACATTGAAGGCAAAAAATATCTGCCTGTTCCCATGCCGGCGGAAAAGGTAGACCTGCCGGTAAAGAGCCTGAACTACATTATCAAAGGCAACAAGATCTATCCCGTCAATCCGGCGCCCATCAGCCTGGCCGCTTTGAAGAAGCAAAACAAGGTGGTCAAGAGCAACGACGACGGCAGTCTCATTGATATCGGCGACGGCGTCGTCTGCCTGGAGATGCATGCGCCGCAGATGGCCATCAGCCCGGCCTTTACCGAATTCTGCTTTGAAGCGGTAGAAGAAGCGGAGAAAAACTGGGTGGCCATGGTCATCGGCAACGAGGCCGAGAACTTCTGCGTCGGCGCCAACGTAGCCTTAGTGATGATGGCAGCGCAGAGCGGCGAGTGGGAGATGCTGGAAAAATCGGTCAAAGCCTTCCAGGATTCGGTAATGCGCTTCAAATACTGCAACATCCCGGTAGTGGCCGCGCCGCACGGCATGACCTTAGGCGGCGGCATGGAGATTTGCGTGCATTGTGACCGCATCCACGCGGCAGCGGAAACCTACATCGGCCAGGTGGAAATGGGTGTAGGCTTAATCCCCGGCGGCGGCGGCCACAAGGAGCTGCTAATCCGGTACATGGAAGGGCTGCCTGAAGGAGTCCCGATCAACCTGCTGCCGATCGTGCAAAAACCCTTTGAACATATCGCCATGGCCAGAGTTGCCTACGGCGCCCGGGAAGCCCAGGAGCTGAAATTTTTCCGCCCCACCGACAAAGTAACCATTAACAAAGATTACCTCATTGCCGAAGCCAAGCAAACGGCCCTGGCCATGGCCATTGAAGGGTATAAGCCGCCCACACCCAAACCGATCAAAGTTCTGGGAACGGACGGCATCGCCGCCTTTAAAGCCGGCGTCCAGACCATGCTTTGGGGAGGATATATCAGCGAGCACGACCAGAAAATCGCCAACGCCATTGCCTACGTGTTATGCGGCGGCAATGTCACGCCGGGCACTCTGGTCAGCGAACAATATCTGCTCGATATCGAGCGCGAAGCGTTCCTGCGCCTCTGCGGAGAGGAGAAAACGCATGAGCGCATCACCGCGATCCTCACCACCGGCAAGCCATTACGGAATTAAGGAGGTTACATGATGAAAGAAGCTGTCATCGTTTCCAGTGTCCGCACAGCTGTCGGCAAGGCGCCCCGGGGCGCGCTGCGCCATACCAGGCCGGAAGATATGGCCACGGCCGCGGTTAAAGAAGCCCTGGCCCGGGCCAAGGGGCTCGATCCTGCCGAGATAGATGACGTTATCCTGGGCTGCTCCTTCCCGGAAGCGGAGCAGGGCATGAACATCGGGCGCCTGGTAGCGCTGCAGGCCGGGCTGCCGGACAGTGTCCCCGGGATGACCGTAAACCGTTTTTGCTCTTCAGGGCTGCAGGCGATCGCCCTGGCAGCTGACCGGATCATGCTCGGCTACAGCGACGCTATTATAGCCGGCGGGGTTGAAAGCATGAGCCTGGTGCCCATGGGCGGAAACAAGCTAACCCCCAACCTAAGCCTGGTAGAGCAGCTCATTGAAGCCTATACTCCCATGGGCATTACCGCGGAAAATGTGGCCAAGCGCTATGATATTTCGCGGGAAGACCAGGATAAATTTGCCGTGCAAAGCCACGAACGGGCCGGCGCGGCCATCAAAGAAGGACGGTTTAAAGACGAAATCGTACCCCTGAAAGTAGTTAGCCGTACGCTGGGACCCGACAACAAAGTCATCGAAAAAGAAGTGGTCTTCGATACTGATGAAGGGGTTCGCTTTGATACAAACTTAGAAGCCTTAAGCAAGCTGCGCCCGGTATTCAGCGCCAAGGGCACTGTAACCGCCGGCAACTCTTCCCAGACCAGCGACGGCGCCGCGGCGGCGGTAGTGATGTCCGCCGAAAAAGCGCAAGCCCTGGGCCTAAAGCCGATGGCCTTCTTCCGCGCCTTTGTTGTGGCCGGCTGCAACCCTGATGAAATGGGCGTGGGCCCGGCCATAGCCATTCCCAAGCTGCTGAAGCATACGGGCTTGAACATTGATGATATCGATCTGTTTGAACTAAACGAGGCTTTTGCTTCCCAGGCGCTCTACTGCATGCGCAAACTGGGCCTTGACCCGGAGAAAGTAAATGTCAACGGCGGAGCAATCGCTTTGGGCCACCCCCTCGGCTGTACCGGGGCCAAGCTCACCGCCACCCTGCTGCACGAAATGGCCCGCCGCAACGCCCGCTACGGTATCGTCTCCATGTGCATCGGAGGCGGCATGGGTGCCGCAGGCCTTTTCGAACGCGTTTAAAAAGAAAGCGGTACACCGGGCCCACCCGGTGTACCGCTTTTTTCAAGGTGGGGACGGTTCTTGACTTTCCTGGCATTAAAAGGAAGGTGCACAAAATGCCCAGGCAAGCAAGAATTAAATCTACTTTTTCTATCTACCATGTTATTCTCCGAGGCAATGAAGGCAAAAAAATATTTTTCCGCAAAAGAGATAAAACCCGTTTTCTGGAAATTCTGCACAAAGTAGTTAAAAAGTACAACTGTCATCTCTACTCCTATTGTCTCATGAATAATCATATTCACCTCATTATTTATGACAACGGCAACGATATTTCAATTATTGTCAAAAGCCTGGCCACCCGTTATGCCATGTATTTTAACAAGGCATACCACCGCAAAGGGCACCTGTTTCTAGACAGGTTTAGAAGTGAAATAATCGATAACGACGACTATCTACTGCGGGCGAGCCGGTATATTCACAACAATCCGGTCAAGGCTTTCCTGGCTGACAGCGCGGCAGATTATCACTGGAGCAGCTACCACCACTATACCGGGAATACAACAGAGTATCAGGACCTGGTAAATACAGATAAAGTGCTCAAAATAATCTCAAACAACCTCACTGATGCTAGGTGCGAATATATACGCTTCGTGGACCAGGCGCCCCCTGATACAGACATCGATAAATTTATCGATGTGGATGAAGGAGAAACAACAGCGGCCGCTGAAGAAAAAGAATATATACAAAACCTCGAAGCTGCCGGCAAGCGTATCAGCGAACTGATGGCACAAAAAAAGATTAGCCGGACCGAACTGTCGGTCAACCGGAAAAAGCGGAATGAAATCATCCGGGAAATCCGGAAAAATTCTGCCCTCACCCTGAAAGAAATCGGCTCCATGTTCGCCTTAAGTGAATCGGCTGTCTGTAAAATTTTAAACCGGGAATAATTCAAGTCAAGAACCGTCCCCACCTTGAAGGAGGATAATAATGAATATCCCTGGCCATGAGTTAAGCCAGCGCATTAGCAGGTTGCAGAAACAGCTACAGGATCACGATATGGCCGGAGCGCTGCTTGTCCAGCGGGCTGATCTATATTATTTCAGCGGAACGGGGCAAAATGCGCACCTCTTCATCCCGGCCCGGGGAGAAGCAGTCCTGCTGGTGAAAAAAAACCTGGCCCGGGCCCGGCGGGAAAGCCCCCTGGAGGCTATTGTCAGCATGGATAGCTTTACCCAGCTTGCCGCTTTTGTTCGGGAAGTGCTGCAGCCGGGAGACAGAATCGGCCTGGAGATGGATGTGCTGCCGGCCAATCACTATTTTCGCTACCAGAAAATCCTGGACGGTTTTAACCTGGTGGATGTCTCTCCGCTGATACGCCGGATCAGGGCGGTGAAGAGCGCTTACGAAGTGGAGCAAATGCGGGAAGCGGCCGGCCTAAGCAAATCCGTATTTGCCTATGCCAGTGAAATTATCCGCGAAGGAATGAGCGAAGTAGAACTGGCCTCCAGCCTTGAAGCCTTCGCCCGCGCCAGGGGCCACCAGGGAGCCGTGCGAATGCGCGGTTTCAACCAGGAGCTGCATTTCGGCCACATCATGGCCGGAGAGAGCGCTGCGGCTCCCACTTTTTTTGACGGCCCTACCGGCGGATGGGGCTTGAATCCCTCTTACCCCCAGGGCGCCGGCCTGAATCGGGTCAAGCGCCACCAGCCGATCCTGATCGATTTTGTTTCCATAGTAAACGGCTACATGGTGGACCAAACCCGCATCTTTTCTCTGGGAAGCCTGCCTCCTGTACTAGATCGCGCCTTTAACACCGCCCTGCAAATAAAACAGGCGCTGATGGAAATGGGCCGCCCCGGCATATCCGGCTCAAAGCTCTACCAGGCGGCGGCCGATCTGGCGCGGCAGGCAGGACTGGAAGAGCATTTTATGGGCTTTGAGGAAAAAGTCAGCTTTGTGGGCCACGGCGTCGGCCTGGAGTTGGACGAACTGCCGGTAATCGCCCGCCATGTGGAGCTGCCCCTTGAAGAAGGTATGGTATTCGCCCTGGAGCCGAAGTTTATTTTTCCCGATTTGGGTGTAGTTGGCATTGAGGACACCTTTCTGGTTCAACCGCATGGCCTGGAAGCAATAACCTCCTTTGCAGAGCGCCCGCAACTTGACTAAGTACCTGCGAGATGGCCTTAGAAAAGCCGGGGCCGAGAAGGAAAGCCCATCCACCAGTTCTTTCCCAAAAACTGTAATTCAAGTCAAGAACCGTCCCCTCCTTGACAGGCACAATATTTCCGGCGGATGCATAAGCTATAATGTTGAGGGGGTATGAACGGTGTGTGGAATCTGCGGTTTTGTGTCCCTGAAGGGGATAGGGGAGGATAGCGGCCCGGTTCTGGAGGCCATGACGCAAGTAATGACGCACCGGGGGCCCGATGATTACGGTTTTTACCACGACAGTTATGCCGCGCTGGGTTTCAGGCGCCTCAGTATTATTGATTTAAAAGGGGGGCGGCAGCCGTTCACCAGTGAAAACGGACGCTACCGTGCGGTTTTTAACGGCGAGATTTACAATTTCCAGGCGCTAAGGCGGGAACTTCAAGCCAAGGGTCACCTCTTCCGCACCCAAACCGACGGCGAAGTAATTATCCACCTCTACGAAGACCTGGGGGAAAACTGCGTCAAAAAGCTGCGGGGCATGTTTACCCTGGCCATCTGGGACACCCTGGAGAAAAAGTTATTTTTAGCACGGGACCGCTTCGGCATCAAGCCTCTTTATTATACCCTGTCAGGGGATATGCTCATATTCGCCTCGGAAGCAAAAGCGCTGCTCCAGCACCCGTCCGTTGAGGCAAAGTTAAACCAGGCCGCCCTGCCGCACTATCTCACCTTTCAATATTTCCCCGATCCGGAAACAGCTTTTGCCGGTATTTACCGGCTGCGCCCGGCGCACCATCTCACCCTTGACCGCAAGGGTCTTAACATCCAAAAATACTGGCACCTGAGGTTCAGGCCAGACTATAGCAAGGATCTAAACTATTATGTCGATATGGCCGACCACCTGCTGCAAGAAGCGGTGCGCCTGCATATGATTAGCGATGTGCCCCGGGGGGCCTTCTTAAGCAGCGGTATCGATTCCAGCAATATCGTGGCCTTGCTCAACCGGTTGGAAGACGTCAGTACATATTCCGTTGGCTGCGAAGGCGGAAAATACGACGAGCTGCCCCAGGCCCGGAAAACCGCCGCTTTCCTGGGTACCAAGCATAAAGAAGTACGCATCGGTGCCGGCGAATACTGGGATAACCTGGCCAAAATAACATGGTACCAGGATGAACCCGTGGCCGATCCATCAGCGGTGGCCCTCTTTTTTGTGGCCAGGCTGGCCGCCGCGGAAGTAAAGGTTGTCCTTTCCGGAGAAGGGGCCGATGAGGTTTTCGGCGGTTACGATATTTACCGGGAGCCTGCCGCCGTAGCTCCGCTGCAGGGCCTGCCCGGGCCCCTGAAGCAGTTGCTGGGCCGCGCTTCCCGGAAATTGCCGGAAGGCTTTAAAGGCAAAAATTATCTCCGGCGCGGCACCACTTTGCTGGAGCAGCGTTATTTTGGCAACGCTCTTATTTTTTCCGAGGAAGAAAAAGCGGCCCTGCTCAATCGCGAGATCTACGGCCGTGGCTGGGACCCGCCTACCGTGGTTACAGCGCCATACTATAAGCAGAGCCTCCGTTACGACGATACCACCCGGATGCAGCACCTCGATTTTTTTACCTGGATGCCGGGGGATATCCTGGCCAAGGCTGACCGGATGACCATGGCCCATTCCCTGGAGTTGAGGGTGCCCTACCTGGATCACGTCCTCTTTGAATTTGCGGCGACAATTCCACCCCGGTACAAGATCCGCAAAGGGATGACCAAATATATTTTGCGGCAAGCGGCGGCCAGGTATCTGCCGGATGAGATTACCCGGCGTCCGAAACTCGGTTTCCCCGTTCCGATCGCCCTCTGGATCCGGGATTATTACAAGGATCATTTACGGGAGCTTTTCCATAGCCGGGCTGCCCGCACCTATTTCAATCCGCCACAACTGGAACATCTCCTAAATCTGCATTGCCAGGGACAGGGGGATTACGGGCGCAAGCTATGGACTGCCGCCATATTTATTCTGTGGCACAGCATTTACTTTAAATCTTAAAATAAATAACCCAAAGCACGCCTCTCCCGATCTGCCTAATTTTTTTTCATTTTTACTATTGACAGCTCCGTGCAGTTTTCTGTTAATAATTTATGTCTACCAGCAAAAAAAGCGAGTGTTTGGTAACCCTTGCATTTAAAGGCCTCTGCACCCGGCGATAAGATTATCCAGTAAATAAATACTAACACTTTCCACAGGGTTATACACAGTTAAAAGGGTTGTACCGTTCAAAATTGTGGAGTTATCCACAGATTTCACATATAAGTTAACATAAAGTGAGGCTGTTTGATACGGCCTCACTTTTTAAAAATTTGTATATGGAAGTCAATCAGGATCGCGAAAAATGTCGTAAATGATCCGCTGGGCCAGTAATATCGCACTTGGCAGTATAATCACAGCCCCGCAAGGACATGGCCCCGGGTTCTGCCATGGCCCAGGTCTAGGCCATGACCGCAAACCGCCTCCGGCAATATACTGCTCCAGGCAGTTTCCAGGCCGGAAAAAAGTGGTGGAAGCGGCAGGCACGGGCCCGGTGTGGTGAAAAAAATAACGCTAAAAAAGAGGGATAAGCGCTTTCTTAGCGAATAACAACTTTAGAATTTGAACTGCAAAAGGAGGATGTTTCATGGAGGTCAAAGTAAACGACGAGTGCAGCGCCTGCGGAGTCTGTGAAGACATTTGCCCCGAAGTTTTTGAACTGGGCGACGAAAAAGCCGAGGTAAAGGTTTCCCCCGTTCCCGCAGACCTGGAAGACAAAGTCCGTGAAGCCGCGGAAGAATGCCCCTCGGAAGCAATTGAGATTAGCGAATAGGCTAGCTTAAACTAAATTTTTAAGAGCCCGCCGGCAGCGGGCTCTTGCACTGTACATCACCGGGCCGCCGTATTTACAAATTTGTTTCAATTCAGGACTAACCCCGCCACTGCATGCATAAACAACTACAAGGAAATGATTCTAACCTATAATGGTAGAACTTGTCCGTCAAACAGAGAAGGATTTCACGGCGGCGACCACGAATTAGCGGGTTACGCATGGCATAATGGAGGTGCATAAACCGGTGATCCAGTTAAGCAAACTGCTGGAACCGTTAGAAATACTGGAAAGGCGCGGCAAAGACAACTTACCTGTAGCCGGGCTGGCTTATCATTCGGAACGGGTGTTACCGGGTTACCTTTTTGTCTGCATTAAAGGTTACAAAACAGATGGGCACCTCTACCTGGCCCGCGCTGTAGAAAAAGGCGCTGCCGCAGCAGTAGTGGAGCAATTTCAGGAAGATCTTGAAATACCCCAATTCCGGGTGGCCAACAGCAGGCAGGCCCTGGCCGTATTGGCCGATCATTTTTACGGCCATCCCTCACAAAAACTGAAAGTAATCGGTATAACTGCTACCAACGGTAAAACGACCACTTCTTTTATGACCAATGCCATCCTGGAGGAACACTCCCTGAAAACAGGTTTGATTGGCACGGTAATTATTAAAGTTGGCAATACTGTCCGCCCGGCAGAGTTGACTACTCCGGAATCGCTGGATCTACATCATCTTTTCCAGCAAATGGTAGAGCACGGCATTACACACGTCACCATGGAGGCATCGTCCTCGGGCCTGGAGCTTTACCGGGTGGGGAATGTTGATTTTGACATTGTTGCGGTCAACAATATCGGCCGGGAACATATCGACCTGCATGGCTCTTTTGAAAATTATTTCAAGGCCAAGGCCAGGCTGGTCAGGGAAGCACGGCCTGACCAGTGGGTCATTTTTAACCTGGACTGCCCTATTACAGCCTCCCTGGTCGGCCAGACCAGGGCCCGTACCCTTACCTACGGAGTTAAAACCAGCGGAGCTGACTGCCGTGTGCGCGATCTCGATCTGTCAACGGGCCGGGCCCGCTTCACCGTGGAAATAAACAACCGCGCCCTGGCGGAGCAGTTCCCCGGCCAACCGCGCCACTTTACCATTGAACTCTCCGTAATGGGATTACACAGCGTTTACAATGCCATGGCCGCACTGCTGGCGGCACTGCTCTGCGGCGTCCCGGTGGCCACAATACAAAAGGCCTTGCGACGTTTCCGGGGCGTAGAGCGGCGCTTTGAATTAATTTTTGAAGATGACATTAAGGTGATCGACGATCATTTCGCCAACAGCGGCAATATCGACGTGACCCTGGAAACGCTAAAATTCATGGACTATCGAAAATTACACATTGTTTACGCTATCCGCGGCAGCCGCGGTGTTACGGTGAACACTGAAAACGCCCAGGCTCTGGCCCGCTGGGCTCCGGTGCTGGGCCTGGATAAGATCATCGCCACCACCAGCCGTTCTCACGTAACCGAGAAAGATATCGTTACCGCAGAAGAAGAAGCCGCCTTCCGGGAAGTTATGGCCGCAGCGGGACTGGAGGTGGCCGTTTACCCCGAACTTCCTGCTGCCATTTCTGCCGGCCTGGATCGTTTGCAACCGGGAGATATCCTGCTTTTGGCCGGTTGCCAGGGCATGGATCACGGCGCCCGCATTTGCCTGGAGCAGATCCGGCAGCGCCGCCCCCACCTGGCTGAAGCCAAAATATTTAAAGCTCTGCAAAACCGGGTGGCCGGGGTCTGAGAGGTGAGAAGTGGGAAGTTGGAAGTGAGAAAAAAACCGGGTTAGAACAACAGAAGGGCTGCCCAAAATTTGCGGGACAGCCCTTTATGTTTGACAGGCACGGGGTCCGGTTTTACTAAGCTCAAACGGAGCGAAGCTTTTCTTTGATGTCAATACCGCCCATGATCGCCCGGGCCTGGATGCGCACCACCCGGTCGGCGCCCTCTAAATGTTCTTCTACTGTGCGGCTGGCGATAATCCCGCCATCCTCCTGCTCCTTATAGGAGACGCCACCCAGAATGGTAGAACCCCCGTATGAAACAGCCAGGCCTGGCGGTATCGTAACATCAATTCCGCCCATGATCGCCGTCAAGTCCAGCACCGTTTCCCCCGGGGAGATATCCGCCGTGGTTAAATCCAACTCAATAGCACCCATAAAGGCCAGGTAACTGCCGCTTTCCAGCTTCCAGGGCCCGGAACCGCCGATATTAAAACCGCCCATAAAGGCAATTTTCCCGGCACCGCGTTCTGCGGTGCGGCCCCGCATGAGATTGATACCGGCAAAGATTAAAAGCAACGCTCCCAGCGTGCTCCAAAATATAGTGAAATCAAAGTCGAAGTATTCCGGCCAAAACCTTTTCCCCAGGTACACTACACCGATAGCCGCGGCCACCAGCCCGGTCAGAAACTGCCCCCACGAGAAATAGAAACGGCGCGCTTCTCCTTCTGACGCCCTGAAAGCGAGAACCATCCAGTTCAGGCCGAGTAGTAAAGGGATGGCCGGCCAGAAGTCCCACACTTTCCCGGTATCGATATCAAAGCCAAAGACCTTGCTCAGGATAATAGAAAGGCCAAGCAGCAATAGAAAAAGGCCAACCAGTAAACGAAAGCTGATCAAACGCATCAATTTCACCTCTTTCACTCCTTGCTATCCAGGATTAGTATAACCGGGCTTTCTGGACATTCACTAAACAACAACATGCTCTACCCTTCTTCCGCGGCACAAAAGCTTGCTATGAGTAAAATGTTAGCGGGGGGAGAGGATCGAAAAAACCTGCTTTAAGCAGGAAAAGAGAGACCTCGTTCCAGAAGGTATAGGTTTGAGAAACAACACCCAGGAAAGAGGCCTCTCAAGAATGAACGATAAGATTAAA
>JAKPEE010000138.1 GCA_029552125.1 Bacillota bacterium | reverse complement strand
GCTTCGGTTTCCTCTGCGCTGGTGAGAAGCTCTTCATACAACTTTTCCCCCGGCCGGATCCCGGTAAAAACAATGGGTATATCTTTGCCGGGACGGTATCCGGCAAGCCGGATCATCCGCCGGGCCAGCGATATAATTTTCACGGGCTCGCCCATGTCCAGAATGAAGATCTCGCCGCCGCGGGCCAGGGCGCCGGCCTGGATCACGAGCTGAACCGCTTCCGGAATGGTCATGAAATAGCGGACCATTTCGGGATGGGTTACCGTTACCGGCCCCCCGGAGGCAATCTGCTTTTTAAACAGCGGGACCACGCTCCCCCTGCTGTCGAGAACATTGCCGAACCTTACCGAGGCGAAACAGGTCTTGCTCGTCCGCGCCATCTGCTGCACCACCATCTCGGCAATCCGCTTGGTTGCTCCCATGATGCCGGCGGGATGAACCGCTTTGTCTGTAGAGATCAGGATAAAGGACTCTGCAGAGAAGTCATGGGCGGCCCGGGCCGCGTTGAAGGTGCCCAGGACATTGTTTTTAACCGCTTCCGCGGGACAATGTTCCATCAGGGGCACATGCTTGTGTGCCGCCGCGTGAAAGACCACCTCGGGACGGTATTTCTGAAAGACTGCATTCATGGCTGCGCGGTCCTTGACATCACAGATAAGGGGTATAATCTCCAGGCCGCGAAATTCCAGGCTCAGCTCCTGGTAGGCTTCATAAATACTGTTCTCGCCGTGACCAAGTAATATCAGCTCCCGCGGTTTGAACCTGGCCGCCTGGCGGCAGAGTTCCGAACCGATGGAGCCGCCCGCTCCCGTTACCAGGACCGCCTTTCCGGCAAGGTATCCGGCGATGGAATCCAGGTCCACCTCCACCGGTTCGCGCCCGAGTATATCCTCAACCCTGACCTCGCGGACCTGGCTGACCGAAACCCGCCCGTTGATCAGCTCGTATATACCCGGCAGTATCTTCAGCGAGGCCGGTGTGGTCTGGCAGATATCCACAATCTCGCCGATAACCTCCCGCGAGGCGGAAGGGATGGCGATGATGATCTCATCCACATCGTATTTCTGGACCAGCCGGGGGATATCTTCGCGGCGGCCCAGCACCGGCAGGCCGAACATGCCCATTCTCTGCTTGGTGGGATTGTCGTCGACAAAACCTACCGGGACCAGGTTGTCCCGGTACCGGCGCTGCTTCAGCTCCCGGACCAGGGTCGCTCCGGCATCGCCGGCCCCGACAATGAGGACATACTTCTCTTCCCCCGGCTTCCTGTTTTTAAACAGAACACCCCGTAAAAAACGCCAGGAAAAACGGGAGAAGCCGATCAGCAGAATCGTGGCCATCCAGTGCAAAGCGGGGACGCTCCGGGGAAGTAAAAATGAGCCGTCCCGGGCACTGTTGAAAAGAATTAAAAAGTTCACAATAGTAGCCGTGGTAATCGAGGCGGTGATGGAAACCAGTTCACCGACGCTGGCATACTGCCACAGCCGGTTGTAGAGCCCGAAAAGATAAAAAGAAAGCAGCAGCACAATTGTAAAAAAGGGAACCAGCTGCCGGTAAGCCAGCATATATTTAACCGGGATCATTCCGTCGAAACGCAAATATAGAGCGATATACAATGCCGCGCTGACCAGGACCGCGTCAATCAGAACCAGCAACAGCCTCCAGCGGGATCTGCTCATGTTATCCTCATCTCGAACTCAGAATGTTTATGTTTACTTCGACACATGCAATTCTACTTCCTGCCACCTGTGAAGTGCTCTTTTCTTGCTGCGGGGTTTACACTCCGTTCAATATAACTCCCCCTCTTGAAAAATAGGACCGGGGGGATTTTACAGGCTACATAGATTCTGCAATAGCCTCTTTTAAGCTCCGGACCACGAATGCCACCTGCTCCTCCCGAAGTCCGGTGAAGAAGGGCAGGGCCAGCACTGCGCGGGCCACCCGTTCGGTTACCGGAAAATCTCCTTCCCGGAAATCAAACAGCTTCCGGTAATAAGGCTGCAGGTGGATGGGGGTAAAATAAGGTTTGGACTGCACCCCGCGCTGCTGCAGCAAGGCCAGGACCCTGTCCCGGTTGATCTGCTCATGGAGACGGATCACGTAGACAAACCAGCTCATTTCCACGTCCGGCGAAATATAAGGCACAACCACCCCAGGCACATCTTTCAACAGCCGGTTATACGCCGCGGCCACCGCGGCACGTCTCTCCAGTATTTCGGGAAGCCGCTGCAGCTGGGCCAGCCCCAGGGCGCAGGAAAGCTCGTCCAGCCGGTAATTGAAACCCAGCCTCTCGTGGTCCAGCCAGCCTCCCCCTTCGCTGCGGCCCTGGTTGCGCATGCTGCGGCATAGAGAAGCGACCTCTTCATCATCGGTAACCACGACCCCGCCCTCTCCCGTGGTGATCTGCTTGTTGGGGTAAAATGCAAAGACAGCCCCGTCACCAAAGCTGCCGGCGGCGCGGCCGCGATACTTTGCCCCGATCGCCTCGCAGGAGTCTTCAATTACTCTCAAGCCGTGCCGCCGCGCGATTTCCATGATCGGGTCCATATCGGCCGGCTGCCCGAAGACATGGACCGGCAATATTGCCCTGGTGCGCGGCGAAATCGCCTTTTCTATCAGCGCCGGATCCAGGTTCAAAGTTTGCGGATCAATATCCACGAAGACAGGCCTGGCCCGCTCAAAAAGGATGCAGTTGGCCGAAGCGATAAAGCTGAAAGGCGTGGTGATCACCTCGTCATCCTCGCCGATACCCAGCGCCCGGACAAGCAGGTGCAGCCCGCTGGTCCCGCTGTTGACGGCGATGCCGAAATGCCGCCCGGCCAGGGCGGCCACCTGCCGCTCAAATTCTTCCATCTGCGGGCCCAGGGCCAGGAACCTCGATTCCAGTACCCCGGTTACTGCCGCAATTTCTTTTTCTGTAATGTCCGGTGATGATAGAGAAATAAACATTATTCTTCTCCCCTGTATATTTTGTTTTTAGTTGTCTTTGCTCACTTTCCCATTTTATCATATTGAAAGGACAGGTAATTCAATAAATATCTCAGGCAACTGAAAAAAACCCGCCTTACCGGCGGGTCTGAATATTAATAAGCAAAGCATGCTTAATCATGGTCTATTTATAAACCGGAATTTCAAAGTGAAGAAGCGGATTTTCCAGCTGCTCATACAGCTGTTTAATCCTGGAGATCTGCTTCACCGCCCACCCTATATCTGTGGCATACTGGTGGGTTCCGGGATTGGCCGGGTTCCACCTCATCTTGTATAGTGTATTCTGTCCGCTGTGGAGATAGCCTTGACCGATAAATTCAGCCCCGCCGATGATCGCATCTCTTGGGGTAAACCAACCTTTGTCATAAGCATAAAAAGCGCCCAGCTCCTTCGGATTGCTGTCAGCGGCGCCTATGCCAAACATGTTGTAAACTGTTTTGATTTCTGTAAGCCGGCTTCTATTTGAGTCAGTGACCAGTTCGAGATCACCGCTGCTGTTGCGGCCTACTTCAACGCCATTGGCCAGATCCGAACAGCCGTTCCCGGTTTCATGCAGGGCATGGGCCACCAGGTAGATTTCGTTTATAGCATGTGTTTGCCCTGCTTCGATGAACAGCTCCCCTTTGCCCTGTAGAATTCCCTTGCCGGATAGCAGGTTGTTCAACTGGCTTACCGATACCCCGGAGCTTGTGGTTAGCACCAGGTGCTGGAAGCGGTCGTTTTTATTGGGATCCAGATAATAGCGCACATCTTCACGCATGGCGTTTAGCCAGGTTCCGGTAAGTTTTATTTTATACCACTTGCTGCTGCCGTTCCAGGTATCCCCGGTCACTTCACCCAGAATGGCCAGCTCGGTCCCGCTTTTGTATGTGGTGTAGATATGGGCGTTTAAGCTTGCCGTTTCCCGGGCGTTGGCTCCACTGCCTCCAACAATACCGGCCCGCGAAATTTCTACCAGGTGGCTATGTACGTAGAGAGTCTTGTTATCATAGCGTATTTTATACCAGATGGTACTACCCTCATACTCTGCGCCCTGTACCTGATCCAGAACAATTACAGTTGTGCCCGTATCGACAGTTGCGTAAATATTGTCCCCAAACCAGGGGGAGGTGCGTATTCTGACCCGGTCATATTTAATCACACCTCGGTCCACGACCCCTGAGAGGACCAGGCTGTGCACGTAAGCCGGCAGGTTGCGATATGTGTCAGTTTGCGGCTTCACACTCATCTGTTTGTCCAAAACCCACTCAAATCCCCAATCATATTGGGTATATTCAATCAATTCGTTACCTTC
>JAKPEE010000134.1 GCA_029552125.1 Bacillota bacterium | reverse complement strand
TACCATGTTTGCCATAGAGCCAGGCGGTACGGAGAATGATATTATCCTGGGAGAGCGAAAGAACCCGCTCCTCCCCTTCCCGCTTGGTCTTTCCATATACCCCGGTGGGGCCGGTAGGGTCGTCCTCACGATAGGGGCGCGGTACACCCTGATCCAGGATAGGAGTCCCGGAAAAGACATAGTCAGTAGAGATATGTAGGAGCCGAGCGCCTATTTCCCGGGCAAGCCGGGCCAGGTTTTCCGGTCCCTGTACATTTAAGGCGGTGCAGAGTTCTACTTCGTCCTCTGCTTTATCTACGGCGGTATAAGCGGCACAGTTAATGATCCAGGAAAGGCCCTTGCCATGGGCAAAGGCACGGAGAGCGGCCATGTCCAGAATAGAAAGTTCCCGGTCCGTACCGACAAAGGGAATAGCCAGGGATTCAAAAAGCCGGGCAAGCTCAGTTCCGAGCATACCCCTGTTGCCAACAAGCCAGATCATAGTGCATCCTTTTGCAGGTCCTTAAGATAGGGTAACTGCATATCTTTTGGTGAAATGGTGTACTTAGTACCAAGATCGGGCCAGGTGATGCCAAGATCCGGGTCGTCCCAGCGGACGCCGCCATCGCTTGGGGCGTGATATTCGGCGGTGCATTTATATTGGAGTTCTGTATTATCCGAGAGGGCGACAAAGCCATGGGCAAAGCCAGGGGGGATCCAGAACATGAGATGGTTTTCTTCAGTAAGTTCTATTCCAAACCATTTGCCATAGTTTGGGGAGCCTTTCCTGAGGTCTACCGCCACGTCCCAAACTGCGCCGCGGGTTACCCGGACGAGTTTTCCCTGGGCATGGGGATGGCGCTGGAAATGGAGCCCCCTGAGCGTTCCCTTGCAGGAACGGGAGTGGTTATCCTGTACAAAGGGGCCGGGAATTCCAGCGGCGGCAAAATCGCTTGCTTTATAGGATTCTAAAAAAAACCCCCGCTCATCGGCAAAGACGCGGGGGTTTATAATGACAAGGCCCTCTATGGGGCCGGGTGTAAAGGTAAAGGGCATGGGTACGTTCCTTACATATCATATCTGTTCTAAGACTTTTAACTCTTTTACGACCGAGGCCATATGATCAAAATCTCTGTCATTGTGCAGCAGGTACAATTTGTTTTCAATTGCTATTTGGGCAATTAA
>JAKPEE010000127.1 GCA_029552125.1 Bacillota bacterium | reverse complement strand
CATGCTCCTTCGCCTGCTCACAAGATCGCCTCCTTTTTCAAAGACAGATCGTCAGCGTACATCTTTATTCTGCCCGCCGGGCAAATCTTTTATCATCCGGCGGCCTGCTATTTTGAGCCGGATCCGGTTACCATTTACTGGTTATGTTAATATAATGTAGCAAGGAGGTCGTAAAGCTGCGATGACAGACAGGGAATTGTTCGCAAGGCTCATAAGATGTGAGGCCGAAGGAGAGGGCGAAGCAGGGATGAAGGCCGTGGCCACCGTCGTGATGAACAGGGTGCATGTTTCCGGCGGCGAGTACCTGCGCACCGGCCAGGGCAACCTCCGCAGGGTCATAGAGCAGCCGTACCAGTTCACGTGCTTTCTTACCGAGGTGTACGGACAGGTCAACCCGCAGAACGTGTACAATATCCCAGCAGAACAGATCCATTTCGAGGTCGCCGACTGGGCCCTGTCGGGGAACATATTGCCCGACGTTGCGCCCTGCCTGTGGTATTACAACCCCTTCAGCCCGGTTTGTGAGAATGTATTCCCCAGAAACGGATCCGGAAGCTATTTCAACAGGATAGCGCAGCACTGCTTTTATGAACCGACACCATTGTACTACCAGACTTGAAAGAACATTAAGGAGTGATCGTATGGCATACAGGGACTTAAACCCTACATGCAGCGGGGCAGTCCAGGGCACACCATATATCCCCGGGGTGCATCAGACGTTTCCGGTCAGCGGCGGCCCGGCAGGAACACAGGTCCTCCCTCCGTCCCTGCCGACGCTGCCGGCAGCCGGTGCCGTCACGACATCATCATCAGTATCACCGCAGTTCCCTGCGGTACCGGGCGGCATAGCAGCGCAGCCAGGCACCCAGTTTCCGGACCAGACGCCTTCGACGCTGCAGAATACCTTCTTTACGCCGGGCTTTTTA
Organism: Bacillota bacterium; assembly: GCA_029552125.1. Lineage (GTDB taxonomy): Bacteria > Bacillota > Dethiobacteria > DTU022 > DTU022 > JAKPEE01. Next base: position 1,044 of record JAKPEE010000127.1, on the reverse strand, counting down.
CGCACGCAGATCGGCAGGCGGGTGAGGGTAGAATTCCTCCTCGGCACGAACCTGCTCACGGACCGCACCGGCACTCTCGTGGCAGTCGGCGCCAGCTACATCGTCCTGCGGCTGGTGGACTCCGATGACATGATGATGTGCGACATATACTCGATCAAGTTCGTTACGATACTGCTGTAGGCGGAATGACAACCCCTGCTGCGGCAGTGCTTTATATATTAATAAGGAAGCGCTGCCCCCGCCCCGGCAAAAACCGGTCGTCAGTGATTATCGGGCGAAACGCCGCCAAGCTCTTGCAGAACAGCAGAAGAAAAGGAGCCGGGATCGCGTTTTGCCCGGCCGCACTATTTTACCGGCCTTGATATTTCGGTGAGCGCCTCGGAGGCTTCCATGTCGGACCGCCTGTCGACCGCCAGGTCTCCCAGCGAGACGATCCCCACGAGGCCGTTGCCGTCCGTCACGGGCACCCTTCTTATCTGCTTCTGCGACATTTTGGCTCCCACTTCTTCGATGTCCGCTTCCGGCGTTACAGTGACCACGTTTGTCGTCATTATGCTGCTTACCGGGGTGGTCCGGGGATCGGATCCCTCCGCCACGCTTCTTATGACGATGTCCCGGTCGGTTACGATACCCACGACGGCGTTCCCGTCGCAGACAGGGATTGCGCCGACGTTATGTTTCCGCATCAGGTCCGCGGCCTCCCGGATGGTCGCACCCGGCTGCACCGTCGCCACTTCCCTCGTCATTATGTCTTTTGCTTTCATACTGCATCCTCCCACTGTGATTTATCAGGATGTTTATTTTATTTTTCCACAGCGGCGGAGGATTTATTAACATGCTCCAGCCTTGATTCTGCCGGATCCGGCCATGTTTTCCACACGTCTGTGGATAACTGCGGATCATCGAAAAACCTGTATAACGCTGTGATACCAAGGCATACGGGCTTTCTGACGGGAATTTTCGTTAAAATATAAAAAAACCTGTGGATATCATCGAGTTTTATCCACAGGTTGTCATTACATCTTGTCCTATAAACAAATTAAC
>JAKPEE010000123.1 GCA_029552125.1 Bacillota bacterium | reverse complement strand
ACTTGCATGGTATCAAGAAGATGCACCATTTGCTCGTGATTGCGCTCCCTTGATTCCACATGAAAATTATCCCTGACTTTTTCAAAGCTTACAATCAAATCCGTTATTCCATAATGAGCCATGCCATAAAAAGAAGCAATTCTCAACTTGGTTCCGTAGCTGTTGATATAGTCCTTTACATCCAGCACCAATTGGTGATATTCATTCAAAATTTTTTCTATCCGCTTGAAGACAAGTTCGCCTGCAGGTGTTAACTCTATCGTCGAGTGTTTGCGCACAAAAAGAGTTACCCCCAACTCGTCTTCCATAGCTTTTACCTTCTTGGAGAGAGCGGATTGTGACATATGCAAGCTCTCGGCGGCTTTGGTAAAATTACGATATTTTATGACCGCTTCAAAGCATAGCAGGTAATCCAGCATCATCTTAATATCATCTGCCTTTAAATTAGACTTTCTTTGGAAGTTATAAACATGAACACATCATTTTTACTTGATTCTCTTTGTGGAAGGTGATCAATGGGCACGTATACACAGAGAATATAGACATCTATTCCAAAATATTAGACTTTCCCTGGGAAAAAAGTAACGCAAATCTTATTTGACAAAGGCACCTGAATTCCAGACCGTCGTTCAACTCCCATTTAAGCTATTAGAGGGAAGGTGGCCGATAATGGTTAGAATACACCTGTAATTATTATACCTTCACCACCCGATCCGGTCAAATCGAATATACCGGCTACGGGCTTACGCAGGCACCGGGTATGACAAGATTTTCGCCGAAAGCTATCAACATAAATACCATGGCTATATGTATGAATGAGACCTTCTACGGCTTTTCTTTTTGGCAGTACGGCCAGGTGCCGTGGGAGGTCTCATTCGCTTGGACCGCTTTTGCCGGGGCTTACACGTATCTTCCGTATTCTTTCGTATAATCAACCCATACTTTGATCAGTTCCGGGTTGGCTTCGTCCAACACCGTATTTGTAGCCATAATCAGCCCGCCGTCTCCGCCTGCCGTATCGATGATCTTCCTGGTATACTCCTTGACAGTCTCAGGGGTTCCGGTCTGCAGGAGGGACACAGGCATGCCCGCGGCGATGCACATGGTATCTTTGAGGGCGACTTTAACCTGGGAAAGATCGGAACGGTCAAACCAACCGATAACCTTTCCCTTGGGCAGCTCCGCCAGGTACTGAAGCCGCTGCTCATAAACCCCTTCAAAGAAAGGCAGGGGGGTTAATTCCTCATCGATCAGGTCCAGGATAAGCTTCTTCAGCATGGGCCAGTAGAATAGCTCAAACTGTTTGGGAGACATGAAACCGTCCGCTCCCCGGTGGAGAGGAATAAAGACCCGGGGATTGCCTGTCACTTTTGCCACCTGAACAGCGCCTTCCAGGACAGAGGGATAGAGTTTTTCCTGGGCAGCCAGCAGTTTTTCAGGAACCTGGAACATATCCATCATGGAGCCCTTCATGCCCCTGAGCATATCTGAAATTATATCAAAGGGGACCATGGCCGTAGCTGCATGGGATGCATAGATGCCCAACTCAGCCATCTCCTGGTGAAACCTGGAAAATTTCATGGTCCATTCGGCTCCCGTCTTGGCGGACGCCTGCATGGCCTCCAAAGCTGCCGCTATAGGAGGGGTACTGAAGAAGTTGGCCATAGCTGCCCCGAAATAGCAGCCCAGGGATAAGTTGATCAAAGGTGGAAGCATGCTCAACCCCGCCATCTTCTTGAAAATCCTGGGGGTATAGACCCGGATCAAAAAGTCTGTTGGATCATCAAGAAAATGGTCGTACTCTTCCTGCTTCATATATTCGCCTTCAACAAATTGATGGCTTACATTTACCCCGATGCCATGCCCAGGCCATTTAATCTGTACAGTGCCCCAAAGGTCATTAATTGGTCCGGGGGCGACGACAGGCGTATCTCCAGGCAGGAAAAGGTCGGGGTCAAGGTCAATTAGGAGCCGGCGAAGGGCGTCCAGATATTCGTCTTGATTGTAATAGAGATCTCTGTACGTCAGGCCCGCTATTTTTGCCGGCAAATAATTAGGCTGCAGGAAGATGGGCACCCTGTCAGGAACCTCCAATTCAACAGCATCTGCTATCCTTTTTAACTTCACATTGGTTTGCGTCATACTATTTCTCCTCCATCCACTTTTTGGATAGGGCTACCGCCGTTATGGCATCTTCTCCATAGGCATCGGCCCGGACATAATCATTTATCTCTTCTGTAACTGTGCCCCCGCCGATCATAATCTTTACCTTGTCTCGCAACCCGATCCGCTCAATGGCTTCCACCGTCTTTTTCATGGAATCGAAGGCGATGGTCAGGAAACCGCTTAAGCCAACAATATCAGGATTCACCTCTTTTATTTTGTCCACGAACTTTTGGGGAGAGGCATCTACTCCGATGTCATAAACGCGGAAGCCGTTGACCTCCAACATAAAAATAACGATATCTTTCCCGATATCGTGAATATCACCTTCTACAGTGCCAAACACGATTTTTCCAGCAGACTTCTTATCATCTGAAGAATCTTTAAGCCAGGGTTTGATTACCTCCATGATTTTCTTCATGATTTCTCCGCTCATAATTAGATCAGGCAAAAAAAATTCTTTCTCCTCGAACCGTTTCCCCACGATCTCCATGGCTTGCTGGCAGGTTGCCAATACTTTATTGGGATCGTAGCCCTCTGCAAGCATCTTTTCAACAGCTGCCACTGCTTCCAGGTCCTTCTTTTCTAAAATGGCATCGAGCAGTTTCTGAGACATTGGCTTAACCTCCATTCTTTTCTTTGACGGTGCAACATTTCAATCATTTATCTCCTTCTATCCATTCTCAACCAACTCCTGCTGTTTTTCCATTCTGCTAACGCAATAAAGGACACCCTTTATATAAAGCCTTATTACTTTCCAAAGAAGTATAACTTAATTCACCGGTCAGCGGCTGCATAAATGATAAAATAAGTTGACAGTAAAGCTTCAGAACGGGCAGCTTTAATTCATCTACAAAGGGAGGTTAAGCTATGATAACTGTAAAAGTAGGTGGAGCCGTTATCACCGGCAAATTGAGGAACAGAGATGGGGATAATGAGATTGCGGTGCCCAAAGGCACAACGGTTCGGGAGCTGCTGGAGATCCTCGCCGATAGTTTTGGCGAGGATCTCAGAAATATGATTTACCAGAATGAAAAGAGAGAGCTCCGCAAGGGGCTAAGGTTTCTTTTAAACGGGAGGGATATCGATACCCTGGAAGGGCTTGAAAACGTTCTGCATGACGGCGACAGTTTCTTCATCAGCTTTCTACTGGCGGGGGGATAATATATTAATCCCGGCAGTTGACCCAACCGAACCAACAGCTGTTTTGCCCCATGGAATCGAATCGATTCCAAATCAGAATTGACTTAAAATCTTCACTATACTAAAAAATACTTAGGGGAGCAAGCACTTTTTTAAGAAGCGCGCGCACAGATTTTAGTAATTACAGTTATAATTACATGAACTTATTATGTTGTCAGATAAGATGAAAAGCAAAGGAGAAAATGCTGTATGACTGTGAGAAAACTTGAACCGTTGCTAGACCCCCGCGGATATCAAGAAAGGCCTGTTATCAAGCTGGCTCCGAGAGTTACTCTGGACGACCTAAGAAAAGGAAAGGTGCTTTTTTACGATAATACCAAGCTTTCATTTTGCAATTACAATCAAGTTTTTATAAGGATCAAGGAACGGCTTGCTGAGTTGGGAATCACCAACTTCGTTGATTATGTGGAAACCGTTCGCGGTAAAGATACCGCTGAACTGGAGAAATATGCCGCGATGCTGGCCAAAGAAAAACCTACCGCTGCTATTGTTGCTTTTGGCGATATGGGAACTTCCGCTGCTACTACCATCGTGGCCATTGCCTTGGAGAAGCTGGGTATACCGACGGTTTATATGACAGCGCCTCCAGGTTCGGCTATCACCGAGGGTGTGGCCGTGTATCGCGCGGGTAATTTGTGCCTTTGCTCCATCGACGTTTATCAGGCCAGCACGGTGGAAGAGGTAAGGGAGCAGATTGATCTTAAATGGGATTACATCATCGGTTCTCTTACTGCCACAGGGGATAAGTTGGCTGAGCTTGCCTATATCGATTTTAAAATGGACAAGATTCCCCCTGCGAAAAACGGTTTGCTTCCCATAACAGACCAAATCGAGATCGATGAAAGCAGGCTGCTGGAACCTGGTTGCTACATGGAAGAGATTAATGAATATTTTAATCGGGAGCATATCAGCGACGGCCTGCCCATTATTCCACCCACGCGTTCACGGTATGATAAAATGTTAGCCTACTGCCCCTTTGATGAAGATATGGTACTTTGTAACAAAGTGGGGCCGACGGGTAAGGATATTACCGTCCGCGACGTGGCCGTTGCCGCGGTTATGGCCGGATGCACGCCCAAGGCCATGCCGATTCTGGTTACCGCTTTCAGGGCTTTAAACAACCCCAAGTACAATTTTATACAGTCGGTCACTACCTCTCATCCCGGCGGCAACCTGGTGCTGGTCAGCGGGCCTATTGCCCAGGAAATAGGTATTTCCGGCAAGCAGGGCTGCATGGGGCCGGGCTGGCCGATGAACGCCACTATCGGGCGTGCGGTGAACCTGGTGATCATGAATGTCGCCCGTTCTGTACCCGGTATATGCGACCTCGATTGCATCGCCTCGCAGGCCGAGTTCACCTACTGCTTTGCTGAAGAACCCGAACTTGCACAATGGGAAATGATCAACGAAGAGCGCTATGATGCAGAAACTACCACCGTCTATGTCTTGAAAGCAGAGCCGCAGCATGATATAATCGATTTCCTCAGTTTGAACGGGCATGATCTCCTGGATACCATCACTGCTTGCTGCACTACTCTAGGATCTAACAATGCATACATACCTGGTCCACTGGTAGTTTGCCTCACCCCGGACCATGGGAAAATGCTCAAGAAGGATGGTTACACTAAAGATATGATCCGGGAGCATATTCACACCTACGCCTATCACGAAGTGCCCATGGTTCGCAACAGGGGGCTCGTCCCGGTGCGTCCGCCCGAATTTGAGAACAGGCACCCCATGCCGGTGACCCGTTTTCCGAAAGATATTGAAGTTGTTGTTGTCGGAGGGCGCGGCGGTCATTCAGGGGTAATCTTGCCGTGGGCGCTGCACAGCGAAGCCATTGTGGAGCCGGTTACCCTGCCCGGCGGAAAGATTGCCAAAACAATAGAGGATTTCCAAAGATAGGGAAAGCGCTCTGTATAACAGAGCGCCTTTTCAATTTTATTGATACTCAGCTGGGAATTGACTTAAAGGAGGATTAATAAATAATGAGCGGGTATGATGAAATATATGACGTAATCGTTTGCGGTGGAGGCACATCCGGTGTTGCTGCGGCCATTGCTTCTGCCAGAGCGGGAGCAAAAACCCTGCTGGTAGAGCGGCTGGGAACCCTTGGGGGCCAGATGAATGTTTCAGGGCCTCCGGGGTTTGCTTATGCGCGGATTTTTAATTGCCACAATGAAAGAGATGTGGGTGGTATTCTTTACGAAACATATAAAAGGCTTTACAAGGCCGGGCATGCGCTTCCCAGTTTAAGGTACAGGTATCGGGCAAAATCTGCCGCTGTCTTCTCTTATGTGGATCCTGAATGGTGGACCATCTTAATTTATAAGATGATGGAAGAGGCGGGGGTGATTCTCCTTCTGGATACACTTGTGGTTGACGTAATCAAGGAAGGGAACACCGTCAAGGGGATCGTTGTTGAGAACGCCAACGGGCGCAATGAGATCAAGGGCAAGATAGTGATTGACTGCACTGGTGAAGCTTATGTTGCTATCCGGGCCGGAGCAGAGACGGTCTGCGTATCAAGAGACGAGATTCAGCCGCACACTTTGGCTTTTACTGCCGACGGTGTAAATTGGGACAGGCTGCTTGATTATGTCCGCAGACATCCGGAGCAGTTTACCTACGGTCATGTAATGAACCCACATACCGGCACTTCTTTGGAAGAGGTGTATGAGTTTGTTCGTAATGTTACCGACATCAGAGAACTGGGTGAAATATTAGGTTTTATCGAGCTGAGGGACATGGCGCTTGCCAACGGAGACTGGCATCCCAATAGCGGTGTCGGTTTCTTTATAATCCCGCGGGAGGGCGGGCATATACAAGCTCATTTTCAGCATTCCACCCACGTTCCTCGCATTCTCCCCACCGATGCGTGGGATCTGACCAGGGGCAACATTGAGTGCAGAAAGCAGCTAGAGATTGCCTGGCGGTTCTTTAAAAAATATGTTCCGGGATTTGAGAACGCATATATCGTCAGAATGTGTACCGAGCTAAGACTCCGCGAGGGCCCCAGGATTGTGGGAGACTACGTTCTTACCCGCGAGGATGTAGCAAATACCAGGCAATTTCCTGATACCATCGGCAAGTCTTCATTCCCGGCAGGAGGCTACCATGTGGCCAGCACGGATACTCTCGCTGTAAATGAGGATGAAGAGAATCTGAGTTTCCCGAACGGCTCTTATGATATCCCCTACCGCTGCCTTGTACCGGTAAAGATAGACAATCTGCTGGCGGCAGGCAAGTGCGTATCTACTGATCGCCCAGCTTACCTGCGTTATTTGCAGCAGACAATGGTGACGGGCCAGGCTGCCGGCGTGGCTGCGGCGATATGCGCAAGGAGAGGCATTACGCCGCGGGAACTGGTAAAAGATGTTTCCGAATTGCAGGCTGTGCTGCTTGAACAGGGCGCGATTCTTTTTGAAACAGTCAAGCAAGAAGAAGCAGAATCATGGCTGTAACAAAAAAAAGCGGGATAGATTGCCAATTACTTTTAAAGAAGGGTAAAAATGACTGTTCACGGTTATATGGGTAAATTACTTTTTGTAGATTTAACTGATAATACCTACCAGGAGCTGGCGTTGCCCGAAAATGATTATCGGGAGTATATCGGCGGCTATGGGTTGGGGGTGAGGTTTCTGTATGAAAATGTGAAACCCGGCCTCGATCCGCTTGGCCCGGATAATACTATCGGCTTCGTAACAGGGCCCCTGGTGGGGACAAAGTGCCACGGGGCCGGCAGGTTTACAGTAGTAAGCAAATCGCCGCTGACCGGTGGGTGGGGCGACGCCAATTGCGGCGGCAAGTTTGGGCCTGCGCTTAAAAGAACGGGTTATGACGGGATTTTTATAACCGGCAGGTCGGAAAGGCCTGTATACCTCCTGATAACTGACCAAAAGGTTGAAGTTAGGGATGCCGGTCATTTATGGGGACGGGACAGTGTTGAGGCGGAAAATATAATCAAAGAAGAGGCGGGCAGCAATCTTAAGGTAGCTTCAATAGGCCAGGCGGGGGAAAGCCTGTCCAGGATAGCCGGTATCATGCATGACCACGGAAGGGCTGCGGGGAGATCGGGCCTGGGTGCGGTGATGGGCTCAAAGAATTTAAAAGCTGTTGCCGTAGAGGGCGCGCAAAAGGTCCCTGTGGCCCATGAATCCGGCCTTGATCAAGTCGTCGAAAAAATGCGGGAAGACTTTAAGAACTTGCCTCGAGATGTTAAAAAATGGACTAAAATTGGGACGCCGATGGTCTATGACCTGGATGTATCTATCGGAGACGCCCCGGTCCAAAACTGGAAGGGCTTATACCAGGAAGTATATCCCTTGGAAAGGGCGGCAAAAATAGGCGGCGATGTCTATAACCGCTATTTAAAGAGAAGATACGGATGCGCTCAGTGCTCAATGATATGCGGCGCAATTTTAAACTATATAGATTCCGAAGGGAATCTCCTGGTAACTCATCGGCCTGAGTATGAAACCATCGCTGCCTTTGGAAGCAATTGCCTGATTGATGACATCGAGACAATTATCAAGGCCAACGAGTTATGCAATCGCTATGGTTTTGACACCATCTCCGCAGGATCAACTATTGCTTTTGCCATGGAGTGCTATGAAAAAGGCCTTTTGACGCAGAAAGATACAGGCGGCCTGGATTTAAATTGGGGCAACAAAGAATGCATCTTACCGTTGCTTGAAATGATGTGCCGCAGGGAGGGGATCGGCTCTCTTCTGGCTGACGGAGTAAAAGTAGCCGCAGAAAAAATAGGAGGAGAAGCCGGAGAATTCGCCATACATGTAGGGGGCCAGGAACCGGCCATGCATGATCCCCGCTGCTGGCCGGGTTTTGGATATGGCTATGTGCTGGATCCCACACCGGGCCGTCACACCCAGGGCGGGGTGGGATTTATCGAACACGGATGGTTTGAGACGGAGCTTAAGCAATACAAGCCGGATGAGCTGGCTGCGGTTAGATATAACTACGATTCAAAAGGAAAAGTGCTGGCGGATCTCAATAATTGGTTTCATATGTTTACCTCAACTGGCATCTGTCTCTTTGCAAAGTTTTTATATAACGATTATCCTTTACTGGAGGCTCTCCGGCAGGTAACCGGCTGGGATACTTTTGACCTGAACGAAGCCCTTACAACGGGGGAAAGGATAAATACCCTGAGGCATTGCTTTAATCTTAGAGAAGGCCTTGAGCCGAATGATTTTAATCTTCCCAGGCGGGTGATGGGGCAGCCTCCGTTCCCATCTGGGCCTACGGCAGGAGTCACCATCGATATTGAGACAGTTCGAGAGTCTTATTATAAAGAGCTCGGTTGGGATGTCGCAACGGGGAGGCCGTCGGAAAAGAAGCTTAAAGCGCTGAATCTTTCCAGCCTTGTAACCGATCTGCCCTAGCTTTGAGGGCAAACAAAGTTGACCAAAGGATGAACTTTTTATGGTGCAAAATATTGAATTTAAGAACATAAGCAAGACATTTGTGACTGTAAGAGCTCTTCGGGATGTCAGTTTTGTTGCCAATGCGGGAGAGGTTTGTGCAGTTGTCGGCGAGAACGGGGCGGGTAAAAGCACATTGCTAAAGATTCTCAGCGGGGATTTGCAGCCAGATAAGGGCAGCCTTTTTATCGATGGAGAGGAAAAACAATTTAGATCGCCCCAGGAAGCGATCGCCAGCGGAATCAGTGTAATATACCAGGAACGGCAGGTTATGCCCTACTTAACGGTGGCGGAGAATATTTTTATGGAAGACCTGCCGGTTAAAAAGAACCGGCTAATTGATTTTAAAAAATTATACACTAACACCCAGAAGATTCTGGATGAATTTAATTTGCCCATAAAACCGACGGATAGGGTTAGAGACCTTTCGGTGGCATATCAGCAAATGGTCGAAATAATGAAAGCCTACCGGAGAAATTCTGAAATAATTGCTTTTGATGAGCCCACTTCAAGCCTTTCAGAAGCTGAAATAGATATGCTTTTTAAAGTGATTGAAAGACTTAAAGAGGAGCGCAAAGTAATCCTTTATGTATCCCATCGCCTGAAGGAAATATTTCATATCAGTGAAACAGTTGTTGTTCTAAAGGATGGCAGGTTCGTAACGAAATTGAGAACAGCGGAAACCGATGAGCAGCAGCTGGTCAAGCATATGATTGGGCGTGATTTGGGTGACGTCTTTAACACGTTGAATAGAGAGAAAAGCATTGGCAAGGTGATACTTGATGTTAAAGGGCTTACCACTGACAGGATAAGCGATGTTAGTTTCAAATTGCACCGGGGCGAAATACTGGGATTCGCCGGACTTGTAGGAGCAGGCAGGACTGAAACCATGAAAGCCATCTTTGGTGCCGATGCAGTACATTCCGGTGAGATATGGGTTGAAGGAAAGCGTGTCAATATTAAAAGCCCTGCCGATGCTATCGCGGAAGGGATAGGTTTTTGCTCTGAAGACAGAATTGCTGAAGGCATTTTCAGGGTTAGGCCGGTAAAGGAAAATATGAGTGTTGTTATTTTAGAGCAGTTGGTTCGGAATGGTTTTATCGATTTTAAGAGAGAGGCCAGAATAGCCAAAGATCAGGTAACCGCTTTGCAGATAAAAACTCCCTCTGTAATGACAAAAATAATAGAGTTGTCCGGCGGGAATCAACAAAAAGTTCTCCTGGCTCGCTGGCTGACTTCCAATCCCAAAATATTAATTCTTGATGAGCCTACCAGGGGCATAGATGTGGGAGCCAAAGCTGAAATATACCGGCTGATCGTCGACCTGGCAAACAGTGGCCTGGGAATTATCTTTATTTCATCAGAGCTGCCTGAGATTATTGGTTTAAGCGATAATATTGTGGTAATGCGTGAGGGCAGGATTTCGGGCTTTTTAACGAGAGAGGAAGCTACTGAAGAAGATATTTTGACCCTTGCCATGAAGAGTAAGGAGTAAAAAGTAACTGGGAGAGGAAGAGATGAGGCACATTATTGATGTCTTTAAGAGATCTGAAAATGTAGGCCTGGTGGTTGTATTAATTGTCGTCATAGTAGTTTTTTCTGTTTTACAATCAAGTTTTTTCACGGTGCCAAACTTCATTAATATCCTGTTTGCCGCTTCAGTCGTGGGCATGGTTATGCTCGGCGAAGCTATGCTTATCATCGGTGGTCAAATAGATCTTTCGCCCGGATCGGTAGCTGCTTTTTCAGGCGTGCTAGCTGCCATACTGTTCGAGAGGTATGATCTTTCCGTGCTTCCGGTAGTCGCGATAGTGATAGCAGCGGCGGTTTTAATAGGTTTAATCAACTCCCAACTGGTCAATTTTTTAAAGATCCAACCTTTTATTGCCACACTGGCCACCATGTCCATATTTAGGGGCCTAGCTCATATAATCTGCGGCGGAAGCTCTGTCCATATCAGGGACAGGTTGTTTATCTATTTTGGTGCCGGGAGAATATTCGGCATACCCATCTCGATAATCTTTCTTATTGTTGTGTCCGTAATCTTTTTTATCATTCTGAACCGAACTCGATTTGGGCGCCATGTTTATATGATTGGTGGAAATGAAACTGCCGCCCGCCTGGCTGGATTAAATCCGGAACGGATCAAAGTAGCGCTTTACATCATTACCTCTGTTTTAGCTTCTATCGGAGGCATGCTCCTGGCCGGACGCATGAACTCGGGACAGCCAGTGGCACACAACGGTCTGGAGTTTGACGCCATAACCGTAGTTATTCTGGGTGGAGTTTCGTTCAGCGGTGGAAGTGGAACGCTAACGGGTTGTTTTATTGCTCTTTTAATCTTGGAGTCCTTTAAAAATGGGCTTCTCGTTTTAAATGTACCTGTTTTCTGGCAGCAAGTTGCGCGCGGTTTATTGCTGGTTATTGCTCTTTCCATTGACTACTTTAGAAGCATTCGAAGGAAGAAGGCAAGTAAAGATCAATAATTTCAAGGCAAGAGACAAGGAGGGTTGTAGCAAAGGAATTGTGACATTACGAAGGTGTCCAGCAGAAGGAAGTGGGGGCTTTTGTATCAACAAATTTAAAAAGGAGGCCTAAAAAATGAAAAAAATTTTTCGGATCAGCGTTGTCATAGCCTGCCTGCTTATAATGACACTGGCAGTAGTTGGGTGCAAGCCGGCTGAAGAGGATAAGATGGTGATCGGCTTTCTTTCCGGGATATATGAGATACAATGGGAACAGGATATGGAAAAAGAATTAAAGAAGTTTGCTGAAGAAGAGGATGCCACCATTATTACTATGGATTCGCACCTCGATCCGGCGGAGCAGCTGCAGCAGCTGGATACTATGATTTCACAGGGTGTTGACGGGATCATCATATTCGTTGCCAACCAGAAGATAAGCCAGACTGTTGTTGATAAGTGCTTAGAAGAAGGCATACCCATTGTTGGCGAGTCCAACCGCTTGATCGACGAAGAAGGCAACATTTGTGCCCCCTGCGTGGAGCTTGACGGTTACGGCATGGGTGTTATCTGCGCAGAATGGCTTGTGCAGTATATGGAGGATAACGGCATTTCAGCGCCCTATGAGGGTGTAGGGTTCATGAACCTTCATGAAGCTGATGTTTCAAATATTGTGGACCGGGCCGATGGCGCGGAAGAAACCTTCTTCAGTCTGCTGCCTGACTTCCCGAAGGATAATTACTTCCGTGTGGAAACAGGAAAAGAGGGAGGAGCTGCAGCAGGATTTAATATTGCCCAGGCCACCATATCGGGCAATCCCCAGATCAAAAAATGGGTGGTCATTGCCCCGCAAGACGACCAGGGGGGCGGCGTCGTCCGCGCACTTGAGCAGGCCGGACTGGCCGACGACTCTGTCGTCGTCAGCATGGGTGCGGAAAGTGCGAGATACGAATGGGCCGACAAGGGCAGCGATACCTGCTGGAAGGCCGCCTCTTTCTTCAGCGCTTATGACTGTGCCGTCCATGCTTGGAGAGGCTTGATGGAACAGGTAAAGGAAGGAAAGGCGCTTGAGGATGTTTTCGCCGATTCTAAAGAACCCGGTCAGAAATATGGCCTGGTTAAGTTCACCGGGCAAATGGTAACGCCGGATAACTTCAGGGAAATAATGGGCGAATACGCGGAATAGCCTCACATCTCATAGGCTCTCTTCTTAATGCTGTTCACATGTAAGGGGGCGGATTACCCGCCCCCTTATGATTGGCGCTACTAATTATCCCCTGTTACTTTTCCACAGTGTTCTATACAGCGCTTTTGCTTCTTTCATCCAGGTCGCTGATGATCTGCCGGTAGAATTTATCGTCCAACTTGTAGCGGTAGCGGTAGATCAAGTAACTGACGATGATAAACAATATGGGGATGACCATCATGGTAATCCTCAAGGAGAGGCGCATGGAGCCGGTCATGCCGCTTTCAATCATGGCCCTGGCCGCTTCAGTGGGCAGATCCGGGTCAATCTTTTTCGCCTCGGTAAGGGGATTGATTACCTTCTCGTTCAGCCCCGACAAGGTCAGCGTGGCCGCCACGATAAGCGCCTGGATGGAGGCGGCGAGCTTGGTGGCGAAAGGCCTGACGGCAAAGACCACGCTTTCATTCCTGGTGCCCAGCTTCCAGTGCCCGTACTCGATGGTATCGGCGATCATGATATACATCAAGAAGAGGATAAGAGCCTGGCCGCTGAAGAGCAGCAGCCCGGCAGCCCCTATGGTAATCATGTTCATGGGGAATACATAGCCGGCGCTAAGCATCAGCAGGAAACCGGCAACAATGGCGATGGTCGAGTAGCTGTAGATCTGTTTTCTCGTTATTTTCCGCGCTATTGCCGGAGCCAGGGCGGTAGCCAGCAGCTGGCTCACAGCCAGGATGCCCAGGAACATGGTGAACTCGCCGCCGCCGTACCTGCCAAAATCGTAGTTGAAAAAGTAGGGTCCCAGGTTCACCACGAGGGCGAAGGCTATTTCCAGCAGCAGGAAGGCCAGGAAGATTATTATCAACTGGTCGTTTTTGGTTATGATCTTTACAAAGTCTTTCAGCCTGGTTTTAGGCTGTTCGGCCTCCGCATAGAGCGGTTTTTCTTTTACGCCCACCACCACCAGGGTTTGGCATAAAATGAAGGCGGTGGAGATTACCAGGGCGATCCAGAAAAAGGCTTTTACCGGCCCCCCTTTATAATTCTGGTAGATGATGGGTATTAACCCGGCGGCCAGAAAGGCGCCCAGTGAAGCGAAGAAGCGGGCGGAAGCGCAGATGCTTTCTCTTTCCTTGGGGTTTGTGGTGAATGAAGGGTACATGGACCAGTAGGAAATATCATTCATGGTAAAGGTTATTTCCCACGACAGGTAAAAAGCCGCGAAAAGAACGGCAAAGGGCACCCCCCGCAGGCCGAAGTCTTGAAAGAGCAGGAAGGTAAAGACGGCGCTGGATACGGCGCCAATGATGACCCAGGGTTTAAACTTGCCCCACCTGGACCTGGTATTATCGATAATAACGCCCATCATGGGATCGTTTACAGCATCCCAGACCCTGGTTGCCGCGATTATAATGCCGACGGCCCAGATTTCCCAATCGGCCAACCCGATGGCATCGGTAAAAAAGACCATGATATACATGCTTATCAGCGTGTAGGCCATGTCCCGGCCGATGCCGCCTACAGAGTATGACCATTTGGTCCTGTTGCTTACCCTGAAGTTTTCACTCAAATTTTTCCCTCCTCTAAATAATAAATAATGGTGTTGCCAATGCTTCCCCGGGAACCGATTATTGTACAGTTATTCATTTTAATGAAATATCCTGCAAGAAAATAGGTAAATATGTGGTATTGTTTCTTGGATAACCTGTCCCGTACAGGTTTTTCTTGATACCGGACTGGACAGGCTTTGCGCCGGCCGGAAAAGGGATGTGTGCGGATCCGCCGAATATATATCTGGAAGTATTGTGCCGGGGGTGGCTTTATGGATTTCTTTAATCTCCAGAAGAAAATTTTCTCCGAATATTTTGCGGGCAGGTACAATGAAGCCCTGAAGTCGGCTCTTGAAGCAAAGGAGCGATTCCCGGATCAGTTCCATCGGACCGGTTTCTGGGCTGCCTGTCTATACTGCCGCACCGGCAGCCCCGGCAAGGCGCTTCTGGAGCTGGAACAGGCGCTAAAAAAGGGCGCATGGTGGTCTGAAACGGTTTTGCTTGATGAAGACCTGCTGCCCCTGCGGGAGCGCGAAGAGTTTGCGCGGATTAAAGAAATTTGCCGCCTGCGCCAGGCAAAAGCGGCCGAAAAATCCCGCCCGGAGCTGGTGGTTATGGAACCGCCGGGCCGGAGCGGCGGCAGCATCTATCCCCTTCTGCTTCTCCTTCACGGCCAGGGGGGAAACATAGAGAGCTATGCCCCCTGGTGGGATATTCCGGATATCAGGAGCTCTTTTGTCCTGGCTTTTCTGCAATCATCCCAGGTGTGCGGCTTGAACCAGTACTGCTGGGACAAATTTGACTTGGCCCTGGACGAAGTCCACCAAACATTTGATCGGCTTCAGGGCCAACATGGTGATGCCGGCCCCCTTTTGATGGCCGGTTTTTCACAGGGCGGCGCCCTCGCCATCAGGGCCTCTCTGGATGCGGCTGGTTGCGCCGGTTTTATCGCCATTGTTCCCGGCATCAGGGAAGTGAAAACCTTTGTCGAGCAGGTTCGCGATGGCAGGGCCCGGGGCCGCAGAGGCTGCATTATTACCGGGGATAAGGATTACGGCTACGCCCGGGCGGTGGAACTGGCGGAAGCCTTCTTAAAAAATGATTTTGCCTGCAAGCTGATTGTGGTCAGCGGCATGGGCCACGCCATTCCGGAGAATTTTTCCCCGCTGCTGCGGCAGGCCGTGGACTTTGTCTGCGGGGAGCAGGCGAAATAAACTGTCATACCTGTGAATATTACTAGGAGGTGTCCGATGGAAAATGTTGCCTTAAAAACATATACCAAAAAAGAGAGGAATTACTACCTTTTTGGGCTGGCAGGCCAAAACATTATCTACAATGTCATAGGCGTCGGTCTGGCCCTGTATTACACGGAAGCTCTCTATGTACCTCCCGGTATCGTCGCCGTGCTTATGCTGGTAGCCAGGCTGTGGGATGCAGTTAACGACTTTATCATGGGGGCTGTTGTTGATCGGACCCGCTCAAAACTGGGTAAATGCAGGCCTTATCTTATTGTGGCCCCCATGTTGATCATGGTAAGCACCATCGGAGCTTTTTCGGCAACTTTCAATTACAACCAAAATCCTGCCTTAACTGTGGTTTTTATCTATGCCACCTACATCTTATGGGGCATGATTTATACCATGGGGGACATTCCCCTCTGGGGTATTACAGCGCTTATGACCGAAAGCGAAAAAGATCGAACCAAATTGCTCTCCCTGGCCAGGGTCTGCGGCGCTGTCGGTTCCGCCTTCCCTGTTTTGACCTATGTGACCATAGTGGGCCTTTTTAAAAATACCGGGGTTACGGCCATCTTCCCCAACGCCGGCGCCTATGGTTATTTCATGGCCACCCTGGTATTTACCGTCATCGGGAGCGCTTTGTTTCAGCTGGTGGGCTTTAAAGTTAAAGAGAAAATACAACCAACTTATAAAGAATCGAACGTCTTTAAAAACTTTGCGCTGTTAAAACAAAACAAGCCCTTCCTTCAAATCATGCTTTCCGGTATTTTAGGCAGCACCAAGGCGATGATCGCCAGCTGCTCGAGCTACCTGATTCTGTGGTATTACGCCAACGGCAATGAAGCTGAAACCATGTTTTACTTCGCCGTAATCGGCGGCGGTTATTTTATCGGCACACTGGTGTCCATGTATTTTACTCCCGCGCTCTTAAAAAGATTTTCCAAAAAGGATTTATACAACAGGTCACATCTTGTTAGTGTGATCCCTTTTATAACCGTTTTTGTTCTATTCATGTTACATCTGGACACTATCCTGCTGGTCAGCATTATGATCTTCTTTGCAGGAGCGCTGCACGGTTTTCCCAATGTGTTACAGGTATCCATGATTGCCGATTCAGTGGATTACCTGGAATGGAAAACCGGCGAAAAGGCGGATGGCCTGTGCTTTGCAGGGCTGACTTTCCTGGCCAAGTTGCAGGCCGCGGTGGCTTACTACGGGGCGCTGCTATTGCTGGCCTTTGTTGGATATAACCCCGAGCTCATGCAGAATTACGTGGCCGCGGGAGGGATAGCCCGCGAGGCTTTCCCCGAGGTTATGATTGCCCTGTTTTCCATCGTCACCGTCTTGCCGGCTCTCGGCTCCATCCTGGCGGTAATACCGACATGGAAATACAGCCTTAGCGAAAAGGAACATGCGCAAGTCCTAAACATACTGAACAGGCAGAGGAGGCAGCGGGAACTGGAAAGCGGAGAGGCGGGCCTAACCGAAGCCCGCTAAAGGCTGGCGAGGGAGAGTGCTGACGGTAGAGGCTGTCTTCGCAAGAATTTCAACCGTTTTGGTGAGTCTAGCCTTCCCGGTGGTGGGCTCTTAGCGCCTGACCCTGCTGGTCCAGGATATCCTGAAAAATACCGCAGCACATGAACAGGAACCTGGGTAGGTGAAAAAACCCTTTCCATTTGCCGCCCTTTAGTGTCAGCAAGATTTCCCCCCGGCGATTGGCGTAACCGAACCACTCGCCGTGCGGCGGGTCTGCGAAGGTTTGCCAGGCGTAGGCGTTTACTTTTTCAAACCAGTCAAAGTAAACGGTTTCGCCGGTGATCTTGTAGGCTAAAATCAGCGCGACCAGGGCCTCGGTGTGCACCCACCACAATTTTTGATCCCAGTCCAGGCGATCGGGCGGTTTATCCAGCAGATCCCTGAAGTAGAAAATGCCGCCATAATCCTGATCCCACCCGTGGTTGAGTGTTTTGAGCAGGATCTCACAGGCGGGGGCGATCCACCGGTGCTTCCGCAGTTGTAGGGCCGCCTCCAGAATTATCCAGGCGCATTCCAGGCCATGTCCCGGACAGACCAGGCGCCCATCAAAATGATCCATTTCGTCAGGATCAAGCGTTACCGCTTCGTGAAAGAGACCGTGGCGCGGATTTAGAAACCTGGAAAAAATATGTTCAATCGTTCGGCTAATCCTTTCATCGGCCTCGACACCGGGAAGCGCCTCCTTGATTTCCAGGCAGAAGTTAAGTTCGATGATCGGTATGTTTAACGCCTCTGCGGGTCGGGTTCCCGGGTAGCTTTTGTTATACTGCTTTTTGGGGTTGGTTTTCCTGGCCTCCTGGCGTTTGAAAATGGTCAAAGCAAGATCCCGGGACGTTTCATCTCCTGCAGCCCGGGCATATTGCGCCAGGCCCATACCACAAAAGTAATCAGAAAACAGGTTGTACGGCTGGATCAGCGGCCGCCCCGTTGCGGTCAGGGCGAAGTAATAATCGCCGTCCGCGGCCCGCCCGAATTTCTTTATGAAATCCGCTCCAAGCCTGCCAAGCTCGAGCCATTGCCGGTCCTGCTCCAGGCAGTTGTAGAGCTTGGCAAGCATATAGAGCTGCCTCCCTTGCAGCCACATAAATTTGTCGGTATCGTAGACCCTGCCGTCGCGGTCCAGACATGTGAAATAGCCGCCGTTTTGGTAATCGGGTGAATTTTTAACCCAGAAAGGGATGATGTCGTCCAAAAGGGCGGCGGCGTACTGTTTCCGGTAGTATTTAATTTTTTGGATTATGGTTGCTTTGCCGGTACTCATAGGTTAAAGAAGCGGCGGTAATCGCTTAGCAGGGCTTTCCCGCCGGCGGCTCCCGGCTCGTTGAAGAAGTAAAGCGCTTCCCAGGTGATAATTCTGGAGACATGCGGCGAGGCTGCATGCAGCTGCCACTTGAAGCAGTCGAACGCAGCGGCGGAGAGGCAGCCCTCCCTGCTGGAATAATTGATGCGGGTGAAGGCTTCGCAGTTGGCCCACAGCTCAATCTGCAGGGCCTCCGCTATCTCTTTCCACAGCTGCCAGACGCTTTCCGCTTGATCCACCTCCACGAATTGATTCCCCACGGTGTCCTGAGGGTAAATCAGGTCGACGCCTGTATCCCGCAGTGTCTCCAGCCAGAACTGCTTGATTCTTTCATGGTGCGACTTCCTGGCATAGGTTCCCGGGGAGATGCCTATACGCGCGCGGGGCGTGGCACTTTTAAGGTCCCGGCAAATGGGCTCCAGGAAAGCGCGCATATCCAGGCGCCGGAGCAGGCCGTGGTAGAGATAAAATATTTCGGGGGATATATACCAGCCATTTAACGCCGGGCTTTGGCCGTAGCGTTCGGCCAGGTCCCGGGCCACAACCAGTTCTTCCCGGCAAACTTGATAGATAAATTTTTGGTCAGGCAGCGGCATCCATCCGCGTCCCACGTTGTAAAGGCCCAGGTGCAGCTCCAGGCCGCATTCTTCGGCGGCGGCTACAACGTCGTCCAGGCGGGGATCCAGAACGGGAGGCTTGCCCAGGCGACGCTCGATAGACACCAGTTCTCGCCGGGATGCTTCGGGGAGGGGGTAGTAAATGTACCACTTGCCTGTAGTGGTTTCACCGATTGCTCCCTGGTAGATAACGGTGTCGATGCCGAGCTCCTGCAGGCGCTTGAATTCGGCAACCCACTCCCGCTTCCTCCATGCATCCGTATCCCTGCCCGGGTAGTCGGGGGGGCGGTGGTAAATAAAAGTTCCCCGCAGCGGCTTAAGCCCGGGTGCCTGGATGTTGTTCAGGAAGTCAGCTGACTGCGCAAGCAGAGCCGCCAGCTTCTTTCTTTTTATGCGCGCCCGGATATTTAAAAAAGGCCCGGCCAGATCAACGATGGAAGCCATAATACACCCCTGGTTAGAACACGATTGCCAAAATATTGTATCATTATTGGTAATAATTATAATCCGGTTTTGAAGAGCCTGTCAATGCGTAAACCATTGCCCGTTCTTATTTTGTTCTTACGTCATCTGTCAACGGCCAGTGAAAATGTCACCCTAAAAATGCTTGAAATGGACTGAGAAAATGTCACCCCTTTAGTTATGTTTTGAAGCGTATCTTCGGAGATATCGTTCTTTGACATACAAATCTGTTTCTGTTTTAATAGGTTT
>JAKPEE010000105.1 GCA_029552125.1 Bacillota bacterium | reverse complement strand
TTCGGTTAACTCGTAGTACCAGGTATCGTTGGCTGCCGGGGTTTCAACATAGAGCGGCAGCGGAAAATCGAGCTTTATGACATACTTGAAGTATTGGGCTTCTCCGGTGAAAGCATGCGGAGCTTCGTAGGTCACAACCCGTCCGGTTATCCCGGCATAAGTCTCCTCTCCACCCACTTCCAGAATTTTCGATTCTTCTTCCCACAGGTAGCCTTCTTCCCATTTCACCTGGTGGAAGGGAATATTGTCGAAAATAGCCAGGCTTGAGAACAGGTTTGAACCCTCTGATTCTAATGAATAAGTAAACTCAAAGGGCTCCATAGCAGGGGCGAGAGTCGCGGTTTCCGAAATATCTCCTCCAAGCACCCAGTTGCCTTCAATGGTGAGATCCAGGTTGGCTCCTTCGCCGGAATCTACCTGAACACTAACCCAGCCCTCCAGGCCGCGCTCAGTGGTAAGGCTGTACTTCATGAACTGCCCGGGCTTGAAATCAAAGTGCCTCCAGCCGCCCAGGGCTGCAAAATAATCCTCGTTGATTCCGGAATCGTCACCGGAATTGTTGCCATTTTCGTTATCCGGCTCTTCCACCTCTTCGGCGCCGTTTTCATCCACTGCTTCATTGCCGGAGGGATCGTCGGTCTCCTCTTTCCCGCCGCACCCCGCCGCCGCCAGAAGCAGCACCACCAGAACTATAACCAGAAAACTTTTAAAAAATTTCATGCTGTCACTCCTTTTCTTATCGTTGAACCATTACTGATGCTGAATCATTATTACTATAGACCACATTTATAAAAAATGTAATCACCCGGAGGGTGATTTTTGCGCCTAAGGAGAAGATATCAGGGGACCGGAAGCAGGGGCCAGACGATAACTCGCTGCAAAGGGCGAGGGTGAAACCCTGTGTCGGGCGGGGCTGGAACCCCGCCCCTACGGCTATGTCAGAAAAGTCTCCCACAAAAAATAGCGGCCGGGCATAGAAGTCCGCCCCCACATGTCATCCTGTGCGCAGCGAAGGATCTACAAACCGCCGCTGTTGAACAATACAAGAGATCCTTCTGGCTCCGCCCCCAGGACAAGCTTTCGGTCTTCGCCCCCAGGATAACAATAAAAGGGTCGGCTCGCGATTATTTGTACTGCCGGCGGATCTTCCTTGACGTGGTCTTCTCGAACTCGGTGTCGCGGTAGATCACGCGGCGGATGCGCTTGTATGGAACAAGCTGCTCGTTCACCTTTTTAACCTCTTCTTCCAGCAGCGCCTGGATGGCATCC
>JAKPEE010000078.1 GCA_029552125.1 Bacillota bacterium | reverse complement strand
TTTAGCAACTCTTAGCCATTTTAAGGCCAGTTTTCACCTCTAATGATTTCTTGCTCAATATTTCTCATACTTAAATCCATTGATTTTTCAGTGTTATCGCAACTGGCTTCTCACTGTAGAACTTACTTTGGGAATTTACGTGATTGTTTTCCCGGCGAAGAGGGCCGCTGCGCCGAGAGACTCTTCAATACGCAGAAGCTGGTTATACTTGGCCACCCGATCCACCCGCGAAGGGGCCCCGGTTTTAATCATCCCGGCGCCGGTGGCCACGGCCAGATCCGCGATGAAGGTATCGTCCGTTTCACCGGAGCGGTGAGAGACGATGCGGCTGTAGCCGGCCCGGGAGGCCAGGGCCATGGTATCCAGGGTTTCACTGAGGGTGCCAATTTGATTCAGTTTAATTAAAATGGAGTTGGCCGTACAGGTTTCAATACCCCGGGCGAGCCGCTCCTGGTTGGTCACAAAGAGGTCGTCTCCCACCAGGGTTAAACTGCTGCCCAGGGCCCGGGTCAGAGCAGCCCAGCCGTCCCAGTCTTCTTCGGCCAGCCCGTCTTCAATGCTGATAATGGGGTAACGGCCAGACAGCTCCTTGTAGAAGCTGATCAATTCTTCACTGCTGTATTCCCGTCCTTCGAGACGGTAGCGGCCATCCTTAAAAAGCTCCGTGGCGGCCACATCCAGGGCCAGGTAGAGATCCTCCCCGGGCCGGTAGCCAGCCGCAGCAATGGCTTCCACGAGCAAATCAAGGGCTTCCGCGCTGGTCTTCAAGTTGGGAGCGAAGCCGCCTTCATCCCCGACACTGGTACTTAACCCGCGGGAAGCGAGGATTTTTTTGAGATGATGAAAGACCTCTACTCCCATGCGCAGGGCCTGACTGAAAGAATCCGCCCCGGCGGGGACGATCATGAATTCCTGGATATCCACGGTATTATCGGCATGCTTGCCGCCATTTAAAATATTCATGAAGGGAACCGGCAGCAGCGCCGCGTTGACCCCCCCCAGGTAGCGGAACAGGGGCAGGTTAAGCATGGCTGCGGCCGCCCGGGCGCAGGCCAAAGAGACCCCCAGAATGGCATTAGCTCCCAGGTTACCCTTGTTGGAGCTGCCATCCAGCTCAATCATTACCCGATCCAGGTGTCTTTGTTCGAGCACACTTAATCCGATTAGGGCAGGAGCCAGGGTTTCATTAACATGGCGCACCGCTGTTAAAACCCCTTTACCGAGGTAGCGATTCTCATCTCCATCGCGCAACTCCACCGCTTCATAAGCTCCGGTGGAAGCTCCCGACGGCACTGCGGCTCGCCCCATCCAGCCCCCTTTCAGGTACACGTCCACTTCCAGCGTCGGGTTCCCCCGGGAGTCTATGATTTCTCTGGCTTTAATCTGCTTAATCTGACTATCCATTCTTGTGCACTCCTTTATGCAAGTAAAATAACTGCTTCATCTCCGCGGGCGCGGCGGCTGCATTCAGACCCAACACAAAATTAAGATGAAATGCCGGGCTGTATTTTCTCTTCTACGCCGGGCCTGACCAGCATCGTTTGGCCGGTCATCTCCGGGGGGCATGGCAGTCCGGCCAGATCCAGTACAGTTGGGGCCAGGTCTGCCAGAATACCGGCCGGGCGCAATGTGGCCTCTTTATCCCCCAGTAGTAACAGCGGTACCGGGTTGGCGGTATGAGCGGTATGATTAATGCCGCTTTGATCTTGCATCTTCTCGGCGTTGCCATGGTCCCCGCAGATGAGCATCTTCCATCCGCGGGACATGGCGGCGGAACCGATTTCCCCCAGGCAGCGATCTATCGTCTCCACCGCTGCTATGGCCGCCTGTATATTGCCGGTATGCCCTACCATATCGGCATTGGCGAAATTAACGACAATTAAAGCGTAGTGATCGCCGCTCAGCGCTTCCACCACCCTGCGGGCTACTTCCGGGGCGCTCATTTCAGGCTGCAGATCGTAGGTAGAAACCTTGGGCGAGGGAACCAGGATCCTTTCTTCGCCGGGGAAAGGTTCTTCCCGTCCACCATTGAGGAAAAATGTTACATGAGCATACTTTTCCGTTTCAGCAACCCGCAGTTGCGCCAGGCCATGCCGGGAATATACTTCTCCTAAGGTCGCTGTCAGATATTCCGGGGGGAAGGCCACCGGAACCGGAAGAGTATTTTCATATTCAGTCATGCTTACAAAATAGGGCAAAGGCCTGTTTTTGCCCCGGTCAAAATGAGGGAATACTTCATCTGTCAGGGCGTGGCTGAGCTGGCGGGCCCGGTCAGGACGAAAATTAAAGAAGATGACACTATCTTGCTCCTTGATGCGGGCCAGGGGATTACCGTTAGCGTCCACTATAACCACGGGTTCAACAAACTCATCGGTTTCACCGCGGGCGTAAGCTTCCTCCAGGGCCTGCAAGGGATCATTCGCCTTTCTACCTTCACCGTAAACATAAGCCCGGTATGCTTTTTCCATCCGCTTCCAGCGGCGATCGCGATCCATGGCGTAATAACGGCCGCACAACGTGGCAATCTGTCCTATTCCTGTTTTTTGAACATGCTCTTGCAATTGCTCCAGGTAAACCCGGGCTATGGCCGGCGGCGTATCGCGCCCGTCTAAAATGGCATGAACGTATGTACCCTTAACCTTACGCTTCCCGGCCATTTCCAGCAGGGCCAGGAGATGATCGATGTGGCTGTGCACGCCTCCATCCGAAACCAGTCCGATAAGGTGCAGGTCACCGCCCTGCAGGCGCGCCTTTTCCATGGCCTGGATTAAGACAGGATTTTTAAAGAAATCACCGCCCTGGATTGAGCGGCTGATCCGGGTCAGCTCCTGGTAGACAATACGGCCCGCGCCTATATTCAGATGACCCACTTCGGAATTGCCCATCTGCCCTGGTGGCAGGCCTACTGCTTCACCGGCGGCGTGTAATAAAGCATGGGGGTATTCCTGAAAAAACCGGTCCAGGTTGGGGGTGTCGGCCAGATAAATGGCGTTTCCTTCCGTTTCTGAGCTGTAACCCCACCCGTCCAGGATAACCAGGGCCACGCGTTTCAACGGTTTACCGCCTCCCCGGCGGCAAGGGCAAGCCGGCCAAAGGTGGCCGCTTCCAGGCTGGCCCCGCCGACCAGGGCACCCTGAATCGTGGGTAAAGCCATAAACTCCGCAATATTGTCAACTGTAACGCTGCCGCCGTACTGAATCCGCAAGGCCTTCATGTCTTCTTCAGGCAAGTAGCGGGCCGCAACCTGGCGGATCCAGGCAGCCGCATTTTCAGCATCAGCGGGAACCGCGGCTTTACCCGTACCGATGGCCCATACCGGCTCATAGGCAATGACTATTTCGCCAGGCTTCCCCTGATCCAGGCCTTCCAGCGCTGCGCAAAGCTGCTGTTCCAGTACCCTTTCGGTTGCCGCTTCTTCCCGCTCTTCTTCTGTTTCGCCAACGCAAAGGATCGGCTTAAGCCCATGTGACAGGGCGGCTGCCAGCTTTTTGCGAATTAATGAATCGTCTTCGCCAAAGATATGGCGGCGCTCGGAATGGCCTAAAATGACATACTCTACACCGCATTCCCGGAGCATGGAGGGGGCGATCTCTCCGGTGAAAGCGCCGCGCTCCGCCCAGAACATATTTTGCGCTCCCAATTTGATTGTACTGCCTTGCAGGGCTTTTTGCACAGCGGCCAAAGCGGTATAAGGGGGGCAGATCAATACTTCCACCCCGCTGAATTGCCCTTCCATCTGCCTGATTTGGCGGCAAAAAGCTTCCGCTTCGGCAACCGTTTTATGCATCTTCCAGTTGGCGGCAATTAATGGTTTCATAGGGTCTCCTCCATTTCTCGACTCTATTTATCCTGAAGAACGGCAATCCCTGGCAGCTCTTTGCCTTCCCAAAACTCCAGCGTAGCCCCTCCACCGGTGGAGATAAAATTAATCTTATCGGTTAGCCCCAGTGATTCCAGGGCGGCCACAATATCGCCACCGCCGACCACAGAAAAAGCTTCACTCTGGGCAACCGCCCGGGCCACGATTTCAGTTCCCCGATCAAAAGGAGGCACTTCGCATACTCCCAGCGGCCCGTTCCAAACGACCATTTTCGCTTCGGCCACGGCGCGGCTGTAGCGGCTGGCTGTCTCCGGTCCCAGGTCCACCGCTTTCCAGCCTTCTTCCACTGCACCGCCGCTGACAATATTAAAGGGGCTTTCCTCTTTTATTTCCCGGGTAACTACCAGGTCTTCAGGCAGCATGATTTCACAACGGTTTAGCTTGCTTTCCTCCATAAGCTGGCGCGCTTCCGCAATGCGCTCGGTTTCAACCAGCGAATCTCCCATGGAACATCCCCGGGCCGCCAAAAAAGTATTGGCCATCCCGCCGCCTATGAGCAGCCGGTCGGCCAGTTGCAGAAAACGGCGGATGACATTAATTTTATCTGAAACTTTAGCTCCTCCCAGTATAACCACCAGAGGGCGGCCAGGGTTGTCAATACAGCGGGATAGGGTTTCGATTTCCTTAATCATCAGCAGGCCTGCTACTGCCGGAATATGTGCAGCCACGCCGGCTGTGGAGGCATGAGCCCGGTGGGCTGTTCCGAACGCATCATTAACGTATAGATCGGCCAGCCGGGCCAGTTGCTGCGACAGGGCTGGATCATTTTTCTCTTCGCCTTTCTCAAAGCGGATATTCTCCAGGAGTATTATTTCTCCTTCCTTTAGGGCGGCCACCGCGGAGGTGACCGTATCGCCTACCGCCTGATCGAGCTTTTTAACCGGCTGATTAAGCAACGCCGCCAGTCTCCTGCCTACGGGATCGAGGCGCAAGTCAGCTTTAACTTCTCCCTTGGGGCGCCCCAGGTGGGAAATCAAAATGATTCTGGCACCTCGCTCCAGCAGGTATCTAATTGTGGGCAGCGCTGCCCGGATCCGGGTATCATCCTTGACCTCCCCTCTTTCCAGGGGCACATTGAAATCAACCCGAACCAGGATTCTCTTGCCTTTCACTTCAACATCTCTAACGCTCTTTTTTGCCATGGCCATCACCACCATAGATGTTTTTTTCAACCCCGGCAGCTCTATTTTATCATAAAATTGCCAGCGGGAAGCCGAGGCGCCCCTTTTATTTTTCCGCCTGCCTTTCGCCTTATCCCTGAAAAGGCATAAAAAAAACGCCCCAGGGCGGTAGAATCACGGCCAGACAGAAAACCTTTAATGCCGGCGCCTTTTGTAGGAAGGGGGAATGGCTAGCTCCTCCCGGTATTTCGCTACGGTGCGGCGGGAAATAGTTACCCCTCTTTGCTCGAACAGCTCTTTCAACTGTTGATCGCTTCTGGGATTTTGGCTGTCTTCCCGGTCAATCATTTCACGCAGGAGAGTTTTAATGCAGTGCGAGGAAAAACCTTCGCCGCATTCGCCGGTAAGCCCGCTGGAAAAGAAAAATTTCATGGGGAAAAGGCCCCGGGGTGTCTGAAGATACTTATTGTTGGTGGCGCGGCTTACCGTTGATTCATGTACTCCTACACGCTGTGCTACTTCCCGCAAGGTCAGGGGTTTTAACTGCTTAATGCCGTGCTCCAAAAAAGGTTGCTGGATTTCCACAATTTGCTGGGCCACTTTATACAAGGTTAAACGGCGCTGCTCAATGCTGCGGATAAGCCAGAGCGCTTTATCGAATCTGCCTTTAATATAAGAAGATAGAGCTTCATCGCTGTTTCCGGACTGCAGCAGTTTCTGGTAAAAAGGGCTGATCGTCAACTGCGGAGTAGCCGAATCGTTGACGATAACCACGTACTCCTGGACTACCTTTTCCACAATAATATCGGGAATAATATAGCGCGGTTCGTCTCCTGCACCGTAGATGCTACCCGGCTTGGGATTTAAAGTGCGAATAAAATCAACAGCCTTTTGCACCTCTTTAATATCACAGTTCAGGCGGGAGGCGATATGGCGGAAACGTCCGTCAGCGGCAGCCGGAAGAAAGTATTTAACAATTTGGACGGCCAGCTCCGGCGGATTTTCAAAATTCTTAAGCTGGAGTAAAAGGCATTCTTGAAGATTGCGGCTGCCGATCCCGACCGGCTCAAGACGCTGGACCACCGTAAGCAGGACCTCGGTCAGCTCTTGTTCCGTTACCCCCAGGGATTGGGCCAGTTCGTCCAAATCGCCGTGTAAATATCCATTTTGGTCGAGATTGCCGACGAGAAAAGCGGCCATGCTATATTCACGGGGCGGCAGCCTCATCAGGCGCAGCTGACATAGAAGGTCTTCCAGCATGGAGCCGGTTTCTCCGGCATAATTTTCAATGGAAGGCGATTCCTCCGTGGACTGGAAGGCGTTTTTTTCCACGGCGGACCAGTCAACATCCCGGAAATACTCTTCCCAGGAAAAACCGCCGTCCTCCGGCTGGCTGTCCGAACGGACCTCCGGCAGCTCCTGCCTTATTTCGTTGTCTTTAGCTTCATCCTCAGGGTCGCGTATTTCCAGGACCGGGTTATTGAGCAGCTCTTCCTGGATGTAATCAACCAGCTCTAAAGCCGAGTACTGCAGCAGGGTAATAGCCAGCTTCAGTTCCGGTGTAATAATTAATTTTTGTGTTTGTTCCAATTTAAGCTGAAAATCTAATTTCATCATAATTCACATCCCGGTCACTTATTTCGACATTCTTCTGCATAATTCCTGCAACTGTCATCACCCAAGTGAATACCGGTGTGTTTCAATAGCCCTTTAAGATTATATTATTCAACAGGCCCCCGAAAATTGTTTTCCCGTTTATGGCATTCAGCGGCAATTCGCTCCAACTGTCTGAAGCGGTGGTTCATTCCCGATTTTCCTACTGGAGGATTAAGCATCAACCCCAACTCTTTTAGCGAAGCTTCGGGAAAGCGGCATCGCAGCTGTGCTGCCTGTCGCAAGGAGTGCGGCAAGTTGTTTAAACCGATAAAGTTTTCGATGATCTCAATTTGCTGTAGCTGTTGCTGGGCTGAGTTCACTATTTTTTGAACATTGGCCGTGTCACAATTTACCAGCCTGTTTACCTGGTTGCGCATACTTTTTATTACCCGGATATTTTCCAGGTTAAGCAGGGAGTTGCTTGCCCCGACAATACGCAAAAAGTCGGCGATAGCCTCCGCATCTTTAAAGTAGAGAGAGTAGCTGCTGCGGCGCCGGCGAAGAAACGGTTTAAGGGCAAAGAAGACCAGGCAATCCCGTAAGGAGGCAGCATCTTCCTCGTAGCTGCAATTAATTTCCAGATGATAGCCGGATCGTCTGGATACGCTGACAGACCCTGCGGCCAAAAAAGCCCCCCTCAGAAAAGCCCTTCGGCAACAATGTTTCTGCGGGGTTATTTGAGCATCCCGCGAAAGATGATTGGCCTGCCCGGATTCTTTAAGGCCTAGATTAAGCAGCAGCGCTTCAACCCGGTCAGACCCGGCCACCAGCACCAGGTAGCGGTTTATCCCCGGCCTATGCTCCTGCCGCAGGACTACTACCGGTGATTCAATCCCTGCTGCCTTTAACAGGCTGAACAGGCGGCGGGCGATATAGTTATAGTCAGTCTGCACCACCAGGGTTTGTTTGCCTTCGCGGATCGAGAGGTAGCCCTTCAAGAGCAGAAATGCCGTCAACTCCCAGGAGCTACAGCAGCTACGCTTTTCCACATAACGGGCCAATTCCTCTTTTACCTGCCGGGCAAAGGACATACCAACACCCCCGGTCTTTACGGCCGCAATTCCAGCCACTTATTTCTGAAGATTCACCGGTAACGATGTTCTTTCGCCAGCCGTTCCAGTTGGCGGCGAATATGGATGTTAAACGGTTTTAAACTGACTCATGGCAGCTTTGGTCCTCCGTCTCCCGGCATACGCCAGGGTTTGCTCCACAATAACCTGGGCCAGGCGCTCTCCATGATGGCGGGTGGGCATATTATGATTAATAAAAGAGCCGTTGATTAAGCGGCTGGCCTGCTGCTGCAGCCGTTTATAGTCAGGGCGGACCGGTACCGAACCTTTTTGCAAAAAAGGTTCCAGTTTGTCCCGGGGCACAGCCAAATCCGAATTTACGATAATGCAATCAATCAACCCCGTCATCCCATGATCCAGCAGCGCCTGCACATGGTCGGCGGCGGTAAACCCTGTAGTTTCTCCCGGCTGGGTCATAACATTACAGACATAAAAAACCATGGCACGTGAATTCCGGATGGCTTCAACTACTCCTTCCACCAGCAGGTTGGGTATAACGCTGGTGAAAAGGCTTCCCGGGCCGAGAACTACTGCATCCGCTGCCCCAATGGCCGCCAGAACTTCAGGAAGCGGTTTTACCGAGGGAGGATCGAGGAAAACCCGCCTTAAGGGGCCTTTTCCCTGGTAAACTATAGATTGCCCGCAAAAGCGGCGGCCTTCAAGATCCTCGGATACAAGCTGAACCATCTCCAGGGTTACCGGGAACACCTGTCCGCGGATAGCCAGAACCTGGCCAAACAGCTTAACCGCCTCCTGGAAGCCGAACATTTCGGTCATGGCCGCAATAAACAGGTTGCCGAAGCTGTGTCCCTCCAGGCCGGTGCCGCCGGTGAAGCGATGCTGAAACAGCTTTTCCATGAGCGGTTCGGTATCGGCGAGGGCCAGCAAGCAGGAACGGATGTCCCCCGGAGGGAGGATACCCAGTTCCCCCCGCAGGCGCCCTGAGCTGCCGCCGTCATCGGTCACAGTAACTACGGCGGTAAGGTTGCAGGTGTATTCTTTTAAGCCCTTCAGTAAGATCGACAGCCCGGTGCCTCCGCCGATAACGACAATGCGGGGCCCCTTTTCCAGGAAGCGCCTGGTAAAGAGGACGTCAATAAGCGGCCTCGTTTGATGGCGGGCCAGGACTTCCTTTACCGCAGCGGCGGTTTTTTGCAGGCCAAATAACAACATCAAAAGGCCGGCACAGAGGAGCAAAGTTTGGTAAAGTCTATTCTGGAGATGAATCAGCAACGGCGCATAGATTTTTTCGGTAAGGCTCTGCAAACCAGGACCCATAAGCAGGGCGAATCCTACCAGCATGGCTGCCAGGCCGCAGGCCGACAGCAACAGCCATCTTTTTACTTTCAAGCCGGGGTAGAGCCATTGCACCATGCTGCTAACTTTATTTTTCCGGCTTAGCAACAGCTTAATCCTCCCACGCTGGTGGCGGTTACGCCTTATGCATATCCCGGTGTTTACAGTTGACCCGGTAGCGATCGCCGAGGAGGCGGCCAATTTCCTCCGCCAGGGCCACGGAACGATGCTTGCCTCCGGTACACCCTACGGCTATAACCAGGTTTGACTTGCCTTCCCGGATATAGTAGGGTATTGAAAATTCCAGTAGATCATGCACCTTCTGCAAATACTTGTGCGTAACCATCCAGCGCCAGATATAATCTTTAACCTGGGGATCCTGGCCGGTCAGGCTGCGTAGATGCTGAACATAATGGGGGTTCGGCAGAAAACGGACATCAAAAACCAGGTCTGCATCCAGGGGCAGGCCGTATTTGAAGCCAAAAGAGATGATGGTGATGAACATGCTTTTTTCCCGCTGCTCGGGCTCATACAGGTTGGCGATAGTTTCCTTTAATTCCCGGGGAGACAGGGAGGAGGTATCGATAACCCGGTCGGCCTTGCCGCGCAGCTCGGCCAGCATTTGCCGCTCTTTATCTATGGCTTCCCGCAGGCTCAAGTCAGCAAGGGGATGGCGGCGCCTGGTTTCCTTAAACCTCCGGATTAATACCTCATCATCGGCTTCGAGAAAGAGGATCTCGTAGTCGATGCGGTTGCTGTCCAATTCTTGCAGCGCCTCAAACAAGTTATTAAAGAATTCTCCGCCGCGCAAATCGCTGACCAGAGCAACTTTATTTAAGCGGCCTTCCAACTGGGCACACAACTCGGCGAATTTCGGAAGAAGGGTGGGCGGCAAGTTATCCACGCAAAAGTATCCCAAATCTTCAAAACAGTTGATGGCATGGCTTTTGCCCGCGCCTGACATACCGGTTATTAATACTATATGAATGGTTGGTTGTGCTTCCACCAGAGGTCACCTCTTTGTTATCGGCAAACACAGGTGGCTCTCAATAGTAATTCTGTATTAAGCATATTAATCCTGCCGGGATTTATGCAAAAAGGGCTGTGCCACTGCACCGCCCCCGCATCAAACCCGAAGGAGGAGGATATGTTTTTAAGGTTCTACGCCGTTGGATTGCCCATCTGTTCCTGAGACGCAGCCAGGTCAGCCAGACTGATGGCCTTGAGTTCGGCGGTCAGGCAATCTTTTAAGCGAACCCAAACCTTACGGGTAGCGCAGTTCTCCCACCTTTCACACATTTCTACTTTATCTACGCACGGAACCGGGGCCAGAGACCCTTCAACTATGCTAATCACGTCATAGAGGGTTATCTCCTTGGGGTCACGGCCCAGAACATAGCCGCCCTTGTTGCCGCGCATGGTGTAAATAAGGCCGGAAGCCCGCAAGGGGGCCATCAGTTGCTCCAGGTATTTTTCAGAAATATTCTGTCTTTGGGCAATATTTTTAAGCAACATCGGCCCCTGGCCGTAGGATAGAGCCAGCTCCATCATCGCCCGAGCCGCATAGCGTGCCTTGGTTGAAAGTTGCATTATGCTACCTCCAGCTAAAAAATATAGAAAAATCCGGCTCTAGTTCAAGTTATCACAAGCCTGAAAATACGTCAAGAAAAAATATATTTTTCTGTCACATTACCGGTTATCCTGATCCTAAGACATATTCTTCGATGACCCGGGCTACCCCGTCTTCATCATTGGAAGCGGTAATCAGATCCGCTGCCTGGCGTACTTCCGGCCGGGCATTGGCCATAGCTACGCCCAGGCCGGCATACTTAATCATATCAAGATCATTATAACTGTCGCCAAAGGCCATTATTTCTTCCGGCAGAACACCCAGGCGAGTGGCCAGCCAGTGCAACGCCTGGCCCTTGGTAGCGCGCCTGTCCGTAACTTCAAGAAAATAGGGAAGCGACTGCAGTGCCATTATTTTATCCCCGTAACATTCCTTTAAAAAATCTTCCATCCGGTTGAGCCGGTCGTCCCAGTTGATAATGGTCAACTTGGCCGGCGCCTCGCCCCGTTGCTTTAAATAATGCGAAAGCTTACCCACCGCCTCAAGTTCAACATCGGCAATACTTTGATAGTAGCGAGAAAATTCGTTTTCCTCGGCAACGTAAAGGCAGTCGGCGATAAACACATTGACGTGATACCCTTCCGCTTCAGCGTAAGCGGAAATCGCTACGGCCAGATCGAGATCTACAGGCTGATAGTGCAGTACTTTTTTGCTTTCCGTAGTTTTTATCAGCGCCCCATGATAATTGATCATCGGCCAATCTGTATTCAGCTTTAGTTCGCGCACGTAAGGTATACTGGTGCGGTACATTCGCCCCGTGGCCACAGTGACCATAACTCCCCGTTTGGCCGCTTCTCTAAGCGCCTCTTTATTCCGGGGGGATATTTTTAAGTTGCGATCTAAAAGCGTGCCGTCAAGGTCGAGGGCAATTAGTTTATAGGGCATGGCTGGTGCTCCTAAAAAGTATATTTTGTTTTGGGTAGCAGAATCCAGAATTCAGGAAACAGGAGAAATCTCGGAAAACCGGCCTAGATTCCGGGTTCTTATTCCTGGTTATAGCCTGGCCCCACCGGCTATGTTCGAAAAAAACATTTGAGAGAGGCCTTCATTTAAAATGAATTCCGTGGGCCATTATTCTGTATTCCGATTATAGCATAACCCTTTTAAATCCGTTACCATAAAGAGCATGGCGGACCATAAATACTATACATTTACTAAACACTGCCGCCATGCAGATGCTGGTAAAGGGTCTGGGCGAGAGCTTTACTGAAACCGGGGACAGCTTCAATTTGTTCCGGAGAGGCGCACAGCAGCGCTTCCAGGCTGCCAAAATGTTGCAATAAAGCGCTCTTGCGTTTCGGGCCTATGCCGGGAATGCGCTCCAGGGCGGAAAAGGTGCTGCCTTGCTGCCGCAGGCGGCGGTGATAGTCCAGGGCAAAACGGTGCGCCTCATCCCGAATGCGCTGTAATAGTTGCAGCAGGGTGCTGTGGGCCGGAAGAATTACCGGTAGAGCGGCGCCTTCCAGAAAGATTTGCTCCGGATTTTTAGCCAGAGAAATTACAGGCAGCGCCTGCAGCCCGGCCTGATCCAGCGCTTCCCGGGCTGCTTTCAACTGGCCTTTACCCCCGTCAACCAGGATCAGGTCCGGTAACGGCCACTCATTATGCCCGGCCCTGCGACGCAATACTTCTTGCAAAGCGGCGTAGTCGTCTCCGGGCGGCGTGCGCCGCAAATGAAAGTGGCGGTAACTCTCTTTATGCGGGCGGCCCTGTTCGAATACAACCATGGAGCCTACCGCCTCATTTCCCTGCAGGTGCGATATATCATAACCTTCAATGCGCGCCGGCTCCTCTTTCAAACCGGCCAGCTCGGCCAGCTCCGCCAGGGGCAGTTGCTCCCGCTGCCAGGTTCGCTGCAGCTCTTCCCGCAACTTTAAGTTGCCGTTGCGTATGGCCAGATCCAGAAGCTTTTTACGATCGCCCCGGGTCGGAACGATTATGTTTACCCTGTAGCCGGCAGTACGTTTAAGCCATTGCTGCAATAGCTCTTTCTCGCTCGCAGGGTGCGATAGAATTATTTCTTTGGGGGGGCGCCCTCCCCTGCTGTAATAAGATTTAATAAATGCAGCCAGGGCATCGTCGTCACTTTCCCCGGCGGCGCCGGCCAGCCTGAAATGTTCCTGGTTGAGCAGCTTGCCTTCCCTGATGACAAAAAGGTGCACTGCTGCCTCTTTCCCCTCTCTGACCAGGGCCAGGACATCCTGATCCGTCGTTTTTTTCAGGTTAAATACGATCTGTTGCCTGGCGGCAACCTGGCGCAGGGCCAGCAACTGATCCCTGATCCGGGCTGCCTCTTCATAACGCTCGCGCTCTGCCGCAGCCTGCATTTTTTGTTCCAGATCGCGCTCCAACTCCGTCTGGCGCCCCTCCAGGAAGAGGGCCACCTGTTTTACCTGGGCCTCATATTCTTCAGGGGATACGGCCTGGGAGCCCCGGCACGGAGCCAGGCAGCGTTTCATCTGATAATTCAGGCAGGGGCGGTGAGGAGACGGTTCGCCGGTTAGCGGCTGGCGGCAGCGGCGCAAGGGAAAAATTTTCCCCAGCAGGCGCATCGTCTCATGCACCGCGCCGGCATTGGTGTAGGGACCGAAAAATCTTTCGCCAAACTTTTTTTTATTGGCCTCTACCCGCCTGGCGCCCCGCCGCCCCTCTTTTTGCGAAAGGCGCAGGTATTCCAGCCGGGGGTAGAGCTCCCCGGTAAGGCGCAAGCAGGGGTAGTCCTTATCATCACGCAGGTATACATTGTAGCGGGGCCGGTATTCCTTGATCAGGTTACACTCCAGAATGAGCGCCTCAACCTCTGAGCCGGTAACGATATAATCGATATCGCGCATCTGGGACTGCAAGGCTTTCAACTTCGGTGGAAGAGTTGCCGCATCGGCCAGGTATGAGCGGACCCGCTGGCGCAGGGATACCGCTTTTCCCACATAGATCACCCGGCCCACCGCGTCTTTAAAGAGATAGACGCCGGGAGAGGCAGGGATCTGCTTTACTTTTTCTAAAAGCTGTTCAGGGATCACTAAAACGCTACACCCCTTAATCCCTTTATCCGAAAGGCTTCCCCGCTCCATCTCCATAGGTTCCAATGTGATCCGGCATACCATCAGCCGCCTTTGCCGCCAGTAAGATCCGCGGCCACGCTGCTGGAAGCAGAGGATGGTAAGATGGTAAGAATAATTTATTCCGGTCAAGCTGAAAATTTCAGTCTGCCACAGCCACGCCCAAACCCAGTGCTTGTTTCAGCCAGTGCCCGGTATGGGATACGGGGCAGCAGGCCACTTCTTCAGGAGTACCGCAGGCCACCACCTCTCCTCCTCCGTCGCCCCCTTCCGGCCCCAGGTCAATCAGGTAATCTGCCCGCTTCAGCACATCCAGGTTATGCTCGATCACCACAACCGTATTGCCGGCCTCAACCAGGCGCTCCAGGATTAGCAGCAACTTGTTGATATCCTCCAGGTGCAGCCCCGTGGTCGGCTCATCCAAAATGTACATCGTCCTCCCGTTGGTGCGCCGCGACAGCTCTGTGGCCAGCTTGACCCGCTGGGCCTCGCCGCCTGACAGGGTGGTGGCAGGCTGGCCCAGGCGCATATAGCCCAGCCCCACATCGTTTAACAACTGCAGTTTGCGCTGCAGTTTAGGGATCGCCTCGAAAAAGCTTAAGGCCTCTTCCACGGTCAGATCCAGGACATCGGCAATGTTAAGCCCTTTGTAGCGCACTTCCAGCGTTTCCCGGTTATAGCGGCGGCCGCGGCAGACTTCACAGGGCACATACACATCGGGTAAAAAATGCATCTCAATGCGCAAGATGCCGTCCCCCCGGCAGGCTTCGCAGCGGCCGCCCTTGACATTAAAGCTGAACCGGCCGGGGCGGTAGCCCCTTTTGCGGGCTTCAGCCGTCCGGGCAAAGAGCTCGCGCACGCCGTCAAAGAGGCCGGTATAGGTGGCCGGATTGGAACGGGGCGTTCGTCCAATCGGTGACTGATCTATTTCAATAACCTTGTCCAGATGCTTTAGACCCTCAATAGCACGGTGTGCTCCGGGCATTTCCCGGGCGCGGTGCAGGTGGCGGGCCAGGGCCCGGGCCAGGATTTCATTGACCAGGGTGCTTTTACCCGAACCGGAAACCCCGGAGACACAGATAAACAGCCCTAGGGGAAAACCGACATCGATATTTTTCAAGTTATGTTCCGAAG
Organism: Bacillota bacterium; assembly: GCA_029552125.1. Taxonomy (GTDB): domain Bacteria; phylum Bacillota; class Dethiobacteria; order DTU022; family DTU022; genus JAKPEE01. The sequence goes on along the minus strand of JAKPEE010000078.1, from coordinate 28,496 downwards.
CACCCCTGACCCACAGCCAGCGTTCTCCGGGAGTGCGCCTTTTCTCAGGAACAGCAATGCTGCGCCGGCCGGCCAGGTAATCCCCGGTGATGGAGCGGGGAGAAGAGATGATATCCTCAATCTTGCCTTGCGCCACGATACTGCCGCCGTGGGCACCGGCCCCGGGGCCGATATCAACGATGTGATCGGCGCTGCGAATGGTGCCCTCGTCATGCTCCACCACAATCACAGTATTGCCCAAATCGCGCAGCGCCTTCAGGGTCTGCAGCAGGCGGGCGTTGTCTCTAAGGTGCAGGCCGATGCTCGGCTCATCCAGGATATAGATTACACCCGTCAGCCCGGAGCCAATCTGGGTGGCCAGGCGGATGCGCTGGGCTTCCCCCCCGGAGAGAGTCGTGGCGGCCCGATCCAGGGTTAGATACTGCAGCCCCACGTTAACCAGGAACTGCAGCCGGGCCACAATCTCTTTTAAAACCTGCCGGGCAATCTGCTGCTCTCTGGCGGTTAGCTGCAGGGAGGAAAAAAAAGATAACGCTTCGGCTACCGTCAGCGCCGCTGCGCTGGCAATATGGCGATCGCCCACCAGGACCGCCAGGCTGGATTCTTTCAGGCGCAGCCCGCGGCAGGCCGGGCAAATTTTGTTTTCCATATACCGGGCCAGAGACTGCCGCACCTCTTCCGACTGGGTAGAATCATAATGGCGCTGCAGCAGATTGACGATCCCGGGAAAAGCTTTCCGGTAGTGGCGCACCCGGCCGAACGCATTGACATAGCGAAAGGCCACCGGCTCGGGAGAGCCAAAAAAAAGTCTTTGCTTCTGTTCTTTGCTCAACTGGGAAAAGGGCGCCTCCAAATCTATCCCCCATTGCCTGGCTGCAGCCTCCAGAAACTGGGAATAATAATTATACTGCCCGGCCCAGGGGTGAACCGCCCCTTCCCTGAGCGACAGTTCCGGAAAAGGAACAATTAAATCCGGAGAAAATTCGGCGCGAAATCCCAGGCCGCTGCACTCCGGGCAGGCGCCATAGGGGCTGTTAAACGAAAAGATCCGCGGGCTAATCTCTTCAAAGCTAAAACCGCAGTCGCTGCAGGCGAAGCGCTCGCTAAAAAGATGCTCGCCCCCTTCCGGCTCATGAACCAGGGCCAGGCCCTCGCTCAGTTTTAACGCTGTTTCCAGAGAATCGGCCAGGCGCGTTTCAATCCCGGGGCGGACAACCAGGCGATCGACAACCACTTCAATAGAGTGTTTTTTCTGTTTATCCAGGGCGATCTCTTCTCCCAGCTCCCGGATATCTCCGTCCACCCTGACCCGGACAAAGCCTTTACGGCGCATTTCTTCCAGCAGGCGGGTATATTCCCCCTTGCGCCCCCGCACTATGGGAGCCAGCACCTGGATGCGTGTTTCTTCCGGCAGGGTCATGATCTGATCAACCATCTGCTGCACCGTCTGCTGTTTGATCGGCTTCCGGCAGTGCGGGCAGTAAGGCCGGCCAATGCGGGCAAACAGCAGGCGCATATAGTCATAGATCTCTGTCACCGTGCCCACCGTGGAGCGGGGGTTCCGGGAGGTGGTTTTCTGATCAATGGAGATGGCCGGAGAAAGGCCGTCAATCTGGTCCACATCCGGCTTGTCCATCTGCCCCAGGAACTGGCGGGCATATGCCGAAAGAGACTCTACATAACGGCGCTGCCCCTCGGCGTAAATCGTGTCAAAAGCGAGAGAAGATTTTCCTGACCCACTCAAACCTGTAAACACAATAAGCTGGTTGCGCGGCAGGGTTAAATTTATATTTTTCAGATTGTGCTCCCTGGCACCGGTAATAACAATTTCTCCTCCTGCCACCCGGTTCACCTCATTTTCTTTATGGAGCCGCTTCCACCGGCTTTTCCTTTTCGGCCGGCCGGCCGTGCCGCCGTGCTCCGTTCAAGTTCATAGATTAAGTCACGCAATTGGGCCGCTTTTTCAAAATTCAACTCGCGGGCCGCCTGCTGCATCTCCCGCCGCAAATCGCGAATCATTTGCCGGCGTTGTTCCGGTTTTAGCTCGCCGATACTCTGCGGCAGGTAACCTGCGCTTTCCTCCGCAGCGATAGTGGCTTCAATAACATCACGCACCGGTTTGACGATCGTGCGGGGCGTAATATTGTGCTCGCGGTTATAGGCCAACTGCTTGCGGCGGCGACGCCCGGTTTCTTCAATAGCCCGCCGCATGGACGGTGTAATTGTATCGGCATACATGATCACTTTGCCCCTGACATTACGTGCCGTCCGGCCAATAGTCTGAATCAGGGAGCGATCCGAACGGAGGAAACCTTCCTTATCTGCATCCAGGATCGCCACCAGAGATACTTCGGGCAAATCAAGCCCCTCCCTGAGCAGGTTAATCCCGATGAGCACATCAAATTCACCGAGGCGCAGCCCCCTGATGATCGACATCCGCTCCAGAGCGTCAATATCAGAGTGCATGTAGCGTACCCTTAGCTTCATTTCCCGGTAATAATCGGTCAGATCCTCGGCCATGCGCTTGGTCATCGTCGTCACCAGCACCCTTTCACCGGCCTCGGCGCGAGCGCGAATCTCGCCATATAGATCATCCACCTGCCCTTCCGCCGGACGAACCTCCACCTCCGGATCGACCAGACCGGTGGGGCGGATAATTTGCTCCACCACCGCGCTGCTGTGCTCCAGCTCCCACGGACCCGGAGTGGCCGAGATAAAGATGGCCTGATTAATCAGGGACTCGAATTCGTCGAACTTAAGGGGCCTGTTGTCCAGGGCCGAAGGGAGCCTGAAACCGTGCTCTACCAGGGTGCTCTTCCGCGAGAAGTCTCCGCGATACATCCCGTTAATCTGGGGGATGGTAATATGAGACTCATCCACCACCAGTAAAAAATCGGGAGGGAAGTAATCCAGCAGGGTATACGGGCGGCTGCCGGGTTTACGCCCGTCCAGGTGCCGCGAATAGTTTTCGATACCGGTACAGTAGCCGATCTCCTGCATCATCTCCAGATCGAAGCGAGTACGCTGCTCCAGGCGCTGCGCTTCTAAAAGGCGCCCTTCACGCTTAAACTGCAGCAGACGCTGGTGCAACTCTTCTTCAATGCCAGCTATGGCCCTTTTGAGCTGTTCCGCTGCGGTAACATAATGGGTTGCGGGGAAAATGGCGGCATGGGTCCTCTCCCCGATTACTTTTCCGCTGACCGGGTCGATTTCCCGGATCCGATCCACCTCATCGCCGAAAAGCTCCACCCGCAGGGCCGCATCCCCGAAAGAAGAGGGAATAATCTCGATCACATCGCCTCGCACCCGGAAAGTGCCGCGGTGGAAATCTACTTCATTGCGCTGGTACTGTATTTCCACCAGGCGGCCAATAATTTCATCACGGCTGATGCGGGCTCCCGTCCTCAGGGAGAGGGTCTGCTCCCTGTATTCCTGCGGTGATCCAAGCCCGTAAATACAGGAAACGCTGGCCACAATAATGACATCCCGCCTTTCAAAGAGAGCACTGGTGGCCGAGTGGCGCAGCTTGTCGATTTCATCGTTAATCGAAGTGTCTTTCTCGATATAGGTGTCCGTCTGAGGCAGGTATGCTTCGGGTTGGTAATAATCATAATAACTGATAAAATATTCCACAGCATTGTCGGGAAAAAACTCTTTAAATTCACTGCATAGCTGGGCGGCCAGCAGTTTGTTGGGAGCGACAACCAGGGTGGGCCGCTGTATTTTTTCAATAACATTGGCAATGGTAAAGGTTTTGCCCGAGCCGGTAACGCCCAGCAGGGTCTGGTAGCGCCGGTTTTGACGCAGCCCCTCCACCAGCGCTTCAATAGCCCGGGGCTGATCCCCGGCCGGAGCGAAACCCGCCTTTAATCTAAACCTCCCGCTGTCGCTCATATCTGTCGTTCCTCCGGCATGCTCCGAATTTTTCGACCACGATTTCTGTCCTCTATTATAGCATACCTGTATATTTACAATTTTAACCAGATGCGGGACGCTTATGCAGCATTTTAGCGTAGTTGGGAAATGATGATCATGGCCAGACCGATGGCCATAAATAATAAAGCAGTACCCTGTTTGAGCAACCGGGGATTTAACCGGGAGAAAAAACGCCGGCCTAAAAAGATGGCCAGGGCATGATTGAGAAGCATCGCCGCCATGGCCCCGGCAAACACAGCCAGGGGGCGCCCGAAATTGGCCGATAAGAGCATTGCCGCCATTTGGGTTTTATCGCCCATCTCCGCCAGAAAAACCAGAAGTAAAGTCTGGTAAAACCCGGCCTTGCCCGGGCGTTGTTCAAAATCGCTGCCTTCATGGCGGGCAAGGGTAAACAGCCCCATGATCACGAAAAAAATTCCTGAAGCAATAGCAATGACAACATCCGGGACATAGGCGGCAATTAATCCGCCGGCTCCTACAGCCAGCCCCAGCACCAGAGCCAGTGCCATCATGGCCCCGGCCAAAACCTGCAACGGGGGGTAGCGGCTGGCCATGGAAAGGGATACTAACTGAGTTTTATCGCCAAACTCGGCCACAAATACGCTGATAAAAGAGGCTAACGCAGCAGCAAACAAGATCATCCCTCACTGCTAATTTTTAACTACTCCTCAATATTTTTATTTTCTTCTTTAAAAACCTATGTTAAACAGATCTTGACGCGCGCAGTGAAAGCTTTGGTTAAGCACTGTTTTTACCCTTGATGATTCGGCGAAGCCAGCCTAAAGGGCGGGGCCGCCTTTTTTCCACATACAGTCGCGAATGGCGGGGAGGCACGGCAATCAGCCCCAGGGCGGCGCTGCGATGCAGGGTTGCATAATCCGGTGCCATAAAAGCAGCTTTGGTGTAGTCATCAGGGGCAAGGCTTGGACCAGATTTGCCTTTTTTAAATACAACAGAAAAATCTTTTTCCATGCGCAGGCCTTCCAGGAGCAACATAAAATAACTGTCTTCAATCCGGGCCAGCAGCTCAGTGAGGTTGCGCACCGGAAAGCCGTTCACTTTTTGGATGATATCACCCTGTTTTAACCCGGCCTGCTCTGCCGCTGAGCCGGGGAGGACCATCATCACTTTAATTCCCCGGGCATCGTCCCGGTAAAGGGGATCACGGCTCATTTCCCGTTTATTACCATAAACAATCACCAGCTCATGGCCCAAGGGGGCCAGGATTACTCCCGGAATAACCAGCGGGGGATAATATTCCGCCGCCAGGGCCACGGCCAGCAAGACCACACTGTAAAGGGCCAGGTAACGGGCTGAAAAAAGGGACTTTTCCTGCGGTGTCGATGAAAGGGCCAGATCAGCATAGCCCAGGCCGGCCGCCACCGGTACGGCCAGGTACTGCAGACTTTCACCGGCCCCGGGCTGGAGGGAGGGCTTGAGCAGCGGCCACCAGTCAGGCATGCTGATCCCGGTAATATCACTTTGTAGAACCACGGTGACCATTAAGGCCACCAGGGGCATGGGCCAGAAGCGCTGCAGGCTAAATCCGCCCACCACTTCCCCTGCGGCACATTTATAATAGACAGGGGTAAAACCGTGGTGGCCGCCCAGATAGATCAAAAGCGCTTCAATTAGATGCAACAGACCGATCAGCACCAGTACTGCCGGAAGATGAACCTGTAACAGGGCACCGCCGATCAAGGAGCCGGCAAATCCAGGAAACAGCCGGGCCGCAGCCTGGGCCAGAAGAACGGCTACGCCGACCAGGCCCCCGGCGTAAGCAAAACAGAGAAAGCGAGGATGAATCAACAGCAAAATCAGCGCCACCGGCCAGATAAAATAGAGGCCGATCTGTTCCAGGGAAAGGCCCAGCAATAGCAATACGACGCTGGCGGCGAAGCCGCCCAGGGCCCCCAGGCCCAGGGAAGAAAGTACCTGCCGCCAAACATTATTGATATTGCGGCCGAACAGCTTCTGCTCCATGCCGCTAATACGCCGGTACTGGATAATCGTAAGCAGGATGACAAACCAAAACATGGGGTGCAGCAAGGCGAATAAAAAGACAGACATTAGTACTTCCAGCAGCTCCAACCACATCTCGCTGTTATTTTACCTCCTCGCCTGCTCCCATAATTCCGCTTGCCCGGTCAGTTCAATCGCTTTTTGGAGCTGCGGATCATGATCCATGGCGATGGCATCCAGCGCCTCCCGCATCTCAACCCAGGTTATATCGTCAAAGATTCCGGTAGGGTTTAAACCGCAGTCTTTCTGGAAAGAGACCAGTGCTGCCGCGGTAGATTCGTCAAAGTAACCGCTCGGTTTAACCTCATAACCCAGCTCCTGCAGCATGCCTTGCAACAGTTCTACATCCATGCCGTAGCTGCCCTGATTAAGCCGGCCGGGAAGAAAATATTGATAGTACTTAAGCGCAGCAGGCATCTCCACCGGGTAGTCCGGTTGCAATCCCTGACCGTGGATGTCCCTTCCGGAGGGAGTCAGGTATTTGGCTACAGTCAACCTTAGCGCGTTATCGCCGGAAAGCTGCGTCAGGTGCTGCACAGTCGCCTTACCAAAGGTTACAGTTCCGACCAGCAGCGCCGCCTCGCGATCCTGCAGGGCACCGGCAACAATTTCTGAAGCGCTGGCCGATTCTTCGTTGACCAAAACAACAACGGGAAAGGGAAGGGCCGCGGCACTGGAATAATGGATTTTCCTGGTCTGACCGTGCCGGTCCACCAGGCGGGTAATCTCTCCCTCGGGGACCAGCAGTTGGGCCACCTTAATGGCCTCGTCGATCAGTCCACCGGTATTATTGCGCAAATCCAGGATCAAACCTTTTTGCAGGTCACCCTGCATTCTCGCAAAGTGTTCCGCAAAATCGGCACCGGTATTGCGGTCGAAGCTGCTAATCCTGATGTACCCCAATCCCGGCTGCAACATCTGGGAAGTTACTGTTTCCAGCTTAATGTCATCTCGCTCAAGGGTTAGTTCCATTACTTCATCAGCGCCCGGGCGAACCACAGATATGGTTACCGTAGTTCCCTGGGGGCCCCGCAGCAACTCCACCGCCCGGTCTACGCCCAATCCAATTAAATCTACCCCGGAAGCCTTGATAATCCGATCTCCGGGATAAAGCCCCGCCTTTTCGGCGGGTGTTCCGGGAATAGTATCAATAATGACCACTTCATCACCGGCATTAACAATACGCACTCCGATACCGCCAAAAGTACCCATGGTCTGAATGAGGAAATTCTCCAGATCCGAGGCGGTAAAAAAATTGGTCTGGGGATCATTGAGAGACTGCAGCATTCCATCGATGGCCCCGTAAATTAGCCCGGTCATGTCCACCGGCTCATAATAATTCTTTAAAACATGATCCAGTACCTCTGCGAACAACTCCAGTTCCACGTAACCTTCAGGCAGGGCGCCGCTGTAATCCTCAGTCTCTGCAACCTCTGCAACCGGGTCTTGTTTTCGCGGTTCGTGACCGAACAGAAAGTAGTTAATCAGGTTAGTGCCGATCAGAAGCACCAGAAAACTGATTAACAGCCTGTTCGACTTTTGAGAATTATGAGGCATGAAATTAAACCTCCGTCTTTTCGCTCTAGAGTATTATAACTCTTGGCTCTGAAAATTACTACAAAACAGACAACAGGAAGTGGCCAGGCCGCCCTTCCTGTTGTTATTAGTTTGAAGGGCCGCCCTTTGGGCAGCCCCTTATTCCTATACCCGCAATTTTACGGAAAGCTGCGCACAAAACTCGTCTTAAAGATAGCTCATCGGGTTATGGCGCCGGTCATTAGGGTACCCGGAACGCAGCGGCGGCTTGTTGTAGTCCCAGACCTCGAAGTGCAGGTGCACCCCGGTACTGTAGCCGGTGGTGCCGGCTTTGCCGATAACCTGCCCCCTGCTGACCCAGGTGCCTTCGCTGACCAGGAGCTGACTCATATGTCCGTACGCGGTAACCAGGCCGTTGCCGTGATTAATCATGATGCAATTGCCGTAGCCCCCGTTCCACCTGGCCAGGATAACCATGCCGCTATCCGCCGCCAAGATGTTGTTGGGGAGGCCGTAAAGGGGGGCGATATCAAGGCCGCCGTGCCAGGCCTTTGCCCCGCTAAACGGGTCGCTGCGCCAGCCGAAGGGCGAGGTAATCACATACGGTGCAGCAATGGGCCAGTGCAGCTTACCGGCCGGGCCTGAGCCCGGAGTGCCTCCGCCCAGTTCATATATTTGCTGGGCGATAATGTAAGCTTCCTTTTCCAGCTCCTCGATAGCCTTGATATTTCTGGCAATCTCAGCCTGCAACTCTTCCAGGACCTGTCTGCGGGTTTCCGTGGCTTCTTCAATCTCTTGCTCGTTCACCAGAACTTGCCGCCGCATCTCTTCCAGCTCTTCTTTTTTCTGCTCCAGTGTTTCCTTGATTAACTGGATCCGGTCCCGTTCGGCCTGTATTTCTTCCAGCAGGCGTAGATCATTGGCCGCAATAGCCTTAAGATTATTTAAGCGGGTTAAAAAATCACTGAAGGAGGTGGCGTTGAAGAGCACTTCCAGGTATGTAACCGAGCCCTGTTCGTAAATGGTGCGTATGCGCTGTTTGAACAGGCTGTCCTGCATGGCCAGCAACTCTTCCGCTTCAGCCAGCTCTGCTTCTGTTTCAAAGATTTCCTCTTCGATCCGGCTGATTTCTTTTTCCAGCCTTTTCTTTTCCTGCTGCAGGGCTTCCAGGCGCCGGTTTAGCTGCTCCAGCTCTTGCTTCAACGACATTTCCCGGTTGCGCTGCTGCTTTAGATTATCGCGCTCTTCTTGCAGCCTTCTTTCAATTTCAGCCTGCTCCTCCATCTTTTCCTCGAGCTGATTGGCGAATACCGGTATAACCGCAGAGGCCACCAGCAAAACAACCAGCGACAGGCAAAGCAACCAGCGATACTCAACTCTAAACATTTTAATCATTCCTCCCTGATGAGCGCAAACCCATTTTTATCTACACTTTGAGAAACCGGCCCATGGAAAGGCTGCTGCCCAGGATGCCCAGGCCCGTACCCAGGGGGACCAGATATTTGACCAATTCAAACATCATCACCGATACCGGAAGCAAGCTTAAAAACATAATATTTTGGGCCGTAACCCAGCTCGCAGCCAGTCCATAAATATAATAAAGCGCGAACAGAGGCAGGATGGCGCCAAGCAGCCCCAGGGTTAACCCTTCCAAGATAAAAGGCCAGCGAATAAACCAGTTGGTCGCCCCCACATACTTCATAATCATGATTTCTTTGCTGCGAATATATACTGTGAGCTTAATAGTATGGGCAATCAGGAATACCGCCGTTATAGACAGCAGAACCATCAAGCTCAGCGCCACTATTTGCAGCCCCCGGGTAACATTAAACAGCTTTTCCACGACCCCCTGGCCGTAGAAAACATCCCCGACTGCAGGGTATCCTTCCAGTTCTTTGGCGATATTAATTACTGATTCGGGAACGATGGCCCGCAATTCATAGGAATCACGCAGAGGATTTTCTGCTTCTATATCATAACCTTCCAGAAAGTCCCCAAGCTCGGGTTGCAGCCGCTCCAGCGCTTCTTCCCGGGACACGAAACGAATTTCGGCCAGATCAGTACGGGCTTCCAGCATGGTCTGGAGCTGTTTTTGCTGCTCTGGAGTAGCCTTCTCATCCACGTAAACTACAATTTCAACCTGCCCCTTAACCGTTGCGGTGATATGGGCAAGGTTCAGGCTGACCATCATAAAAGTTCCGAGCATGAGCAGGGTTACCACAACCACGCCTACCGAAGCGATGCTCATCCAGCGGTTGCGATAGAGGCTCTTGAAAGCTTCACCCCAGGCGTAGGTAAAACCATTACAGGGCACGGGCGTAGACCCCCTTTTGCTCATCGCTGGCGATTCTCCCATCTTCAAGATGAATCACGCGCTTTTGAAAACGGTCGACAATTTCCCGGTTATGGGTAGCCACAACAATAGTAGTGCCGCGAAGGTTAATCTGGCGCAGCAGACTCATTATTTCCAGAGAAGTATCCGGATCCAGGTTTCCCGTCGGCTCATCGGCAATGATCAAGGCGGGGCGGTTGGCAATGGCCCGGGCCAGGCCGATGCGCTGCTGCTCTCCCCCTGATAAATCGCACACTCTGGCATATGCTTTATGGGCCAATCCCACCAGATCCAGGACATGGGAAGTGCGGCGGGTGATCTCTCCGGCGGAAGCCCCGGTCACACGAAGGACAAAGGCGATGTTATCAAAAGCGGTGCGATCTTCTAAAAGACGGAAATCCTGGAAAACCATGCCGATGCTACGCCTTAAATAAGGGATTTGTTTTGGCGGCATAGTCCCCAGGTCCTGGCCAAGTATGGAGATGGACCCCTGGCTGGGTACAATTTCACGGATAAACAGCTTTAGCAGCGTGGATTTTCCTGCGCCGCTGGGCCCAACTATAAATACAAACTCTCCGCGCTTTATGGTAAAGTTTAGATTGGCAAGGACAAAATCGCTGTCTTTGCCGTAACGATGATATAACTCTTTTACTTCAATCATTGCATTAGGCCTTCCCACTAGTTTACTTAACATAATTAACAGGTAGGTAACATTATTCGACACAGTTAGTCTTAGTCCTGCTTTTTTTATTAAAAAAAATTAAATTTTTAAGGATAATATTGCTGTTCTGGCGAAATCTGTAATTTTTTCCGAAGGGCGGAGGGCTCTCCAAGCGATGGGAAGAAGATAGCTAAATACAAAAAGCCGTGTTGAAACTGGCCCGGTTTCAACACGGCGCTTAAAAGGCTGCTACCTGGCTGCCGTCTACTTCTTTTGAATCCAGGGCATCATGGCCCGCAATTCGGCTCCCACTTTTTCCACCAGGTGTTCCCGATCTATTCTTCTTAAGGCCTGAAAGACCGGCTGATTGGCTTTATTCTCCAGGATCCACTCCCGGGCAAAAGCACCGGTCTGGATCTCTTGCAAGATTTTTCTCATTTCTTGTCTTACATTTTCATTGATGACCCTGGGCCCCCGGGTGAGGTCGCCATACTCTGCGGTATCGCTGACAGAGTAGCGCATTAAGGAAAGCCCGCCTTCGTAAATTAAGTCAACGATCAATTTCAGTTCATTTAAGCACTCAAAATAGGCCACATGAGGCTGATAACCGGCTTCGACCAGGGTTTCGAAGGAGGCCTTAATCAAAGCGGTGATTCCACCGCAGAGGATAACCTGCTCACCGAACAGATCCGTTTCTGTTTCTTCCTTAAATGTAGTTTCCAGAGCGCCTGCCCGGGTAGAGCCGATGGCCCGGGCATAAGCCAGGCACAAATTCCAGGCCTGCCCCGTGTAATCCTGCTCCACGGCAATAAGAGCAGGCACGCCTTTCCCCTCCATATACATCCGCCGTAATAAATGACCGGGGCTCTTGGGCGCCACCATGAAAACATCAACATCTTCCGGGGGGACGATCTGGCCGTAAAGAATATTGAAACCGTGGGAAAACACCAGGGCTTTGCCCTTTTTGAGATGCGGTTTAACCTGCTCATAAACAGATGGCTGAACCATATCTCCGACCAGAAATACAACTATATCGGCCCTTTCCGCGGCTTCAGCCACCTTGAAAACCTCCAGGCCGTCAGCCTCCGCCTGGGACCAGCTTTTACTTCCTTCATAGAGGCCGACAACCACCGGGACCCCGCTATCCTTAAGGTTTTGGGCCTGGGCGTGCCCCTGGCTGCCGTAACCGAGAACGGCCACCGTCTTTTGCTGCAATAACTGCAGATCCGCATCCTGATCATAATAAATTTTCATCTTACCTGCCTCCTTCAATTATGCATAACTTTGTTTTATGGAAAATAGAATTCAGAAGCCCCGGTAAAAAACTCATGCCCTCTTTTTTCGGCTTTATTCTTGTTTCAAAACAAAAAACCTGTTTCTTTTTATTCTGGATTCTCGCTTCTGAATTCTGGATTCCCGGTTACCCGCTTAACCTTCTTGAACCTTTCTGAACCCCTCCCCGTGCACTTCGGTAGCGTTCCCGATAATGATAAAGGCTTTCGGATCAACCTCATGAATAATTGATTTCATATGTGCAGTCTGGCGGCGAGTGACCACACAAAGCAATACTTCCCGCCCCTCCCCGGTATAGCCACCCTGTCCTTCCAGCCGGGTAACGCCACGGCCGAGCTCCTGAAGGAGCCTCCTGTTGATTTCTTCACCGCGGGAAGTAATAATCAGGGAGGCCTTGGCATACCCAAGCCCCTCCTGGACCACGTCGATAACCCAACTGCTGATAAACAGGGCCAGGGCGGAATACATGGCGATTTCGCCGCCAAAGATAAAAATGGCCAGGGCAATAACGACCAGGTCTCCGCCGAGCAAAGATTGGCCGGTGCTCAAACCGGCCACTTTACTTAAAATCAAAGAAAGAAGTGAAGTACCTCCGGTGGAACCTCGGAAACGGAAGACCAGCCCTACCCCGATGCCCATAATCACTCCGCCGTAAACCGCGGCTAAGATAATATCATCTGTTGCCGCGGGGAGAAAAGTAGTCAACTCTACCGCGGCAGAAAAGAAAACAGTGCCAATCAGGCTTTGCAGCACAACCCGGGTGCCCAATTGGAAGTAAGCCCAGATAAACAACGGGATGTTAAGGGCGATAACGGTAAGCCCCACCGGAAGACCAATCAGATGGTAAAAAATTACACCGAGGCCGCTGAATCCGCCTGCAGCCAGCTGATGGGGTATCAAAAACATATTCATCGCTACAGCCAGAATAAGCGAACCCAGCATAATACCGGGAAGATCCTTGAGATAGCTTAGCCACCTGATTCTTTTCTTACACTTCGCGGTCATATTTCACCTTCTGCCCCGCGGTGGCCGCACCGTTGGCCCGATTCCGTGCCTGCCAGCGCAGGAAAGCTTCAATGAAAGGATCAATCTCGCCGTTCATCACCGCTTCGACCTGGCTTGTTTCCACACCGGTACGGTGGTCTTTTACCAGGGTAAACGGCTGAAAAGTATAAGTGCGGATCTGGCTGCCCCAGGCAATTTCCTTCTGCGGCCCCCGCATGGCATTGAGCTCCTGTGCCTGATTCTGGCGCTGCAGCTCGGCCAGGCGAGCCTGTAGAATACGCATCGCCTGCTGGCGGTTGCTATGCTGGGAGCGATTGTTCTGGCAGGTCACCACAATCTTGGTCGGCAGGTGGGTAATGCGCACTGCCGAATCGGTTTTATTGACATGCTGGCCCCCGGCGCCGCTGGCCCGGAAAGTATCGATCTTTAAATCTTCCGGGTTAATGACCACGGCATCATCTTCTTCTAGCTCGGGGATGACATCCACCGAGGCAAAAGAGGTGTGCCGCCGGTTGGAAGCATCAAAGGGAGAAATACGGATCAGCCGGTGCACCCCTTTTTCCGCCTGCAGGTAGCCATATGCGGCATGGCCGCGGACGATCAAAGTAGCACTTTTGACACCGGCTTCATCGCCCGGTAGAAGATCAATCAGTTCCACCTCAAACCCTTTTTGCTCGGCCCAGCGGGTATACATGCGCAGCAGCATCTCTACCCAGTCCTGGGCTTCGAGGCCGCCGGCTCCGGAATGCAGCGACACGATGGCGTTTCCTAAATCATAACTGCCGCTAAAAAGGGTCTCCAGTTCGATTTTCCTCAGGCCCCGGTCAATCTGGTTAAGAGATTCCTGCGCCTCTGTCAAAATTTCTTCGCCACTGGTGGAATCTTCCCGGGCCAGTTCCAGCAATACCTCAGCCTCTTCCAGTTTCGATTCCAGCTCCTGCAGCGGCCGCAACTGTTCCCGCAGGGCACCCAGTTTTTTTAAATAATCCTGGGCTTTACCGCTCGCTTCCCACAGCGATGGATCAGCTGCTTTTTGCTCCACCTGCCGCAATTGCTCTAACTTCTGTTCGTACTCAAAGAGAAGCCCTCATTTCAGCAAAACGCGACTTTAGGAGATTTAGTTTCTCCTGCAACTCCTTTAACATCTTTTTCGCCTCCCGGGCTGGCAGCTTAATATCTGGCTCAGCGCACTGCGCCCCAACAGAAAAACAACATCCAGTTACAGTTCTCCCTGTTCCCTTGTTCTGTATTCTTTTAAACACAGTATACTAAGTTAAAAAAGACTCACTCATCCCACGCCACCTACTGGCCACAACACTTTTTATATTTCTTCCCGCTACCGCAGGGGCAAGGATCGTTTCGGCCGATTTTTTCTGCAGTAACAGGCTGAGATTTTGGTGAAGGCGACTGAGAAGCGGGCGCCGCACCGCTGCCGCTGCCCAGCGACGCCACCCTGGGCCTCACACCCACGGCGGGCCCGGCCACTGCCTGGCGCTGGGGGCGGGCCACTACCCTGACCTGGTAAATAGCCCTTACCACCTCGTCTTGAATAGTATTGATCATCCCTTCGAACATATCATAGCTTTCCCGTTTGTATGCCACCAAGGGATCCTGCTGGCCATACGCTCTTAAATTAATATTCTGCCGCAGTTCATGCATTTCATCAATAAAGAACATCCAGTGACGGTCTACCGTGCGCAGCAGGATCACTCGCTCCAGCTCCCGCATCGTTTCAGAACCCAGTTCCTGCTCCCTTTGATCATAATGGGACATCGCTTCCTGCAACAGAATTTGCCGCACCTCGTCCCGCCCAAGATCGATTAAATCTTCCGGTTTCACCCTGCCCCGGCGCAGGAAAGAGCTCTCTCCCTGCTGAATGAGGGCTTTGCTTTCCTGCTCTTCCAGGTAGCTCTTCTCCAGAAAAATACCCTGGAGCAACCGGTCTATCACTTCGGCAACCATCTCCAGGATTGGTTCGCGCATATTCTCACCCTGCAGCACCCGGCGGCGCTGGCCGTAAATAACCTCCCGCTGCTGGTTAAGCACGTCGTCATAATCAAGCAGATGTTTGCGAATTTCAAAGTTCCGTGATTCGACTTTTTTCTGCGCCCGCTCGATGGCTTTGCTCACCAGGGGATGATCGATGGGCACATCTTCCTCCAGGCCGAAGCGATCCATGAGCGAAGCGATATTCTCGCCGCCGAAAAGGCGCATCAGGTCGTCCTCCAGGGAAACAAAAAACTGGGAAGAACCGGGATCGCCCTGGCGGCCGGCCCGGCCGCGCAGCTGGTTATCAATACGGCGGCTTTCATGGCGCTCAGTGCCCAGAACATGAAGGCCGCCTAAAGCTATTACTTCTTTACGGTTTTGTTCAGCCTCCTGCCGGGCCGGCCCGAGCAATTTCTCAAACTGCTCCTTAAACTGGGCTTGCTCCTCTTCGTTTAAATCGCCTTCGCTTTTACCAAATTTTTTCTCCAGGCGTTCTTTAATCAGATACTCGGGGTTGCCGCCCAGAATAATGTCAGTGCCTCGCCCGGCCATATTGGTGGAAATGGTGACCGCGCCTTTGCGGCCCGCCTGAGCGATGATATAAGCCTCACGGTGGTGGTTAACCGCATTGAGCACTTCATGGGGCACGCCCCGGCGCTTTAACATTTTACTGAGCATCTCTGATTTTTCCACGGAGATTGTCCCCACCAGGATCGGCTGCCCAATTTCATGGCGCTTTATGATTTCATCCACCACTGCCTTAAACTTGGCCCGTTCCGTTTTATAAATGAGGTCTTCCAGCTCCTGCCGGATCAGCGGCTTATTGGTGGGGATGACCACCACATCCATGCCGTAGATCTTACGAAATTCTTCTTCCTCCGTAGCCGCCGTTCCGGTCATACCGGCCAGTTTTTCATACATGCGGAAGTAATTCTGAAAAGTAATCGAAGCTACCGTACGGGTATCAGCCTGAACCTCCACTCCTTCTTTGGCCTCGATAGCCTGGTGCAGTCCTTCGGAATAACGGCGCCCCCACATCAGCCGCCCTGTAAATTCATCAACAATAATAACTTTGCCGTCCTGGACCACGTAATCCACATCTTTTTCATAAAGGGAATAAGCTTTAAGCAACTGGTGAACATAGTGAAGGTGCTCTCCCGCACTTTGATCTTCTGTCCAGTCCTCGTCATCGGTCCCGGGATGGTCCTGCTGCTCAAACCCCAGCAAGCGGCTGATCTCTTTGTTGCCCCGGACGATTTCCCGGTAGCCCTGCTGGGATATGGAAACGGCTCGGGTGACTTCGTCAATGGTGAAGAAAAGCTCTTCATCCAGGTGGTTTAACCTTTTTTCAGTCATCAATAGCTGTTTGGCCCGCTCAACCAGTTTTTCCTGGCCCTTGAGCATTTTCTGCAGCTTTTTATTTTTAGGCGCACCGCGGCGGGCTAACAGCAGCAACTCGGCGGCCTCTTCGCGCTCGCCGCGGTCAAGCCTTTCCTGGGCTCTAGTTAAAAGGTCGTTAATGAGCCGGTTTTGCTTGCGGATCAGATTTTCCACTTCGCTTTTCCAGCGGCTGTATTCTTCTTTCGACTCCACCCTGCTGCTGATAATAAGCGGTGTTCGTGCTTCATCAATGAGAATGCTGTCAACTTCGTCCACGATGGCATAGTAATGTCCCCTCTGCACCACCTCGTCCTGGTAAAGGACCATGTTGTCACGCAGGTAATCGAAGCCCAGTTCATTGTTGGTAGCATAGACAATATCGGCCTGATAAGCACGGCGCCGCTGCTCTGTGCTCAGTCCGTGCACGATCAGGCCCACGCTCAAACCGAGGAGGCGGTAGATGGGCCCCATCCATTCGCTGTCCCGCCGGGCCAGATAATCATTGACGGTAACAATGTGCACGCCTCGGCCGGTAAGAGCGTTCAGGTATGCCGGCATGGTCGCCATCAGGGTTTTCCCTTCACCGGTTTTCATCTCAGCGATGCGCCCCTGGTGCAGCACTACCCCGCCCAGGACCTGAACATCGAAGGGTCTCATGCCTGCCGTGCGCCGGGCCGCCTCTCTGACCAGGGCAAAAGCCTCGGGCAATATGTGGTCCAGGGTTTGACCCTGTTCGAGCAGCTCTTTTAACCGCGCCGTCCGCACCGGGAAATCCGCATCGGCCAGGGCGGCCATTTCCGGCTCCAGCGCGTTAACCTGCTCCACATATTTCCACAGGCGGCGCACCTCCCTTTCATTGGCGTCAAATAATTTCTGTAAAAAACCGGCCATGGCCAACGCACCACCTTTTAAAAAAGGGGATATGTAAAAAGGAACCCTGCGGTTCCCGTAAATGCGGTTGATCTATCCCGTAGTGTTATCTTATATTACCATACGTCTTTTTTATTAGACAAGCCCTGTCACGCCTGCAGCCCCGCCAGCTCGGCGGAAAGAGCCCAGAGACTGCCTGACACCAGTGAATGGCCTCCCAGGATCACCGGAATGCCGCACTCAACTGCAGCCCGGGTAAAACGCTGCAGCCAGGGATGAGAAATCTCTTGCCATAGTCCCAGGTCGGATAAAAAGCGCTCGCGATCATTAAGCCAGAGGCGGTGATGGGCCATAAGCACGCGGCTGTCGATAAAGGCACACTGCGCTACCCTGGCCAGGTACTCAAAAAAACGTTCCATTCCGGTATGTTCGATCAGCAAGCCCAGCAAAGAGATCACTTCGCCTGACTCCAGCCGGCCCAGGGCTTTCATGCCCCGCTCTTCGGAAAAAACCCTTAGGCGCAACTTCAAGACAGCATTTAAACGCTCCATTACCGGGGCGCCGACCCGTCCGATCAGGGCTACCTCCTGGTACTGGCCTTTTAACACTTCTTTGGCCCGCTCGAGCCGGGAATAATCCAGGTCCAGTTCCTTGAGCACAGCCCGGGTGTGCGGCCCGGCAAATGGGCCGGCACCCAGCACCAGGATATCGGCGGGCGTGTCCAGGTCAAAAAGAAGTCCCAGCGACTGGGGCATCAGTTCCTGTTCCAGGCCCAGATGATCCCGCAGGGCCCAGGCGAGGCTGTTGTCCACCGCAGGCAGATCGGCATCGTCCAGATCGCGGGTTACTGTAAAAGCGACCATATCCGCCGACTGGGTATTATTGGTATAGATCAACTGCTCCCGCTGAAGGAGGAGCCGGGCGATATCTCTGATTTCGTTTTCGCTGATGAGCGGACAGCCGCCCCCGCTCAAATAAAAAACCTTGCGCAGGTTTCGCTCCCGCACCAGCTTTTTCAGTGCCTGCCCCAGGTGAAACCGCCCCGGCGGAATGAGGTTAAAAGACACCACCGCCCCTGAAGCCCCGGCCTGCTCCGCCAGCAGCGGGTCATTGGTCACCAGGTAAATAGAGTCAACTTCTTCAACTCGTTTTAATTTTTCCAGATTATCGAGAAGGGCCGCCCGCCGCACCCGGACCATCATCTCTTCCACGGGGCTGAGCGGGGCGGACCCTTCAAAAATTACGGCGCTTACTCGCTCCAACTTATTCACCGGTTAATAAGCACTAAAATTATCCGGCTCAATCAAGCCGTAGTCGCCGTCCTTGCGCCGGTAGAGGACATTCATTTTTTCCGTTTCGGCATTGGCAAAGACAAAAAAGTCGTGGCCTAGAAGGTTCATTTGCAAAATTGCTTCTTCCACATCCATGGGCTTTAAGGTGAAGCGCTTGGTCTTCACCAGCCGTGATTGATCATCTTCTTCAAACTGCCCTTGCGCCAGCTTAACGCTAATCGGGCGCAAACCTCTCTGGCGCAGCGACCGGTTTAAACGGGTTTTATACTTGGCCACCTGTTTTTCCAGTTTATCAACAACCAGGTCAATAGAAGCATACATATCGCCGGAAGACTCTTCACCCCGTAAAATTAAACCTTCATAGGTTACCGTTACCTCGACGATATGTTCATCCCGGATGACCGTAAACATTACCTGGGCTTCCGTTTCTTTATCAAAAAACTTAGCTAGCTTTCCTAACTTTTTTTCGGCATAACTGACCAGTGCTGGAGTGGCCTCGATATTTTTGCCCCGTACTGTTATCTTCATTAACATCCCCCTTAACCGTTGCTAGTACCAATACTATTCCCCAAAAGGATAAAAAATCCTTCAGAAAAGGCGGGGGTTATAGGCGATTACCGCTGCGTAAACAGAGAACCCCTGCTTATTAAGCACCCGGGCCGCCTCTTTCAAGGTGGCTCCGGTTGAATAAATATCATCGATCAGCAGAACCGGTCCGGGCTTGAAATGTCTCCCTGAAGGGGCATATACTCCGGCCACATTAACTATTCTCTCCAGGCGGGACAGCCCGGCCTGGGAGGGGGTCGAACGCGTTTTCTTCAACAATGTAACCAGCGGCAGCCCCATCGCTCTGGCTGTATAACGGGCGATCAGTAAGCTCTGGTTGTAACCGCGCCGGGCTTCGCGCAGGCGATGCAAAGGCAGGGCAGTCACTGCGGTCAGAGGCCAGTCCGTTTCACGTTTTAAAGCCAGGCCCAGCCAGGTCCCCAGCGGCCTGGCCAGGCTGCGCCGTCCTTCATACTTCAGGCGGTGCAGCATTCGCCGCCAGTCGCCCCGGTACCAGGAAAGGGCATAGAGGCCCTGTAGAGGAGGAAGTTCGCTACAGTGGCAGCTTGCGGGGAAAAGGGGCTGCTCGCAGCGGGGGCAAAGCGCTCCGGCAGGGGAAAAAGAAACGAGGCAGGTTGAACATAGCGGTTCAAAGAATGCAGGTGGCAGCAATGAACGGCAGAGTAAACAACGGGGCGGGTAAATCAGCCTCCAAAAGCTCTCCGTCCAGGCAGGTTTCATAAAAAAAGCCTCCGGGTCTAACGGCTCAGGAGCCACTGGCACCGCTTTCCAGACGCAGCCTTCTGTCCAGATAACTGTAGCGTTCTTCAGCTTTATTGTTGCGCACCGCGATGGCCAGGGCTTTTTTGGTCCCGACCAGCACCGCCATTTTACGGGCCCGGGTAATACCGGTATAAAGGAGGTTGCGCTGCAGCAACAGGTAATGCTGGGTAATGACAGGCAAAATCACCACGGGATATTCACTGCCCTGGCTTTTATGCACCGAAACAGCATAGGCCAGAACCAGTTCATCCAGTTCGCTAAAATCATAAACAACCGGGCGATCTGCGGCTGAATCTCGAAAAGTGACTACCAGTTCTCCTTCTTCCAGATCCAGCTCCGAGATCAAGCCCATATCGCCGTTGTAGACCTCTTTCTGATAATTATTGCGCACCTGCATTACTTTGTCGCCCAGGCGGAATACGGTCCCCTTGACGCTGATTTCCGGTTTATGTTTTTGCGCCGGATTGAGCGTTTTCTGGAGCAGGATATTTAACTGCTCCACGCCCGCCGCGGTACGCCGCATCGGTGTAATCACCTGAATATCGTGAACGGGGTCATAAGGGCCAAAGCGCGGGATCCTTGCGCAGGCAAGCTGGACCACCAGGCCGGCTACACGTTCCGGATCCTCCTCGGCAATAAAGAAAAAATCTTTCTCTTTCCTGTTTAAAAAAGGCATTTCACCCTGGTTGACCCGGTGGGCATTAACAATAATCATGCTCTCCCGGGCCTGGCGAAAAATATGCTGCAGGCGCACACAGGGAATTGTGCCCGCCTGGATTAGATCTTTGAGCACATTTCCGGCCCCTACTGCCGGAAGCTGATCCACGTCTCCGACCATAACCAGGCGGCAGCCGGGGGGGATCGCTTTAACCAGGTTATACATCAGCAACAGGTCGACCATGGAAGCCTCGTCGATAATAATTACCTGGGCCTCCACCGGGTTTGCCTCGTTGCGCTGAAATCGGAAACCTTCCCCTTCAGAAAAGGTATATTCCAGAAGGCGATGGATGGTGTACGCCTCCCCACCGGTAGCCTCTGTCACCCTCTTGGCCGCCCGGCCGGTGGGGGCGGCCAGGACAACCTTTTGCTTTAGGGACTGGAACAGTGCCAGTAACGCTTTGATCGTTGTCGTCTTGCCGGTTCCCGGCCCACCGGTGACGACCAGCACCCCGCTTTGCATCGACTTTTCCAGCACCTGGAGTTGCTCGGCGTTCAATCGGGCGCCGGTAGCGGCCACCGTTTCCAGGGCGCTTTTCATCTCTCCGGCATCCCACTGCCGCCTGGGCTCTAAAAGCTGCTTTAACCGGCGGGCTACGCCCAGCTCGGCATGATAGAACGGGGCATAATAGACGACATCTGTCCCGGCCGGCCGGTCACAAAAAACATGATTTTCCCGCTCCAGGATTTGAAGCTGCTCCTGCAGCGGGTAGGCAGCCCGCCCGGATGTATCCGTGTCGAGCAACCCTTTTACCTTTTCAAAAAGCATATCCAGGGGCAGGCAGACATGCCCCTGGTTCGCCTCCTGGATCAGCGTGAAAATAATGGCCGCCTTAACCCGTTCCGGGGAATCTTCAGGCAAACCCATGCGGCGGGCGATCCGGTCCGCTGTTTTGAAACCAATTCCGTAGACTTCGCCGGCCAGCCGGTAAGGGTTTTCTTTAACCCGGTCAATGGCCTGGGGGCCATACTGCTTATACAGGCGCATGGCATGGCTGATGCCGATGCCACATCCCTGGAGAAAGACCATCACGTTTTGCAAATCCTTGTAGCGGTTGAAGCTTTCCAATATTTGCGCCGCTTTTTTTTCGCCGATACCTTCCACTTCGCGGAGGCGCTCCGGCTCTTTTTCCATAATCTCCAGGGCTTGCAAGCCAAATTGTTTGACAATACGCCTGGCCGTCACCGGGCCGATGCCTTTAATCAGTCCTGAAGAAAGGTAGCGCGTAAGCCCGGCGGGCGTAGCCGGGATCAGGCGCTCCCACTGTTGCACTACCACCTGGCGGCCATAGCGCCGGTGCAGCTGCCACTCTCCGGAGATGATCAGGCTTTCTCCCTCCTGAAACCGGGGCAGATTGCCAACAATAGTTACCCTTTGCCCGTCCTGGCAGCGCAGGCTGCCGACCATGTACGAGCTTTCTTCGTTATAGTATTTAATTTTTTCCAGAACACCTTCTACCTGCTCCAGAAATTTACACTCCTTATTTTTCTTACAGACCTAATTCAACGGAGCAGCGGCAAATCCTTTATTTTCCACAAGATTTATCATTCTAGAGCGCTTCTTTTAAAAGCTCCGCTTTATCCACCCGCTCCCAGCTCAGATCCAAATCGATCCGTCCAAAATGGCCGTAGGCGGCAAGCTGCTGGTAAATGGGGCGGCGCAAGTCAAGGCTTTCAATGATCGCAGCCGGGCGCAGATCAAAATGCTTGCGTACCAGTTCTTCGAGCCGGCGTTCGGGGATAGCTCCGGTGCCAAAAGTATTAATGTGCAGCGATACCGGCTGGGCTACTCCGATGGCATAAGCTAGCTGGAGCTGGCATTTTCGGGCCAGCCCCGCGGCCACAATATTTTTCGCTACATAGCGGGCGGCATACGCAGCGGAACGATCCACTTTAGTGGGATCTTTGCCGGAAAATGCTCCACCGCCGTGAGGGGCATAACCGCCATAAGTATCGACCATAATTTTTCTCCCGGTCAGCCCGGCGTCGCCCTGGGGGCCCCCGACCACAAAACGCCCGGTCGGGTTGATTAAAAAGCGAGTGTCGCCGGTTAAGAGCTCCGGCGGAATAACCTTCCGGATTACTTCTCTGATGATATCCTCTTCGATTTGCTCAAGGGATACTTCATCACTATGCTGGGCGGAGACAACAACGGTCTGTACCTGCTGCGGCCGGCCGCCGCGATAGGCTACGGTGACCTGAGTTTTCCCGTCCGGCCGCAGGTAATCCAGACGGCCCTGCTTGCGCACCTCCGCGAGCCGTTGGGCCAGTCTATGGGCCAGTGTAATCGGCAATGGCATCAACTCCGGAGTTTCATCGCAGGCAAAACCGAACATCATCCCCTGGTCCCCGGCACCGATCAAATCAAACCGGTCTTTTGAACTCCCCTTCTTCGCTTCCAGGGCCTGGTTGACACCGATGGCAATATCCGGAGACTGCTCGTCAATGGAAGTGAGTACGGCGCAGGTGTCGCCGTCAAAACCATATTTGGCCCTGGTGTAGCCAATCTCTTTAACCTTGTCCCGGACTATTTTCGGGATATCGACATAGCATTCTGTGGTAATTTCACCACAAACCATAACCAGGCCGGTGGTGACCATGGTTTCTGCTGCTACCCGGGCATAGGGGTCACGTTCAATAATATTGTCCAGGATGGCATCGGAAATCTGGTCGGCCAGCTTGTCGGGATGCCCCTCGGTAACCGATTCCGAGGTAAAATAGTAGGTGTCTGTATCCATGTCTTTCGCCTCCTGTGAGGAAAAAATAAAACCTCTCTGAAGAGGTTTTTTGAGGACCTCTCATCTCCCCGGGGCAGGCGGCCCCGGCGGCAATTGGCACCATAGCCTGCAGGCCGGTTGCCGGGATTCATTGGGGCCGCCCCTCCTCCACTCTTGATAAGAGTATAGTTATGCAATTTCTGTTCTAAGATACACCAACTAATACCTGCTGTCAATTGCCATTTTCTTTTCCAGGGTCAGTAAGGGCAAACCAGAGTTCACCCGAGGCAACCAGTTTGCCGTCCACCCGTGCTTCACCGTCACCCTTGCCGATGTCGCCGCGCCTCCCGGTCAGAGTCACGGAAAGTTCAAGGCGATCTCCTGGACGCACGATCTGCTTGAACCTGAAACGGTTAACCCCGGCAAATAAGGCCAGTTTGCCCCGGTTCTGCTCCAGGCTCAACACGGCTACGGCGCCTACCTGGGCCAGCGCTTCGATAATCAGGACACCCGGCATAACCGGTTCACCGGGGAAATGCCCCTGAAAATAAGGCTCATTCAGCGTAACATTTTTAAATCCCGAAGCCCGCTCTCCAGGGACAAGGCCGGTGATTCGATCTACTAGAAGAAACGGATGTCGATGAGGCAACAGGGCCAGAAGTTCTTTGGCGTTTAAAACATCCATAACCAAGCATCCTTCCCGATCATTCTGTTAAGCCGGCAAAGGCGCGGTTCATAATCTGGATCACCTGGGCGTCATCAAGCTGGCGGAAATCATCATAGAACTGGCCTACCGCTGCAAACCAGGCCGGAGACTCGAGACAGTAAAGCCGGTCTACCTCCGCCTGCAACTCCCTCAGGGTCTCCGGCGGGCCCACCGGAACGGCCAGGACCAGCTCCGCCGGTTCATGCCGCTGCAAACTTTGCAACGCCGCCTTGACGGTAAATCCCGTGGCCACCCCGTCATCGACAACGATGACCACTCTGCCTTTTAACGAAGGATATGGCCTTTGACCGCGATAAAGGGTCAGGCGACGTTGTATCTCCGCCTGTTCTGATGCAGCCGCCCGCTCAATGAAAGATGGAGACACACCCAGCTGCTCCGCCAGTTTATGGTTCAACAAAACAAATCCGTCCCCCGTAACCGCACCGATGGCCAGTTCTTCCTGGTACGGCGCCCCTATTTTGCGCGTGATAATCAAATCGAGGTCGCCGCCGGTAAAATCCCAAATTGGTTCCGCCACCACTACCCCACCTCTGGGCAGTGCCAGGATCAACGGGTTTTTCCCCCGGTATGCCGTTAGTTTTTCCGCCAGCAATTTTCCGGCATGGCGGCGGTCTTTAAATTTCATTTCTCGGCCCTCCCCGAAAATATTACCAGTAGGCGGAAATTTATCCATAAGCCGGCTCTATACGCCATGGCTGCAGCGCCCGTTTCACCGCACGCCGCCTGGCGCAGCCGCCTGCTAAAGAAGGAATCCGCTTTTGCATCAGGGCAAAAGCCCGTGAGGCATGGCTTAAAGGGACAGGCCGTCAAACAGCAGGGCCGATGCCGCCACCGCCACCGCATCATCGGGAAGGTCGAGCAACGGTTTTCCGGCCAGATCATACTCTTCGATCAGGGGGTCATAAGGCAGTTCACCGAACAGGTTCAAGCCGCTATCTTTAATCTCTTTTTCTAACTGCTCCGCTTCACCGCCGCGTCCCCGGCAAACGACCAGTCCCATCCGCCCCACTTCAATTTTTACATTTTCAACAATCTCCCGCACCCGCCTGGCCGAGCGGATGCCACGGACAGAGGTATCGCTGCACACTATTAACAGGTCAGCCTTGGGTAAAAGTTTCCGGCTGAGATGTTCCAGGCCCGCTTCGTTGTCCACCAGCATATAATCATAATTCTTGGCCAATCTTTCCAGGTGTCTCTTTAACAGATCATTGGGATAACAGTAGCAACCAGGCCCCTGGGGGTTGCCCATCACTACCAGGTCATAATGATCTGTTTCTACCAGGGCCCTGCTCAGGCGGTACTCAATAAAAATATCTTTGGTCATCCCGGTGGGTACAGCATTGGGTTTTTTGGTTTCTTCAAGAATTGTCCCTATGGTTTCCATTACCTTTAGCCCCAGGGCCTCATTGAGGTTGGCATTGGCGTCGGCGTCCACCGCCAGAATGGATTTTCCCGGCCGCTTCCGGAGTAAATAACGCACCAGCAGAGCCGTCAGCGTGGTCTTGCCGGTGCCGCCTTTTCCCGCCACGGCGATACACTTGGTCATAAAATTGCGCCTCCTTCCTGGTCAATGTTAGGGTAACAATTATTTGCGTCTGCCATAATTCGTCCGGCTACTACCGCTTCCAGATCGGCGATAGTGTGGCACGGCCACATCTCTGTCAACTGCCGCACCTTATCCACGGAACGATACAGGCGCCACTGCTGAGGCGGAAGGGGATTTAACCACAATATCTTCTTTACCAGTAGCTTTAAGCGCAGCAGCGCCTGCAAAGACGGCTCCAGAGCCAGGGTTTTCGTATCGCTGACAATGATCACGCAGGTTCTCCGGTTGAGCAGGTGCCGGTAAGAGCCCAGCAACTGCTGCAGCGCCGCGGACAGGTTGGTGCCGCCACCCCAGTTACCGCTTTCATTAACTACCCGGGCCAGTAGGCTTTCCAGCCCTTTCTGTCTTTGCAATGCCGGTGAGAGATACTCCAGGTTGTCGGAAAAGCTAAAGCTCTCCAGGTTCTGTACCGCCGCCTGTAAACCATATATAAACTGAAGGACAAACACGCTGTAGCGCTGCATGGAAGCGGATACATCACAGATCAGCAATAGCTGCTGCCTGGGCGGACGTTTTCGCCGGTGGCGCAGCCAAAAAATGGAGCCGCCGTAATGGAGGTTGTTGCGAATAGAACGGCGCAGATCCAAAGGCCCCCGGCGGGAAGCCTTGCGCCGGCGGGTCAGCCTGCGCACGAGCTTCTGTGAAAGTTTATAGATCAAGGCTTCCGCGGCGGGAAGCTCATCGTTGCGAATTAACCGGATATCCATCTGCCGGAGGCGGTTTTCCCCGGAACCGCTTCCCGCCCCGCCGAAATTGGCTGCACCGGAGCCGCCGGCACCGGGTTCAGACCGTTCCATGCGGCTGCGCCAGTAGCTGAGATGCCCCTTGACCACTGTTTCTAGAAGGGGACGAAACTGGGGCCCCACATTTTTACCCTCATTCGTCTGGCGGACAAAATTAAGCAACCCCCGGCGCTGCTCCTCGGGCAGGGAGGTATAAAGCAACATCTCCTCAGTGGAAAGCCTCAGGGTTTCACCCTTAAATTGAAGGGAACGGGCTGCTTCCTCATAGCGCAGTTCGAGTTTATGCCTGCGGCGGGCTTCTTCCCGGGCACGAAGGCTGTGCTCTTCCGGGGGGATAAAATAGTCTTCGAATATGCGCTCGAACAGCGCCTGGTGGTTCTTGTTTTTGGCCAGGGTTGCCTTCAGAGCAGTCTTTACCATACTCTTTTGGGAAACATCAACATACTGCAGCGCTCGAAGGGCGTCCAGAAGCTCTGCCGTACCAAGAGGCAGGCCCGCCTTGCGCAGGCGGGCTGCAAAACCGGCCAGGCGCGCTTCCAGTTGTGCCGCAGGAGTTGCGCTCATCAACGGCATCGGCAACCGCCCTCCTCCACGTGGGGGTGGGAAAGGGCCCTGTTGATCCCTTCCGGCCCGATCCGGCTGTGGAATAGCTGCTGATCATGATGGGTTTTAAGCAGCAGATTGAGGGTGTCCGCCACCACTGCTCCATCAAGGCGGTCCCGCTTTAACGCCAAAAGCGCTCTGGCCCAATCAAGAGTTTCGGCAATAGAAGGTTTTTTCCTGATTTCATCTTGCCGGCGCAAAAAGGAGATGATCCGGGCTATCTTTTCGGCTAAATGTTCACCCACCCCGGGGACCCTGGCCATGATAATCCGGGTTTCCTGCTCCACACTTGGAAAATCGAGATAAAGATACAGGCAGCGCCTTTTTAGCCCGTCTGACAGTTCCCGTTCACTGTTACTGGTCAGGACAACCACCGGAATATTGCGGGCCAGGATAGTGCCCAGCTCGGGTATGGAGACTTGAAAATCGGATAATACCTCAAATAAAAACGCTTCAAATTCAGGATCGCATTTATCTACTTCATCAATCAATAAAACCACTGTTTGTTCTGCCTGAATAGCTTTTAAAAGGGGCCTTTCCAGGAGATAGCGCGCGGAAAACAGTTCTTCTTCCTGTAATTCTGTCCCGGCTGTATCTTTGCTCATTTGAATACGCAAAAGCTGGCGCTGATAATTCCACTCATAAAGGGCTTTGGTCTCATCCAGCCCTTCGTAACACTGCAAACGAATCAAGGTTGTATTCAGTATCCGGGCCAGGACTTTTCCCATTTCAGTTTTCCCGACCCCGGGAGCTCCCTCGATCAGCAGAGGTTTTTGCAAAGTTAGGGCCAGGTATACCGTTAATACTACACTATCATCACAAATATAACCGGCACCGGCAAAACCTTGCCGCAACTGTGACAACGTCAACTTCATTCGGATCGCTCCTGTATCCTCTCTGTCTCCTGATGTAAATGATACTATACTTTACCGGGCCAGGCAAATGGGAGCAGTCCTGTATAAAAAAGTTTCAGGCCGGCTTTTTTGACACCCGCCCGAAACGTGATAGACATTTCTGAATATAACCGCTTAAATTTTTCCCTTTACGTCCGGATTAACCGGCGACGGCTTTTTTCTTCCTCCATTTCCGCTTCAATTTCCAAAATTTTAGCCAAAATAGCAGCCTTCTCGCCACCTCTGGCGATAACATATTCGCGTAAAAGATTTTCACGGGTTTCTGCCAAGCTCACTAATACATCAACCATGTGTAAAGCCTCCCAAAGTCCATTTATGCCTTATTTTGAACAATTTCGACAGAAATATGCATAAATGGCTTCGGCGAGCTTAAGTAGATTAAGATTTTTGTTTCAAGAGGTTGTTTGAGGAAAGGGAATTCGGATTCAGAAGCCAGAATCCAGAATAAAACCGGGAGAGTTGGGAGGTTAAAGCGGTTTTCAAAGTGGTTTCTGGAATTGAACGGTAATGGTGGTGCCCCGGCCCGGGATGGAAATGATCTGCAGGGTGCCGTCACTACGGCGCGCCCGGGCAGCCATGTTGTTAAGCCCGTGACCCCGGCGGACGGTGTCAGGGTCAAACCCCCGGCCATCGTCGCTTATATTAAGAAAGACAATACCGTTATTGTCCCTCAAGGTCACCTCTGGTCAAGTCCAATTTTGTCTGTAAAAAGCTCGGCCTGGCTCAAGCGGCACTGCCATCCTTCTTTTGATCTTGATCATCCGTAGATGTCTGCTCGGGAATCAAACCCAGCTTTTTACGTAGTTCAAGCACCTGTTTTTGCT